>NZ_JBSGDZ010000022.1:0-157505 GCF_053602655.1 Sphaerisporangium sp. NPDC004334
CCAGGTGCGCGTCGATCTCGGCGTCGTCGGCCAACCCGGCCGCGAGCAGCTCGCCGCGCACGTGCCGTATGGTCGCCGCCTCCAACCGGTCGCAGACCGGCCCGCCGACCGGGAACGAGCCCGCCGCGGCGACGTCCACCAAGCCCGCCTCACGCAATGCCCTGGGCAGCGTCCGGCCGTAGCGCAGGTCCGCGCCGCGGCGCGTCAGTAGTTCCCGGACCGCGTCGCGCAGCCGGTTGGCCCGCCGCTGCGCAGGGCCGCTGTCGTCCAGGCACGCCAGTGGCTGCAGAGCGGTATCGGCGTCCTCGACCAACAGCCAGCCGCCGGGCCGTAGCGCCATCGAATGTGCCCGGCTCCGGGGGCGGATCAGCGACGACGTCGTGCCGGCGCACCTCGTACCCGTCGCCCGCCTTCAGCCACGACGGGTCGATGTCCGTGGCCAGCACGTGCCCGGTCGGACCGACGGCCGTCGCGAGCGCTTCGGGGACACTGCGTCCGTCGGCCCCCACCTCCCAGCAGCGCGAGCCGGCCCTGACCCCGAGCCGGTCGAAGTGCGCGCGCGTCACACCGTCGAACAGCTCGGCCACATGTGGTGGCCGTTGCCAGGCGACGTCAGAACGGCTCGCGACTGCAAGAACTCGGTTCCAGGTCGACGCTTCAAACTGAAGGGTGTCCCTTAAGCGCTGGCGTCTGTCGGGCCTGCGGCCGGACCTCATGGCATCCTCTGAATCAAACCGCTAGCATTGATTCACGGAGGGAGGATGTCGATGGATCTGCAAGAGATCGGCGCGCGGGTGAAGCGGGAGCGCGAACGTGCGGGCTTCACCCAACGTGACCTTGCTGTTCGTGCCGGCATTTCGCAGCCGACCCTGGCCCGCATCGAGTTGGGGACTCGGCCGACACTCACGATCGCCGAACTTGATCGTCTGGCGATCGCCATGGGGATTCCGCTTCGAGAACTGACCTCGGGCAACCATGTGCTGACCCGAGTACGTGTGGCGGCGCGAATGGCAGGGGCCGACAGTGAGGCGTACGAGGAGGCATTGCGGCGTGCCGTCGACATACTCATCCTGGATGACCGCCTTGATCGGCTTGTCGCCGACGAGCAGTCCCGAGGAATCGAGGCCGCCCGTGCAGCCATGGCGGACCTGCCGCTTCCCGATTCCGCTCAGACGGCCGAGGAGCAGGGCCGTCAACTCTCCCTGTCTGTGCGTAGGACGCTCGACTTGGGCGGAGCGCCATTGGCCGATCCGGCCGAGTTGGTGGAGCGGCTCACCGGAGTCGATACCGCCGTGGTCGAATTTCCCTCTGGAGTCGATGGGTTCACCCTCATTGATCCGACCCGCAGTGTCACCCTCGTTGCGGTAGGGACGAGCGCGGTGGCCGAGCGGCAGCGTTTCACCTACTGCCATGAACTAGGACACCTGCTTTTCGGCGACGGCACCGAGGCTCACCTGCTGGATGGAAGCCGGACACCGGCCGAGCTTCGCTGTGATGCTTTTGCACGTCACCTCCTTGCTCCGCACGATGGCATCAGTGCGTGGCTCGGTATGGACGACTCACGGGAAGAGCGTATCGTCGACGAGCGGACCTGTGCGTTCCTTGCCCGGCATTTCGGGGTGAGCCTGATGGTCATCCTCATTCAGCTGGAACGCATGAATTTGATGACCTGCCGGCAAGTGGAGGCGTTGCGCGGCCCGAGCGGCGCACAGTTGGCATGGCGCTACGGGTGGGGTCCCCAGTACGACCGTGAACAAGAGGGCAGCCGGAAGGCCCGCCCGCCACGTCGAGTACTTGAGAGGGCGATGTCGGCTTACAAGAGGGGCAAGCTCGGCGTTCGCGTGCTGGCCGAACTCGAAGGTCGGGACGTGGCGGCAACGGAAGCGGCGCTGACGGCGGCGGGCGTGGTACCAGAACCTCCACAAATTCGGCGAGTGAACCTCGACAGACTGTTGACGCGAAGGGGTACGCGAGGGGGTCCGCAGCAGGAACCCTGATAATAACGTGCCATGTGATGGCCAGATGATACCGACGTTCATCCTCTGCGGGGCGAACAAGACGGATGAAAATGAATGGGTAGCTCGGTTTCAGATGGGTCCGTCCTGCTTGGACTTCTCCGCCGCCCATTGTTTGTGCGCTTCCAGAAGTCCGCTGATTTCCAACGGAAGCATCCCGTCGCCGTAATTACGCAGTCGCTCGTATGCACTTCGTAGGGCGAAAAGTGTGGGGAAGTGGCCTTTGTCGATGGCCAGATGGAGCACATCCTCGATCGTGAGTACCTCAACTCCCCAGCGACCGGCCAGTCCTTGACCGCCCTGGTCGTCAATGAGCGCCATGACCTCCTGCCCCTGTTCGGCGAGGTGAACACAATGTGCTATCACGATCAACTCGCCGAGGTCTCGCCTGATGCTCAGGGCCTGTTCAAGTTCAAGCCCACGGATGTCCTCGATCACCTCGATCACCCTGGGATGGGCGGTCGCGAGCTCTACGCGAGGCAAGACGTGAATCCATCGACTGGATTCGAGCTTCGCCCAACGTTGCCGCAACTCCGGATATTTGCGGCCGAGACCAGCCACCTCGTCGCACACCTCCTTTGGGACCTTTAACACCAGTCCCGCCCCGGCAAGGGCGTCTATCAGAATCGACTGCAGATTTGCACCCACGAAATGGATGCAGACCGTTGCGTCCAGCACGCAGATCTCGCCTTGCCCACTCGGAGGATCTTCCTCCTGGTCGAGCATTCCTTCCTCTCCTCCCCCCGTTATGGCCTTGCATCGCGGCCACGCCCGGTTCGGATCGCTACCGGAAGCCAAGCGGTGAAGCTGAAGAAGAAGGTATCCGTTGATCGTCGGTAGGTCTAGCCCGGACTAAAAGATGCGTATAAGTTCCAATAGATTCGCCTATAGCGGCGTTTGTCCTTTTTGGGAGATCGCGGCTCCCGGCGAGCGCAGAGAGCTTGCGGGGATGGTGTGTTGTGGGTAATGTGCAGAGATTCGAACGAGCCGAGGCAATCCTATTGATTGAAATTTCAACGACCTATCCCCTTGGTCTGTGGGGATGTTGCATGAAACTGTGTCAAAACGGACTAAGCTCCCTATGGCGCGCAAAGCGGGAGGTATTCTGTGCTTCCTCCCTCATCGGGGAATGAGTGCCATCTCGCCTATTGTGGGATTCGGTTCGGCGTGGTACTTTCTGGATTCTTCTTGGACTCGGCCTGACGTTCCTACCTGGGCCATGCGCCATTCAGCCTTCATTGTCCGCAGGGGAGTTCCGTTCCAGTTGAGAGGGTGATGTGCTGGGCGGATGAAATCAGATGGACGAGAGCCCTGGAGGATTCATGTGGGCTCGGTCGTTCGCTGCACTGTACGCCTTCTAATCCCCTGTCGTAGTTCTCATGCTTTCGCGGATGTGGTGGCCGAATGATGGCCGCTGTATCGCCCAGGAGTGGCCGGTCATGTTGAACGGAGGAACATCTCATTGCCGCAAGAAGAGAAGCTTGGCGGTCGATATCGGCTGGACGCAATCCTCGGTGCGGGTGCCGGTGGGGAGGTATGGAAGGGATTCGACCTTCGACTGGAGCGAGCCGTGGCGGTGAAGCTCATGCGCGACCAGGTGACCCATACGCCGCGCAAGGTGCAGCGCTTCGTGGCCGAGGCGAAGATCGTCGCGGCCCTCTCGCACCCGAACATCGTCGACGTCTTCGACGCCGGAGAGCACGAGGGACGGCTCTTTTTCGTCATGGAGCTGCTGGGTGGCGAAGACCTGGCGAGAGTGATGAGGCGCTTCCTCGGCGGGTTACCCGTCGAGCGCGTCTTGACGATACTCGCGGAGGTGGCAGAAGGACTCGCCGCGGCCCACGCTGCGGGCGTCGTCCATCGAGATGTCAAGCCGGCCAACATCATTCTCGACGGCGACAGCACCAAGATCTGCGACTTCGGTGTCGCCAGGATGGTGCAATCATTCGGAGGTAGGGGAACCTCGGGCATCGGTACCCCCGCTTACATGGCTCCAGAGCAGTTCGAGGGGCGCCTGGAGGAGCGAGCCGATGTCTACTCTCTGGGCATTGCCGTGTACGAGCTGTTGACAGGGCGGCTGCCTTTCGAAGGCAACCCCCAGCAGTTGATGTACAAGCACCTGCACTCCGCTCCGACCCGCCCCAGAGTGATCCGCCCACAGATCCCCTTCTGGCTGGAGGAACTCGTCCTGGCGATGATCGCCAAGAAGCCGGGCGACCGGCCATACGCTCAGGAGATCGCTCAACGCGTCGACGCGAGGCGGCGCGGCTCGCAGCGGGAGCGAACTCGTGATCCCTCCCGAACCAGTGCGGGAGAAAGTGAGGCCTCATTTCCAGGTAGGTCCCCGCGAGGATACGTGCTGCCTTCTCTCCAGATCCTCAGGTCCGGTACGCCGGGAAGGCGGAGAACGGAAGCGGACGAGATCGGGATGAAGGCGATCGGCGAGTTGTTGATGTCGGCCCGCCTGGACGCGACCGTATCCGGCTACAACAGAGGCCCTTCGTTCACCCGTTACGAGATCCGTCTGGGACCGACGACGAGGCCGGACGAGGTGACGGCCATCGCACACCTTATCGCCGCGGCCGTTGGAGCCGGCGATGTACGCCTCCTACCGGGGCTGAACTCCAGTTCGCCACTGCCCGGAGTCCAGGCGGTCGGAGTAGAGGTGCCTCACGTCGAGGCGGACCTCGTCAGCCTGGGTGATATTCATCGCGAACTGCGAGCGCCGGATGCAAGACATGGGCTGATGTTGGGCCTCGGTAGGGAGGTGGGTGGGGATGCGGTCGGCCTGGACGTCGTCAGATCGCCGCACCTGCTGATCGGCGGTGACCCGGGTCTGCTCATCACCGACCCACTTCGTACGATCATCACTTCGGCCGTTGTCCAGGCGACACCGGACGAGCTGCGAATGCTCCTCTTAGGCTCGGTGTCCGGCCGTCTTGAGGCGTTCGTAGACCTCCCGCACTTGATCGAGCCGCTTGTCGTGACTCCTCGGGGCCAGGTCGAGGCCCTGCGATGGCTGACCGAGGAACTCGACCGACGCTACGACGACCTCGCGACCGCTGGCTGCCGCACCACTCGGCAGTACAACCGGGAGGTCGGCGCGGGTCGTGTTCCCGCTCCCCTGACCTCACTAGGAGACCGCCACACGCCGCACCCGGACGTCCTTGTGGTCGTTGAAGAACTCGGGCTGTCGATGAGCGAAGCGCCCGAGGTGGTGGAGAGCTTCGTCGTACAGCTCACACGACTGGGGCGCGCCGTCGGCATTCATGTCGTGCTGCGAGCCCACAAGCCAGATCGACGTACCATCACGAATCGGATCAAGGCTTACGTGCCCGCAAGACTCGGATGTTCCATGGCGACACCCGAGATGAGCACTCACGTGGTGGAACAGACAGGTGCCGAGTATCTGGGGGTCGGCAACGCCTTATTCAGGCCCACGGGAAGCGAGGCGCCGCGTGCGCTGCAGCTTGCTCGCCTCACTCGGCAGGAGGTCGAGGCCATTACTGAGCACTGGCATCGTGAGGCATAGCACAGCCCGACGTTGAGCGGGCGACGACAACGCCGGACGTTCCATCTGGCGTTGTCGCCGACCATGGTGACAGGAGCCCGTCGATTCTCCGGCGCCGTCCCCCGATGCCTGATCCGGTCGTCAGGCCGGATGTCGCCGGGACCATCCATGTCACTCTTTGTTGAAGAAACCCGTCGACGGGTCACCGGGGGTCCCGATGAGCAGCGCTCGATCCAGGAAGACGTTGCCGGCCTCGCAGCTCACCTCGGCGAGAAGGACGCATGCGTAGCACGCGGCCAGGTTGAGGCTGTCGACCCCACGGGCCTCGGATTCCATGCACGGTGGGTCCTGGGAGCACCACGAGGCGCGGGCGAGCGCCGATTCCAAGGACTTGTACAGCTGCCGGTGATCCCCCTGCTTCACCACCCCGCCCAGGCTTCCTTCGGAATCGCTGGTGGCGGTGTAGATGAGCACGCCGGCCATGTTGTCGGAGACGTACAGCCGCTCCCGCAGAGCAGCGGCGGGGTAGCCGGACTCCAGTGTCCATTCGTTGATCAGGATGTGGGCCAGGGTGTGCAGAAGTACGTAGCGAGGGCGGAGAGGAGAGTTGATGTCGGTCACCACTGTCGGATCGCCCGACATTACCGCACGCCTGCGTAGAAGTGCCGTGTGGTTGTCTCGGATCCGGCCAACACGCTGTACTGGACCTGGGAGTCTCTCCCACTCCCGCAGCCTCTTCTCATCGACGGCCAGAAAGACCCCCTCACCGCTGACCTCGATCGCGGGCAACCAGTCGATATCTCCCCGCGAAAGCGCAGCATTGCGGATGTCCTCTGCCCCCTGGACCGGCATCTGGACTCGGGTGAAGGATTCGAGCACCCGGACCTCACGTAGACGCTTCACGAGCATCGAACGCTCGATGCCGTAAGGCAGAGGAACCGAGGGGTCGACAGGCGGAACGCACTCGAAGTAGTCTCCCCGCTCGACCTTGCCGGTGCCGTAGTAAAGCTGTTCATACTCTTCCTTGCGGAGCCTGTTCGCAGGCTCAAAACTTTCATGCTCATCAGGGCGGTCACCCGTTTGCAGGTCTCGACGTTTCTCGACGGCCGCCAACACCCTTTCGGGAGTGAAGCGGCCGTCGCTCACCAGCCCCAGGTTCTTGACGAGTTTGAGGATCGAGGCTCTGGAGTTCCCATCGTCCAGTTGGTCTTTGAGCGTCTGATAATGCGGATTGATCAGACGTTGGAGACTTTCTGACCAGGGTGGTATGGACAACGCCGAGCGATTGATGGGAAACCAGGTCGCCGATGAGCCCCGTTGCAATGTACGCGGTACGGCCGTGCAGCCACCTTGGTCGGCGTCACGGCCGAGCCACGGCCGGCGCCCTCTGCATCTGATGCCCAGGGCGTTCATGGCGGCCGCACCGAAGGCGCCCTCCAGCGAAACGGGAGGCACGCCGCAGGTGCATTTCACGATGACGGAGCGCAATGACGCGGTGCGTCCCGAGCTGTGCAGGCTGAGCCGATGGCCGCGGTCGGATGCCGTCTCGACGGGCGAGGTCTTCTTGTGCACCCATTCGAAGTAGGGGAAGTCGTCGAGATGGCCGTTCTCGCAGGCGATGACGAACCTGGACGGCACCAGCGGCCGCTTGCATGCGCCGCAGAGGTTCTTGCCGGCCGGGGAACCGAACCTCCTGTACTCCTGCAGCATCTTGCAGTCAGGGCAGGAGTACACCTCGGGAAATAACCTGATCTTGACGCCGTTCCCGGACGAAGGATTGTCCACCGGTGGGAGTTGAAAGTGCGAGACGTCCATCCACCTCTCGAGTCGAGGCTCGTAGATGGCGTCCGAGGACCGGACCTTCCAGGTGTCAAGTCCACTGATGATGTAGGAGCGGTCGTCCAGCGCGACCATCGCGCCGACGCCGTACGTGTTGATCATCTGACCGCGCCGCACCGCGCCGACCGGAGTGCTCGTCACCTCGGCGTCACCGTTCTGCCGGCCACCGGGGCGTCTCGTCCGTCCATTACGCAGGGCCATGTCACTTCTCCAGGTAGAGGTCTGATTCGACATCGACGTCCCGCAGGCTCCACAGGGTCGGGAAGGCGTCATCGAGGTCTTCGTCGGAGTGACTGCGCAGCAGAGCGATATCCGGTGGGCGTCGGTCACCTCGCTTGAACGTCCGCTTGGCTTCGTACACCAGATCCGGGTTCCCCTGAGCCAGGTCGAGCCAGATGTCGATGATGTCGTCGATGTCCTCCGTCGTACCGTCCAGTTCCTCAGGCGCGATCGCGGTGACTCGTTCTAGTATCCGCCTCCTGAGCCCTCTGAGCAGATCCTCGTGATCGCGCACGCGCCCTGCCGCCTCGTTGGGCCGCAGTTCGGGGTGAAGCAGCCGTGCCATTCCGACGAGTACGGCGTGCAGGGCGCGGTCGCGTGCACGGGCGGAGAACGGGGTCACGCTTGTGGACTCGACCTGTCGGTAGAGTGCCGAATGGTAGGACACGAAGCTCTCGTAGTGCGAACGGTCCCGAGAGCGACTCGCGTTGAACATCATGACGACCAGGCCGGGGTGTTGACGCCCCACCCGGCTGCTGGACTGGATGTACTCGGCAGTGGTCTGCGGTTGGCCCATGATTGCCATCAGACCTAGGCGGTCGACGTCCACACCCACGGAGATCATGTTCGTCGCGAGCACGCTGTCGAGGACGTCGTCGTTAGGTAGGCCGCGTTCCAGATCCTTGAGCCGTCTGGGAATCTCGCTGGACTTCACCCGGCTGGTCAGTTCGGAGGGCGGATCGGTGAGGCGCAGTTGGTGCCCGTGCTGCTCGGCGAGCAGGCGCAGCCGGTCCTGGACGTCGTCCAGGACCTGTAGTTCCGCCGCGGCCAACAGTCGAAGGCTGTTGAAGTATCCGACGAGGGTCCAGTAGGCGTCGCGGACGCTGTCGTCACCCTTGATCTGCGCCGCGTGGTGAAGAAGGGCCGCGTAGGTGCGTACGAGCAGGGTCGCCTGGCTCATGTTGGGGGTCAAGAGGCCGACATAGAGCCGGGAGGCCTTTTCGTCGGCCGGGGTCTCGACCGCGAACCAGGAGTCGCGAGCGTCCAACCCCGCCGGGGGGAACTGCTGCACCTCCCGGTCGAACAACTGCCGGCCCTGTTCCTTTGCCCTTCGGATCGTCGCGGTGGAGGCGATGACCTTCGGCCGCCTCGCGGCGGTGTCGACCGCAGTCTCGTAAAGACCGGTGAGACTCCCTAGAGGGCCGGAGATCAGATGCAGCTCGTCTTGGACGATCAGGTCGGGAGGGTCGATCTCGGCACCGCCGTCGCGGTTGAAGAGCGACGCGACCTGCTGCCGCCAGGCGATCTGCGCGAACTTGTCGACGGTGGCGATGATCAGCGTCGGACGCGTCCGATAGATCGCCTCGTCAACGACGTGGACGGGTAATGCGGCATGGAAGTCGCAGGCGGAGTTCGGACAGAAGATCCGCATGTGCGAGATCTCCACGTCGACCTCGTAGTGCCAGGCGTCCATGGCGGTACCGCACCAAGGGCAGTTGCGCAGCTGTACCGGGTTTTCGGTCTGCAGTTCATCGCCCTTGCGTAACTTCTCGATGGCGACGGCGGCGTTCTTGAGCTTGTTCGGAGTGGCAGCCGCACCGACCCACATGCCAATGGAGATGGGCTCTCGGCCGAGTTCCGCCGGACGCTCGCGGCGCCTGACCTCCATCGCGCAGATGAGGGCGGCGGCACGCTCGAACTGCTGCAGAGTGAGCAGCCGCAACGTATAGCGCATCAAGGCGGTGACGCCGCCTCCCGCCTCCCCTCTGCGCAACCGCCGGAGGAACACGGTGAACGCGATGATCCCGAGATACGCCTCGGTCTTACCGCCACCCGTGGGGAACCACAGCAGATCGGCGATATCCCGGTCGGGGTGGTTGCGATCGACGATGCCTTCCAGACAGAGCAACAGGAAGGCGATCTGGAACGGACGCCATCGTCCGTCGAGCACAACCTCACCCTTGCGGCCATTTTTGATCCAGCTCGTCCGGCCACGCTGCTGGGCCATCGCCTCGTTCGCGTACCTGAAGGCGGCCATGGCATCGGGGTCACGACGGAGCATCTCGATGCCCGCCGTCATTCGGTCGCAGGCGCTCTCGCAGTGCACGATCTGCTCTGCGGCGGCCTGGCCGAACTCCGTCGAGCGCAGCAGACGTGCCTCCTCCGCGCGTTCGGCGATCCAAAATCGGTATCCCTCCACCAGACCACGCAACGCGGCGACGATCTCGTCAGGTGAGGCATCACCCAGGCGGGCCATTTCCAGCCCAGAGACGTCGATATCGCGGTTGGAGTCGGTGAGCAGGACCTCTTTGGCGGGGACGAATGCCGTCCACACCGCCTCGACCGCACCAGGCCGGCCGCTCAGCAGTTCCTCTGACCGGGGAGTGGGCGGTGTCCAGTCCCAGTCGGCAGCACATCCATGGCCGATGGCGAAGGTCGGGACGTGTCGGTACAAGAGGCGGTTGACGTGCATCTCCAGCTCGTCCGCTCCGACGGGAACCGGTCTTTCCACCAGGGCCTTCGTCCCCGGTGGGCCGGCCACTCGGATGGTCGGCTGGAACAGACAGTGCGCGTCCTGTAGGTCGTAGCTGCCGATCTCACGGTCGTTGACCAGGGCGACGGTGATCGAGACCGCTCCAGTGGCCGGATCCGCCGGCCGGATCCGCATCCGCAGCTCGGTACCCGCTGCCAGTTCCACAGTCGGAGACCGAGGCTCGGTGATGTCCATGGTGACCGGAGCAAGGTCCAGTGTGCGGCGTTTCCACCGCAGGTCCTGTTCGTCGGTGGTCCGTCGGGCGGCCCGCTTCGCCTCGACCGGTCGTCCCTCCTTGTCGACCGGGTCGTACATGGCGACTGAGACGGACACCGTGATGGTGTGGGAGACCGAGGGGGCAACGGCGAAGGTCAGGCCCATGGACGAGGGGGTCTGTCGATTGGCCAAGGAGACGCCGATGTCGGGTTTCTCATCGGCCGCGAGCGTCGCCGACGCCAGATCCACGTCCAGTTCGGCAGCGGCCACCGCCAGGAGCTCCTCGTCGGTGCGCCGCGGAAAGAGCACTCCGGCGGAGTACGCGGTGACCGGAGCGTCCGTCAGCACCTCGTCTACGCCGCCGGCCGGACCCAGCAGGTCGAGCTGAAGCCGTTCCACCAGCTTGGTGCGGAAACGGTAGTGCTCCTTATGCTTCGACATCATCGTGCTCCTCTTGGACCTTCTTGTCCCACGTGAAGTGACTAAGACCGACGAGACGCGGGGCGAGCCACACCCCGTGCGCACCGAGACCCACCTCGATGCCCGCGGCGTGGCTCCCGGCGACCGCCTCTACGGCGTCGATGCGTATGCCGGTGATCGAGGAGGGCCAGTTCTGTGGGACGTAGTTTTTGGACGTCTGGAGATGGCGATACAGATGGCGTCGGAAACGATCGGAGACCGTCCCGATCGGGTGATCGTCGTGCATGACCAGGTACGGCGGACTCATCTCCAGGTGGAGGGTGTCGTGGCCGAGCCGTTGGAGGAGGACCTCGTCACCCGGGGCGACCTTAGTGCTCAGGTAGTCCTGCACTTCGGCCGCGTTCGCGGCGAAATCCCGCATACCGGCCGGCTGTTCGGAATGGACGTCACCGCCGATGATCTCCAGGCCGCCGCGTCGCCAGTACTGGAAGTGGTACCGCGCCCAGCGGTCAGTCGAGTCGTCCACTCGTATGTGCCGCATGTCCAGCGCGTCGAGCCAGTACAGCTCCTCACGCGGCCGGGTCATGGCCAC
Organism: Sphaerisporangium sp. NPDC004334; assembly: GCF_053602655.1. Classification (NCBI taxonomy): domain Bacteria; kingdom Bacillati; phylum Actinomycetota; class Actinomycetes; order Streptosporangiales; family Streptosporangiaceae; genus Sphaerisporangium; species Sphaerisporangium sp. NPDC004334. The sequence goes on from NZ_JBSGDZ010000022.1 coordinate 11,346, forward strand.
GTACATCAGGCGTGCCTCCTCCGCCGGGTCCAGCTCGTGGACAGCACGTTTCGTCCTCCGCTTCTGTGGGACTCGGATCGGAAGCGGGCCGGGATCGACGATCAGGACCCGGTCGAATTCCAGGCCCTTCGCCCGGTGACAGGACGACACCACCAGCGAAGAGGCCGGTTGCGCAGTGAGCTCGTCGGGCAGCCGGCGGGCGGCCAGGGCCGCTCGCAATCTCTGCAAATCGAGGCTGTTCTCGCCTCCCCGCAGAGAGGCCATGCGGGACAGGAGCCGCCACAGACGGTCGGGTGCCTCCGCCCCTACCATCGGTGGACCGGTGAGCAGATCATGAAATTGGGAGCGGCTCAGTCTGGAACCTTCGTGCCGCATGAGCAACAGGGCGAGCCAGGCGGGGGCCGCCCGGTCCTGCGTCGACCGTTGTACGCGATGGGGAACACCGGTGGCGTGCAGTTGCTCGGAGATGACGAGCGCCTGTCCGTTGGTGCGACAAAGAATCGCGGTCGTGCCGTCATGACTTACGAGCATGTCCCGGACGAGCTCGTTCACCACACCGATATTGAGCGAGCCGTCCCGCAGGGTCGATCGCAGCTCGGTATAAAGCTCCTGTCCTGCCTCGACGGCCGTTTCACTGAGTGCCCGCAAAGCGGGGCCGTACCTCAGGGCCGTCTTTGCCTCCGAAGTGCGTGCGCGGAAGTTCTCGGTGAGTTCGAGTTCCACGAGGTCCTCGCCCCACACGGCTCGTAGCCAGGTGAAGAACCGGTTCGTCTCACCGGCGCGCTCTGCAGGGTCGCGAACAGTGAAGCCATAGATCGACTGAGCCGGGTCGCCGACAACGGTGAAGCCGCAGTCGAAGCGGTCCAGCAGTGCCTCGACCAGGTCGCGACGCGCGCCGACAAGGTCCTGTACCTCGTCGATGACCACATGGCGGAGGTCCTCCTCGTAAAGGTCGTCGGCGAGCCCGTTGTCGATGGCTTGACGGGCTCCGTCTATCCGGGCTTCGAAGGACCTGCTCGGCCAGTCACCGGAGGCATCGACTTGGGTGAGCAGGTCCAATGCCCAGGAGTCGAAGGTCTGTGCCCGCACATGACGTGCGGCGTCCCCATGGTGCCCGAGCCGGTCGAGCAGTTCTCGTACCGCGGCCCGCGAGAAGGTGAGGACCAAAATCTCCCCGGCACTCAGGTCCTCGACCTGCACCAGTCGGTCCAAGCGCCGGACGAGTGTGTGCGTCTTGCCGGCCCCGGCGCCCGCGGTGACCAGCATCCGTGCGTCGGCAGGCTGGTCCACCACGGCCTGCTGCTCGGCGGTGAGCGTCGGGCTCGCGGCGTAAACCTCGTTCATGACCGTCTCCACAGGTCCTCGAACTCCGTGAAGGCGAGCTTTTTGTCATAGTTGGTGATGTTGTCGGCCACATCGAGGATCAGGCAGGTCTCTTTGCCGCCGTTCTTGGGACCGCGCAGGCCACGGCCGATCATCTGTTGGTAGACGTTCGGACTGAAGGTCGGCCGCGCCACGATGACGACCTCGGTGGCGGGGGCGTCGAATCCCTGTGCGAGAACCGCGTAGTTGGTGAGGACACGGATCTTCTTGCTGCGGAACTCCTCGATGCGGCTTCGCCGGTCTGCGCTGGGGGTGGCGGAGTCGATGGCGGCGGACCGAATGCCCCGGTCGTTGAGCTTGGCCGCCAACAGCTTCGCGTGATTGACCGAGGTGGCGAACACCAGGACCGGGCTGTCCAGAGGCAGAGCCTCGATCTCCCTGAGCAACATTTGGTTGCGTTCGACGTCGCGTCCCAGCCGATCCTCCGCTGAGGACGGCAGACGGCCGCCCTGGAAGCCGACCGCCTGCTCCAACTCCTCCGAGGTGAGCTCGATCGTGGCTCCGGTCAGCTCACGGTGCTCCGTCTTCGCCAGTACACCGAGTTCTTGGAGTTCGGGGTACGGATTCGGTGCGAGTACCCCCTCGTCTATCCGATTCCGGCCGTACCGCTCCACGAGCCGACGAGTCTCCTCTTCATTGAAGCCGCGATAGGGCGTGGCTGTCAGGCCGATCAACGGACGCGCGGACTCTCGGTGCGTGATCCCGAGAAGGGAGAGTAATTTCGTGTAGCGAGGCGTGGTCGAGACGTGTGCCTCATCGATGATCACGAGGGCTGCGTCCCGCAGCCAGGCGTACTCAGGCTTGTCGAGGCAGACCTCGAGTTTCGCGTCGGTGGCGACGACCAGGTGTGCCGTCTCCTTGATCGCGGTGGCCTCTCTGCTCTCCCAGAGCCGGTTGATGGTCAACCTCTCCGCCGGTCCCACCTTCGACCAGACGAACGCCCAACTCTGGACGGCCTGCTCGCACAGGTCTCCGGTCTGCGCGATCCAGAGGACGGGACGTCCGTCCAGTCCTCTTTCCTTGATGACGCGGATCACCGCCTCGGCGGCGACGCGGGTCTTGCCGGCCCCGGTCGGCAGGCACAGCATGCCCCTCGGAGCCCGATACCTGGTGAGCAGGTCGAACATGTTGCCGGCCAGCTTCTCTTGGTAGTCGTGCAACCGGGGGTAGGCGGTCGGCCCCGAGACCGATTCGATGGCGGGCAGGTTCTCGCTCTTGGAGCCGGCGTACGACTCCGACAGGCCCAGGTCGTTCACGAGCCGTAGCGAGTTGGTGTCACCGCGGAAACTCGCGGCGGCCTCGGGAATGTTCGCCTCGACGTCCTTGCGATAGACGCGCAGGACGTCCGGTCCGAACGCGTTATGGGCGAGTTGGGCGATACGGCGGGCGTTGACGGGCTTCCCGCTTTCCGCCTCCTCGCTCTCCAACAGCCCTTGGGGCAGGCCCTTGCGTAGAGCTTCCGGGCCGACCAGTTCCAGAACCTTGTCCGCGGGATCGGCGGCCTGTCGCGCACGCTGTAGACGCTCGTTGTTGCGCTTCTTCTCCCGCAACTCCAAGATCTTTTGGCAGCCGAGTTGGCCAAGGCCGAGCTTGAGTGCCCCGTCCACGGAGATCAGAGCCGTGAGGTCGTCGGTCGGCCGTAGAACCAGCACAGTATGGTCTTGGACCTGTATCGCGGTGGGGATCTGTTCGGTACGGGACCCGCTCGGCGTCCTGATGATTTCTTGCAGCTCGCTGCACCGCACCAACGACCAGCCGTCCACCATCGGACCGCGCATGGCCTTCAGATGCGGGAACTCCTCGGTCAACAGAACCGCGTCCGTCTCCGGGACGGACCGCAGCTCCTTCTGGATCACGTCCGTAGGGGACAGCATCCCCCAGGTCTCCCGCATCTGCAGCGCCGCCTCTGCGGAGGGGGCGAGCAGTGCGGGTACGCTCTCCCGCACGAGCGCCTCGTATTCCGCGCGACTGGCGGTGACGGCGATGCTCTTGTCCTCGACGTCACTGCTCCACAGGCCGCCCACACGGCACCGAGTGGTGGCACCGTCCGGCCATGCGGCACCCGCTTGGAGGAGCAGAGCGTAGACCTTGCCGGGGAAGGCGTCGTCCTCACTGGCCCCCGCCTCCTGAACCAACTTCTGCCACAGGGTGTCGCGAATCTGGTCGAGAGTGTCGGGCAGCTTGAGGACGTCCGCTGTCGACGTGGGAAGGTCCGCCACCGGCAGTACATCTGTGTGCTCTCGTAGCGTCGGGCCCACCGAGCGTGTGACGGGCCGTAGCCCGCGGGAGGTTTTCAGCCAGCCATGGACGCGAGCCATCCAGACCAGCGGTGACATCACAGCCTGTCGCGTCGACTGTTGGCGACCTACCTGCATCGTCCAGGTGCTGACGAGTCCGGTGCGCGGCAGCTCCTGGAGGAAGGCCGCGCGCCCTTCTTCCGACAGTTCCGTCAGGAAGTGCAGCGGACCCGCGGGCGGCGCGCCCTCGAACTTCATGGTCGCCATCTGTGGCCGCTGTACAGAGGGGGGCAGTTTCCTGCAGTAGGCCTTCCACCTGCTCTCGACGTAAGATTCGTACCAAGGCTCCAGGCGCGGATCCTTGCCGAGCGCCGGCCCTTCCAGGAGACCTAGGTCACGTAGGATGAGGCGGTCAGGAGCGTGGAACTGCACATCGACGGCGATATCGGTATCTCGTGAACCGTCCGCAGGAACGACTTTGCCAGGCACCAGACAGTCGAAGATGCGGCGGAACCCGCCGGAGACCGTCCGTACCTTGAGCAGCTTGGTCGTGTCGATCCGGGCGGCGCGTAGTGCGGCGAGGGTGTCGGCCGGCCCTGCCTGACGCGACAGTTCCCAGAAAGCGGTCCACTGTGCGTCGTCGTAGCCGGTGAAACCCTGCTCCACCACCGAGGCGAATCGTCCTGCGGCGTCGGCCTCGTGGACACCGAGCTCGTCGAGCGCCCGTCGGACCGAGTCGTCGGAGATCACGTGTTCGTCGACGTAGATCATCTGATCCGAAAGCCGGTCGTTGATCGTGCGCCGGAAGAGCTTGGGGGAGGGGGCCTCAAGAGTGTTCGACTCGGTCAAGATGATCTCGGCCTCAAGAGCCTCCGCCGCGAGCTCGTGGTTCAGGCGCTTCATGTCCGCGACGATCAGGATGGCTCGTGCAGAGGCTTCGGGCGACCCGTCCTGCACGAGTGCCTCGAGCCACTCGCGTACGGTCGACACCGAAATCTTGGCTTCACGGAGGATCCGCTCGACGCTCTGCCTGCGGTGAGACGTCTTCTCCACCAAATGGTGACACCAGTTTTCGGGCCGGCCCGCATGACCAGCCCAGAGCTCGCGCCAGTGTGGACGGAGGTCCGCCGGGTGGAGGTGGATCTCGGCGGGGACCCGGAAGCGGCCCTTCTGGTCCACCAGAGTGGGACGTGTCATCGCGGACTTCCAGATGGCGTCGACGAGGCCGGTCGCCGCGAACTGTGGCTCCTCGCGTCCCCGGGCGGGAACATGGTCCAGATAAGCGCATGGGTCGTCGTCCACGGCGAGAAGCCTCAAGGAGTCGACCACGAGTTCGGCCGCCACCTGGATGAGTTCGACGTTGAACGCGTTGGCGTCGTAGAGGTTCTGCCGGTCCTCGCTGGTCTTCCAGGGCGCGTTGACGATTCCCCGAAGCGTGGTGGTGAAGTTCGTCGGGAAGTAGGCCCAGAACCTGCCCAGCATTGTGTCTCTGCCTGTTCGCTCGGGCACGGCCCAGGAGACGTCCACCTCGGGACGGTCATGCAGCTCTCCCGCCTCGCCTAGTGCCCGCTGGGAAGGGCGGTGCGTCCTGGTGAAGATGCGCCACTGCTCGGTAGTGCTCCTGCCGGAGTTCGTCCGCACTGTGATCGTGTGTCGGTCTCCGGAGATCTCCCGAGAGATCTCCCGTACGGTCGGCGTTTGTCCGCGCCGGTCCTCCAAGGCCACGACGCCGACGTGCGGGGAGAAAAGCGGAAACGCGTTCGGGAAGTGTTGGAGGTCTCGCGCGAGTCGCTCAACGTGGGCGGGCTTGAGAGGGAGTCGGACGACGGTCGTGGCCCAGGTCAGCAACTCGGCCAGTACGGGGTCGGTGGCCGTCTCCTTGTCACGGTCGAGCGGCTGCGCCATCCGAAGGACCGGGACGTCGATAGCGTCCGGCTGAACCGATGCGATCTGACGCTTGGCCCACTCGCGGTCGAAGCCGAAGCTCTTGTCGTCGTCCCGGCTGAAGAACTGCGGCGAGTCGGTGACACTGAGGACCGACTTGATCCCCACGCCGAACCGACCGATCTGACCGCCACGTTTACGTGAGACGCTCATCCGGAGGATCGTGTCCGCGCCATCAGGGGTCATCGGAGTCCCCTGGTTCGCGCAGTAGAGGTATTGCTTGGTCAGGACGACGCCGATCTTCCCGCCTGGATCGTTCCTAAGCTCGTCGGCGCCGTTCTGGACCAGTTCATAGACCTGCCGATCACCGTACCCGCCCTCTTTGATGCGTCGCTCGCCGTTGGCGTGTTCTTGTATGAGCCCCGGGTCGATGCGGTAGGTCTCGAGTACTCGCCTCGACTGCTCCAGGACGACCTGGAGGACAGAGGACTTCTGGGGGGCGCTCACGTTCGTTCGGCTCCTTGGGCGGGGTCCCATCAAGCGATCTGTTGATACATCTGCTCGTGAACGAGTCGTACCCGGTCGCATGCTGCCGAAAAACGTCGACCGACTTTCTTCGGGCATGACGATAAGAGTTTTCGCCCGACGAAGGCATATCTCGGGCCGGTGTCACAAAGGCGACCGAAGAGCGAAGAGCACGGAAGGTTTGTCCGCGGCACGGTGCGGATAAGGGTCTTGTGATCGGACGCCGCATATTCCTGAGCGTGATCGTTGCCATGCGGTTGCGAGGGTCTCCCGCATTCCGGGCGATGCGTCGCCGATACTGCCAGACTCGACGTACCTCCCGCAAGCGGCTTTGGGGAAATGCCCCGTCTCTGTTCGATGTGTGCTGTCAATACAGGGCATCTTTGCTTTTAAGTGGATGTAACGGACATGTGGTCTTGCGTGCTGACCCCTGTTCGGCGGACTTATAGGTGAAGAGCGGCGTAGGGTCCTGTCAAAGCCCCTTTGACGTACTCTGCTGTGTCAAAGGCGAAGTGGGAGCAGCGTCAAGGAGGCGTAGGGTGCACGAGGCTGAGGGGTTCGGGGCCTGGCTCGGCCGGCAGTTACGGCGGAAGGGGATGAGCCAAGCCGACCTCGCCGCCGAACTCGACGTCACCCGAGCCGCCGTCTCCGCATGGATCACCGGTCGCGCGGAACCCCGGATGGAGAAGATTCAGGCCATTGAGGAGATCCTCGGTCTCGCCTCCGGATCGTCGGTGACGAGGACGGAGAGCCCTGACTCGGCGGGTCCCATCATCTGGTATCACCGTCCCGCCCATCCGGACGGCGGCAGAGAGCTGGGCAACGCGGCGACGTTCGCCTTCGAATCCGACCTCGCGGTCCTTGCCCGCGAGACCACGCAGAACAGCCTCGACGAGCGGCTGGTGTCCAACACCCGGCCTGTGAGGGTCCGCCATGTCCTGCACGAGTTGACGGGAGAGCGGCTTCATCGCTTCCTGGACGCCATTCGCTGGAACGACCTGCAAGAGCACTTCGCCGCCGCCGCCGACCCTCGGCAGAAGGTCGGCAGGATCCTCCTCAACGGCCTGCGGGAACTCCAGGAGAGCAGGCGTCTGCTGTTGCTGAGAGTGGACGATTACAACGCGTCCGGCCTGATCGGTCCCGAATACGAGGACGGCAAGTTCGCCGCGGTCGTCCGTCGGCAGTTGGACAGCAACAAGGGGAGGTCGGCGGGCGGCTCGTACGGTCTGGGCAAGGCGACTCTCTGGGCGGCGAGCCAGTTCGGGCTCGTGATGATGCACAGCACCTTGTCCGAGCCGCACGAGGGACGGCGGGAGAGACGGTTGATCGGTCGTTTGGACCTCCCTTGGCGTGAGGTCGACGGCCGAGGGTACGCGGGGCCGGCGTGGTTGGGGGAGGCGGATCCGCAGCATCAAGGGGTGGCGCGGTCCTGGTGGGCGGACGAGAGGACCGTCGAGGAGCTCTACCTGACCAGGGAGAGCAACGACCCGGGGACCTCGTTCCTCGTCGTTGGGGCGTATGACGCCACCGGCGAGGAAGCGGACCTGGAGACGATGCACGGGGTGCTCGTGCGCAGTCTGGCCCGGAACTTCTGGGCATCAATGATCGCGGGTCGTGACCGCGACCCCTTCCTGGAGGCCTCCGTCGTCGCGCTGCGCGACGGACGTATCGTGGTCGCCGAGGAGCGCGTTGATCCCTACCATCACGAGCCTGCTCGGTCCCGAGCGGTAAAGGCCTTTCTTGATGGCGGCACCGTCGAAGAGATGACGAACGCTCAGGACGTCGTGAGGGCCACCGTCCCTCTCACGATTCCTCCACGCAAAGATGCGGGCCGAGCACCGTCCTCAGAGCATCAGGCGGTCCTACTGGTGACTCCGACGGCAGAGGAGGACGACAAACCCAATCGTCTGGTCTGTATGCGCAGCAGTCGCATGGTCGTCATGGAACGTGCGGTGAGTGACGTCCCGTTGGGCGCACCGCGTTTCCAGGCGGTACTGCTCGCCGGGGAGGCGACGGGCGAGAGCACGCCGGTCACGGTGGCGGCCGAGGAGTTCCTCAGAGCCGCTGAGCCGCCGGAGCACAATGACTGGAAGCAGACCGACGACCTGACCGCCAGCTACGCAAGGGGGGCGGCGAGCCGGTTACGCGATTTCCGCCGAGCAATGCTGGACAGGCTCAGGGCGGCGGTCATGCCGGTTGAGGCGCAGGTCGACGACACGCCTCCGGTGCTTCGAGACCTCCTCACCCTCGACCCCCGTCCAGCCCCTCGAAGTCCGGGCTTCCCCACGATCCGGAGCGCGACCGGTTCCATCGACCCAGAGGGCGCCTGGCACGTCAGGGCAGAGGTTCGGCTGCCCGAACGAAACGACGCATGGCTGATGGAACCGGTGCTGCGGTTCGCCACCAGGTCCGGTCCTCGCCCTCAGGCCGAGTGGGCCTCCCTCTCCGCCGAGACCGGGTGTGAGGTCACCGAAGACGGTTTGCTCAGGTTTGCAGCCGGGGTCCGAACCGCGGCGTTCACCGGAGTGAGCGTCGTCGCGAGTCACCCGGTCGCGGCCAGGATGACAAAGGTGGAGGTCGATCTGGTCCGAGCGAAGGAGCGGGGCCGGTGAAGCGTTTGATCCCCTACCCGGTTCTGGCCGGCGACCTCTCTCTGGAGGTCAGGGAGGTGCGACTCGATGGGGTGGCGCTGCCCTTCGCAATGATCTCCTCAGCGAATCGCGTTGTCGCGCTACATCGAGTGGAACGTGAGACTTGGGAGACAGCGCGACTGTCGGTGGTGCTCCGGGTACCGAGTCAGGAGCTCCAGTCCGGTCCCTGGTTCGATATCGGCTGCTTGGCGATGCTGTCGGAACGACGCACCAACGTGCGCACGGCCGCGCGTCTTCGAGAGGACGCTCCGGGTTCCTGGGTGGGCGAGGTGGTGCTCTACCACGATCGTCATGTGGCACGCGCGGATCTGACCGCCACCATGGTGGGGACCGTGGGGGAGGTGGCGGGGCGGGCGATCGGTGAGGCCCGCGACGCCTGGACCATCGACCTTCAAGCACGTGCTCCCGTCAAGGCCCAAAGCATCAAGACCGTCTGGGCCGACTTCGCCGACGAACGACAGCCCCATCTTCATCCGTTTCGTCTGGACCCGTGGTTGGTGGAGGCGGTCGGCGACATGCCCGTGCTGTACCTGAACAGGGGGTTCGAAGGTCTGGAGAACCTGCTGAGAAGCAACCGCGTCACCGACAGGCCGGTTCGAGACGCCATCGCCGCGCAGATCGCGGCGGACGTATGGACGACCCTTTTCAACACGGCCGTGTACGCCGTGCAGGAGGAGGACGGACGTCCGCAGTGGCCCGGTGGCTGGCAGGAGTCCGCTCTTCGACGGATGTTGCCGGACGTCTTTCCTGATCGTTCCTTGGACGACGCCCTGGTGGAGATCATAAGCCGTCGCCAGGTCGGGGACGGCGGGGATCTACAGACGCGCATCCTGCACGCCGCCGGACGACAGGGCCGAGTCCCGCGTAATCTCGCAGGTCTGCTCCGGACTCTGCGCCGTACCGGACAGGGAGACGAATGAGCACCATCCCGGAGCACCTCGCGTTGCTGCCCGATGATGTGGCGGCGAAGCATCTGACGATCGCGGCCCTTCAAGGACGCGAGCCCTTTCAGACCGTCGCGATCGACCGTTCCTGTGAGGCATTGCCAGCGGAGGTACGCTGGGCCACTGAGCCCATGTGCGATCTGTTGGACGAGGCGATCAAACGGTTCGATGACGACGCGCCTCGAACGGCGGCGGACGCGTGGCTGGCACCCCGACTTCACGCCACCTTGCGACTGACGCGCAGAGAGGCGGCCGACAACCGTCTGTGGAACCACCTCGCTCTGCGAGTAGCACCTCAATACATTTTCTGGCGGCACCAGGGCAGATCTTCTCGCGAGCAGTCGGTGCCGACGGTGAACCGGAACCGGTTCTCGGGCCCCTTCTACTCCCAGGCATTCGCCCGCCTGTGGTGGGCGGCCGAATTGTTCCGCGACGGATACGACTACCGGCCGGTCGTCACCGCTTGTGGGAACCAGGATGTGCTGAACACCGTCCTCCGACTGGAGATCATTCTTCATAGGCCGGTGGCCCAAGCCTTGATCCGGTTGCTGGAACAGGGGGTCGTACGCACAGGGCGAGACGTGAACGCGCTCGCCCAGGCCGTGAACGTCACGGGAACCACCTTGATGTTCGAGGCGATCGCCCCCGACGCGGACCCCGACCCGGACGCCTATCGAAGCTGGATCGAGAGTGTGGGGGACGGGTTGGTGCCGTTGGACTCCCTGCCTGATGGTCCCGACGACGGGAGGGCGCCTCTCGGCGCGGTGAAGACCCTCGTTCCTCTTTTCGAACGGCTCTTTGCCGACGCGCCGGTACGCGGCAGGACGGCTGTGAGCGAATGAAGGGGCATCACAGCGTCGTCGCCGAGACGGGGCCGGCCACGTGACCGGTGGCCCTCAGATATGCGTACACCCGCCCTGCGATGGCCTTGGCCAGACCGACCGGGACGGCGTTCCCTATTTGCCGCGCTATTTCGACCTTACTGCCGCACCAAAGATAGTCTTCGGGGAACCCTTGCAGCAGTGCCGCCTCATAGTGGGTGATGGGTCGATGGGCCCAGGGATGTAGATAACGCCCCTTCTCTGGTTTGTAGAACTCTGTGCGAATGGTCACCGCAGGGCGATCTAGATACAACCTGCCCATCACGTCGTGCGAGCCGGAGCGGTGGTTCAGCCAACTCTCCGTGGAACGATCAGGGCGGATGTCATGTCGGTTGCCGCCCGGAGGGATGTCCTTGTATCGCAGAAGGGACAGCTCTGTTGGATTACGGCCAATGTGCAGGTCGGTCGTCTTGAATGGGCCCGAAACCGTCTTGCCGAGGAGTTCGCAGCGGGCCTCGGGAAGGTTCGTCGTGGCCGGCTCCTCCGGAGTATTGGGCCGCCCGGGGACTCCGAACACCGCGCTGACCGGTACCCACGTGGCCAAGGCATTCGGGCCCATGAACAGAGAGGCGTCCAGTTTACGGGGGTCCGCGTGAGTCGCCTGCGGATGATTGAGCGGTGCCCTGTCAGGATGTTCCTTGAGGAGGTCACGATGCGTGGCCAGTACGATGGCCCGCTTCCTGGCCTGCGGCACGCCGTAATCGGCGGCGACCAGATGGCTCGACTTAAGCACGTAGTCCTTCAGGTCGCCGTTCGCCGCGGCCACTTGTAGCGCTGCGTATTCGGAGGACCTGAAGAAGCGGTCGACGTTCTCAATGACAAAAATTTTCGGTTGAAGTCGCTTCACCACCTTCATGTATTCACGCCACAGGCGGTTACGAGGATCGTCGGGGTCGCCCTTACCTAAACCGGAGAACCCCTGGCAGGGAGGTCCACCCAAGATCACGTCGACCTCGCCTTGGACTTCGCCGGGATCCCATTTCTTGATGTCGCCCGCGAAGATGCGGCGCAAGCCTCCCGCCTCGGTGGCGAAGTTCGCGGCGTAGGTCGTGGCCGCCGCCAGATCCCACTCGACCGCGCCTACCGTACGAAAGGGGGACCTGTAGCCGCCTTCCGGGACGAACTGGTGAAAGCCCTGCGTGAACCCCCCACAGCCTGCGAACAAGTCGACGACGTTGATCTGATCGGGGGGCGTGGCGGTCATGGCGTAACCATATCGACCCGCGCAAGAGGGTTCGTCTGGGCTGGGGACAGGGCCTGCGATCAGTGGTTATGCTTCGCCGTCGGCTTGGAGCGTCTCCTCTTGGGCCGACAGGGCACGTGCGAGACTCGTGCCGAGGGCCGCTGCGAGCGGCGGTGGGAACGCATGTCCCACCTGCCGATAGCGTGCCGTCTTCCTGCCTGAGATGACCCAGTCCTCAGAAAACCCCTGCAGCACGGCGACCTGGGGCACGGTCAGCTTCGGCAGTCCCTGCGGGGCGGCTGCTGGATCGAATACGAAGTCGGGGCCTGGCACGTCATCCGCGATGCTGACGCCGTTGACCCCTAGCCTGGCCCAGATGTTCTTCGTTCGTGTAGGACCGAGGTCTGCGCCCCCTCTGTCCTTGGACCCACCGATGATCGGCGGTGCGACCTCGTTCGCGGCGAGTCGCCACTCTGCCGCACCCTTCCAGCCGTGGCTCGCCATTGACCGCCAGAGCGCTTCCCCCACTGTGGTGGCGCCCCCAACTGGCTCGGGCCAATGGAACGCCCCGATGTCATGCGCTCGCATCGCGATGAGGACGCCATGCTCCCGGCGCTGAGGTACACCGAAGTCCTGCGCGTCGAGAATGCCCCAGAGGCACTCGTAGGCGTTGTTCTTGAGTTCGGCCTCGACGAACTCCCTCACCTCGGTGAACTTCGCGCCGCTGACGAGCGCAGGCACATTCTCCAGCAGGATCGCTCGAGGGCGCACTTCCAGCGCGAGCCAGATCGCAGCGCGCAGTAGGTCGTATTTTGGCTCGATCCGAGGCTGCTTGCCGGCAATGGTGTACGGGAACCGAGGAAGGCCGCCCGCGAGTAGATCGACATCCAGGACCTGCGGGTGATCGCTGCCTACGAATTCCAGGAGGTCGAGTTGTTGGACGTCCCATTCGGGACGGTTGGTGCGGAGGGTGGCACATGCGTGGGGGTCATTGTCGACGAGCATCACCGGGTCGAAGCCCGCCGCCTCCAGGCCGATGGCCAGGCCACCTGCTCCTGCGCAGATCTCCAGGCTGGTGAACCTTCTCATGGGCGACTCCTCTGCTTTGCAGGCAGATTAGCCCGAACGGGCACGGCTGCTCAGCCCGCTGCGTAGTCTTCTCGTCTCGTAGGGCGTTTCGTGTTCGTACGGTGGAGATATGGCAGTTGTGAGACCAGTGGGCGCGTCGAGCGAGGGTGCGCGTAAGAGCATGCAGGCGAACAAGGGGAGGGATACCAAGCCCGAACTCGCCTTGCGAAGTGCGGTGCACGCCCTCGGTCTTCGTTACCGTGTCTCGGTCCGGCCGCTGCCTAAGGTACGGCGCACCGCCGACCTGGTGTTCACCAAGGCGAAGCTGGCGGTGTTCCTGGACGGGTGCTTCTGGCATGGGTGCCCTGATCATCACACGAAGTCGGCGACCAACGCGGCCTACTGGGCGGAGAAGGTCGTCCGCAATCGGGAGCGCGACGCCGAGACCGACCGGAAGTTGACGGAGGCCGGGTGGCAGGTGATCCGAGTGTGGGAGCACGAGAATCCCAAGGACGCTGCCGTTCGCGTCGCCGAGCAGGTGCGCAGCATTCGTCAGCGAGACTTGGCACGCAAGTGATGTAGCTCCGCGACGGCCGGGCTGCGACGATCGCGGCCTGTACCGGATCTGGGACGGCCTTGTTCTACCTCGCTGATCGGGTTCGCCGGTTCGGCTGGAGCGGGTACGAAGAACTACAGCCCTGGTCCGCGGAGTATGTGGTGGCCTGGGGAGGCGATCACGCCAGACAGGTCGCCGTGGAAGGTCACGATGGGAAAGATCTCTTCTGCGACGTCGTCCGGAGTGTGCCAGTCGCTGTTGATGCCAGCGAAGTGGTCGCTGGTCAGGGAGACCGCCTGGCCAGCGGCCGAACCGTAGTTTTCTGCCTGTACTACGCAAACGGGTGGGTCGAGGTCGCCGTGTGATGATGACCAGTCGAGAACGCAGGTCCAGACCTGCGTCGTCATTTGATCTTCGCTAGAAAGGCGCTCCACGCCTGGTGGCGCAAGATAAGGATGAGGCCGTCGGGACACTTGGAGTCGCGTACCGCGACGTGCGATGCCATTCGGGCGACCTCTACGCAGTTTTCGCCCTGGCCTGTGCTGTAGCTGCTCTTGCGCCAGTGGATGCTTGACGGGTCGATGTCGCGACGAGTGCTCATTCTTCGCTCCTGAAGCCGGACTGGACCGATTGGATGAATCGGACAGACTCTGCTGGGCCAAGGGCGATTGCCCGGAGGTGGTCGAACATCAGCGTATATTGCATTACTTCTTCCGTCTCCTCCAGATACAGGCCGGTCGCCGCGGTCTCCAGGTAGATGATCGGCGCGAAGAACTGCGGTGTCGGGAAGTCGAGGATGACGAACGGACCGGACAGGCCGGGATGGGCGCCGGCCGAGGTGCGGATGACCTGCATCGTGACGCGCGGATGCTCGCTCATGTCGATGAGTCGTTGCAACTGTTCGTGCATGGTCTCGCTGTCGCCCACGGGGCGCCGGATGGCCACCTCGTCGAGTACGACCCACAGCGTCGGGCCGTCGCCGTCACGTGTGAGCAACTGCTGCCGTGCCATGCGAGCCTCGGTGCGTCGCCTGACTTCCTTGGGGTCCGTGATGAGCGTGGCGCGGATCACCGTTCGGGCGTACGCCTCGGTTTGGAGGAGGCCCGGAATGACCTGTGGTTCGAAGTTTCTGATCGTGGAAGCTTGAGCTTCCAGATCGAGGTAGGAGCCGGTGAGGACATCGCGGTATTCGGTCCACCAGCCCTTCTGTCGGCTGTGTCGGGCGAGTGCGAGGAGTGCCTCGCGACGTGCCCCCTGCACCTCGTAGAGGTCGAGCAGATCCCGAAGGTCGCCGACGCTGATGCCTGAGCGGGCACTCTCGACTCGCCACACCTTCGTCGCGTGCCAGTCGAGCCGTTCGGCGATCTCCTCCCTGGAGAAGCCGGTCGCATCGCGCAGACGCTCCAACTCGGTGGCGAGTCTGCGATGCCGGATGGTGGGGTTCGTCCGTTGAGGCATTTCATTCGGCCCTTCTGGTGTTCGGGGTGATTTGGCGCATTTTGATATGCCGGGTGGTACGGGCTGCGGTGTGCGTTCCTCGCTCGAGATCAGGTGTGATTTCTCAGAAGTTTTTGAATAGTGGTTGCGTGTTAGTAATCAAGCGGTCACGCTCGGTAGAGCTTGCCATCGGGCCTGCTGCTAGCGCAGCAAAATCGCGGATCTGGAGGTGCTGGGCGATGACCATGGACCAGGCGGGGGCTGTGGAGGGGCACGTCGCGGTGGGGGAGTTGGTAGGGGCGCCGGGTGTGTGGAGTTTGGTGCCGAATCCGCCGGTGGTGGGGGAGGCACTGCGGGTGCGGTCGTTCCGGCGGGAGACGTTCCGGGCGACCGGTGATCAGGTGTCGCAGGCGCGGCAGGTCACGCAGCAGACGCTGCTCGATCATCCGGCGACGGAGATCGCGGTCCTGCTGGTGTCCGAGCTGTCGTCGAACTCCGTCCGGTACAGCGGATCGTCCTTCTTCACCCTGGCCATCGTCCGGACGTTCGCCGAGGACCTGCACATCAAGGTCATGGACGAGGGGAACAACGGCCTGCCGCGGCTGCTGCGGGACGATCAGGGCGCCGAGAGCGGCCGGGGCATGCGCCTGGTCGACGCGCTGGCCAAGCAGTGGGGCATCACCCGGCGGCGCGGCGACGGCATGGCCGTGTGGTTCGACGTGGACGAGAAGCTGCCCGAGACGTGGGTCGACCTGCTGCTCGTCGGCGAGAGCTGAGCGGAGGCGGCCGGATGTGTCACCTCACCGATCGCGACCGCCAGGCGCTCCGCCTGGCCGCCGAGCTGCGCAGGCGCATGCAGGAGTGGCTCGGCCGTCGAGGGATCGCCGCCTCCCCGGTCATCTCACCGTTCATCGACCCGGCCGGAGACGCCAGCGTCCTGATCAGGATGAACGCCCACGCGGCGCTGGCGATGATCGTCGGCTTCGAGGAGCAGCGCCGAGGGAACGCCGGGATGTGTGACGCCCGGATCTGGCCGCCGGAGAAGGACGTCGATGGGCGCCGCCCGTAGGAGGACGTCGATGGGCGCTACCCGGGTGTGAGGGCTTGCGTGGGCGATGAGACCAGGTCACCTGCCTGCGCATCGGCTCGGTAGCGCAGACGCCGCGTTCTGATGTCCTTGTGCGGCGACGCCTGCCGGCCGTGCTCGACCCTCGGCACCTTCGAGGACAGCCGTCCTGTCAGGTCAGCACCCGGACTTGATCGGCGGGAGGAGCGGCCACGGTCGTAGCACCCCAATCGGAGAAGGTGATCTCCATCGGGGTCTTCGCGTTCAGTCGTTGCCGCATCGGTCGCCCCTGGCCGTCGAGCCAGAGCTCGTACGTGGTGCGCGCGCCGAACTCCTTGAGTAACTTCTCGCGAAGCCGCGTCTGTGCCGCCTTGTCGCCGGCCCGGACCAGGGTGTATTCGTCTTCGGTGTCCTGCCCGAACGGCAGCGGGTCGTACACCTTGAGGAAGGCGTCGAGATCCAATTCATCGAGTGCCTTCCGCATGTCGATGGTGACCGTGTAGTGGTCGAGCCCGCCTTCGGATGCCGGGCCGCTCGCTCGTCCTGTCGCCGCCAGCAGTGCGTGCACCCGGTGGCTGTTCACCAGGGTCATGGCCTGTTTCGTGAGCAAGCCGATGCCCAGCAGGTTGTACGGCTCGTGCTCTTTGGTGATCTTGTCCCAGGCCTTACCCGGCGCCACCTCCTCCCCGAGCATCTGCATGTACCCGGCACCGCCCGTCTGGATGAGCCGTCCGCGAAAGCCCTTGCCGAAATCGGCGGAGATGTCCTGGTCCTGCCCCTTGATGACCACGGTGGCGCTCTGGATCCCCTTCTTCGCCACCCGCTTGACGTCCGGGTGCGCCTGCAGATACGTCTCGATGTATCCGGCGATCTCGGGAGCGGTCTTCGGTCCCGAGCCGCAACTTGCCACCAGCAACGCCAACACGGTGATCACCACATATCTGGGCACGTCGGGCATGCTCGCACGGCCGCGTGCAGAACCCTCTGGCAGAGACGTGCAGATCGCGTGCAGAAAGATCTGTCCATGCCCCCGGAGCCGGCATCGATGCGGACATGCGAGCGCACAGGCGCGAAAGCGCGATCGCCGACGACGAAAGCGCCGTCCGCATCTGTCTCCCTCTCCTGAAGGGAGGAGATCACGTGCGCTACGCGAAGCCCCACAGGGGCTCGACCTGGGCGGATGCGAATATCGGTGGGCACAGCGTGGACGGGGGGAGCGCTGGTCGATACTTGGATGACCGGCTAGTGGCTCGTGCGCGAGAATGCGGCGCATGTCTCAGGCGAAGCTGCGCACCGACCGCATTGAGCTTGTTCCCCTGTCCGACGAGCACCTCGAAGACGAGATCGCGCTCGACGCCGACCCCGAGGTCATGCGGTACCTCGGCAACGGCCGTGCTCGCAGCCGTGAGGAGGTCGAGGTTCTCCATGGGCAGCGGCTCGCGGCCGCGGAGCGCGTCGCCGGACTGGGTTTCTGGGCCGGGTTCGTGGACGGGCGGTTCGTCGGCTGGTGGATCCTGCAGCCGCCGGAGCGCGCCGACCAAGGGCCGGTCGAGGGGCAGGCCGAGCTCGGCTACCGGCTCCTGCGTCGCTACTGGCGCCAGGGGTTGGCCAGCGAAGGAGCCCGCGAGCTCATCCGGCAGGGGTTCGAAGATCTCCGGCTGCACCGCATCTTCGCCGAGACCATGGTGGTCAACACCGCCTCCCGCGCGACCATGACCGCACTCGGGATGGAGCATGTCCGTACGTTCCACATGGAGTGGGACGAGCCGATCCCCGGCAGCGATCTTGGTGAGGTCGAGTACGCGATCACCCGAGAGCAGTGGCTCGCCTGCCAGGCGGCCGAGGCGTGACCAGAGCGCTTGCGCCGATGAGCCAGGGCACGGCCGGTACGGCGGCGTGAGCGAGAGTTCTGCTGGAGGGCAGGACTCGGCAAGCCGCGGACAGAAGTCGTCTGAGATGGCGCCCAGCCGCAGGGGGGGTCAGGCGATCAGCAGGCGGAGGCCGAGTTCTGCTTCTTCGAGGGCGAGGAGGGCTTGGTTGCGTTCGTGCCATCGGCCGGAGGTGAGGTCGTCGCGGAGGGCGTGGACCGCGCGTTGCTCGGCGTCCGGGCCGACTGTCGTCCAGACCGACATTCCGCGGCGGACGTTCTCGTCCAGGTATGCCTCGGGACGGCGCCAGTAGGCCTCGAAGAAGCCGTCGGTGCAGTCCCACGGGATGGGCACCGGTTCGATCCGGGCTCCGATCGCATCGGCCAGCTCGGTTATCGAAGGCCGGCCGACAAGGAGGTCGGCGACCTCGGGCAGGTAGTCGCGGGTGAGCCAGAACCGGTGAAGCCATCCGGTGTCACTGGTGTCGTGCGTGAACACCACCACGCGGCGAGCGACCCGCCGCAGCTCGCGCAGGCCGGCGATCGGGTCCTGCCAGTGGTGGATGGAGGCGACGGCCATCGCGGCGTCGAACGACTGGTCGTCGAACGGCAGGTTCTCGGCCGATCCGATCAGGCACGGCGCCGCCTCCGCGGGGCGCTGCGAACGCATGAGCGCCGACGGTTCCACCGCGAGGACGTGGCGGTCGGGGGGCTCGTAGGACCCGGTGCCCGCCCCGACGTTCAGGATGGTCCGGGCTTCGCCGAGCGCGGCCCAGATCTGCGCGGCGATGCGCGGTTCGGTGCGCCGTGTCGCGGTGTAGGTGGCTCCGATGGTGTCGTACAACTGCCCGCTGGACATTGACGCCGCCTCTCTGGCTGTCACCCTCGCCGGCTCCGTGTCGTCCCGGTGGCCTGGAGGCGTGCCCCTGCCCGGGAGGTCGCTTGATCGCTGTTTCACCCTACTGACGGAACAGGGACTTGAGCATGCGACCAGGGGGCCGGCTGCGAGGGGAGTGGTGCTTCCCGCGGAAGCCCGAGCTCCCATCGAGTCGTTCGGCTCACGTCGAGGGCGTGTTCGTCAGGTGCCTCATCGCCGCCAGCGTCTGGTTGATGGTGGCCGGGAGGTCGGGGTCGCCATGCTGGTCGAGCCAGCGGGTCACCGCTATCCGGAACGTTGTCACGGCGATCTCGGCCGCCAGCCGGGCGGTCAGGTCGTCGACGCCGCGGTCGCGGAAGCCCTGCTCCAGGGCCTTGGACATCAGCGAGAACTTGCGCAGCTCGCGCTCATGCAGGGCGGGTTCGGCGTCGATCACGGCCCGTCGGCGTAGCAGGTAGTCGAGGCTGCGGCCTTCGAAGATCTCGGCCGCGGCGGGGGCCAGGCCTTCGGCGATCAGTTCCATCGGGCCGAGCGACGGCGGGGCCTCGGCCATGAGGCGGGCCACCTGCTCGGGCACCATCTCCTCGCCGGCGAACAGCACCTCACGCTTGTCGGCGAAGTGCCGGAAGAACGTACGGGTCGTGAGCCCGGCCCTCGCCGTGATCTGCGGCACCGTCGTCTCGGTGAAGCCCTGCTCGAGGAAGAGATCGAGCGCGGCCTGCTCGAGCCGTTCTCGCGCACCCGGCTGCCATCGACCCATGCGGCACATTCTAGTGATGACACGCCATGTCGTGTCATGCCATAGTGATGACACGACGTGCCATGACTGTGGGAGGCGAACATGACGGGTGAGATCTGGGTGCTCGGCGCGACCGGACGGGTCGGCCGGGAGGCGGTGGAGCGTCTACGGCAGGCGGGCGCCGAGGTGGTGGTGGCGGGCCGCGATCGGGAGCGGCTGGCTCAGGTGTGTCCGGAGGCCCGGGCGGTGACCGGCTCGCTCGACGAGGTCTGCGCGCGGCTGGCCACCGAGGCGCCGGCCGTCGTGATCAACACGGTGGGCCCGTTCACGGTCACGGCGCCGCGGGTCGCGCGGGCCTGTCCGCCGGGCACCCACTACGTCGACGTCGCCGCCGAGCTGAGCGCGTTCGAACTGCTCCACGGCATGGACCGGGAGGCGGCGGCAACCGGTCGCACGCTGGTCTGCGGGGCGGGCTTCGGCGTGCTCGCGACCGAGAGCATCCTGCTGCATCTGCTGGCGGCCGAGGAGAGGCCATCGCGGGTACGCATCGACGCCGTCGCGTCGGTCGCGATCGAACCCGGCGCCCTCGGCGAAGCTCTGGCCGCCACCATCGTGCACGCGTTGCTCGACGGCGGCCGCGAGGTGCGGCAGGGCCGGTTGATACGCACCCGGGCCGGCGGTGCCGCCGAGCGGCTGACCACCCCCGACGGCGACGTGGTCACCACCGCTTCCCTGGGGGGTGGCGAGCTCTTCGCGGCCTGGCGGGCCAGTGGCGCCCCGTCGGTGATCGGCGCCTCGGCTCTCGTTCCGGCCAACCCGGCCGTCCGAGCGGCCCTGCCGGTGATCAGTGGCGTGCTGCGTTCGCCCGGCGTCGCGGGCTTCGTCACTCGGCGGCTCGCCGGCGTCACGACGACCACGGCCAAGGAGCGCCCGCGCCGATCGTCCTGGGGCCGAGCCCGGGTCGAATGGCCGTCCGGTCGCGTGCGTGAGGGCTGGCTGCGCACCGGCGAAGGCATGACGTTCACGGTCGGCGCCGTCACCGAGGTGGCCCAGCGTCTGGCCAAGGGCGAGGGCCGCCCCGGCGCGTTCACCCCGGCCAGGCTCTTCGGACCCGAGGTGGCGCTGGCCGCCGGCGCCGAGTTCATGATCACGGACTGAGAAAGTCCTGGCGGAACGGGTCCCCTTCAAGCCGGGGGGCGAGCTCGGCCCGACCGGTCGCGCCACGTGGTCGTCGGCGGCGCCTGTGAGGGGCATGCCGAGATGCCTGTGCGGGTCAAGTGCCGAGACGGTCGGCTTCTGCGTCCGCTCATCGTGGCCGCGCTGGGACAGGTCGCGCGGGTACACGCCGGTCTTGACAGGCAGCCGTCTGGCTGCCTAAGTTAAAGGCAGTCGAAAGGCTGCATATCAGATGGCGACCGGGGTACGAGGGCGGGCATGGACGAGGTTTTCAAGGCGCTGGCCGATCCGAGCCGGCGCGCGCTGCTCGACTCGCTGAACGCCCGCAACGGGCAGACGCTGCGCGAGCTGTGCGCCGGGCTCGACATGGCCAGGCAATCCGTCAGCAAGCACCTGGCGGTGCTGGAGGAGGCCGGGCTCGTCGCCACCGTGCGGCGGGGCCGGGAGAAGCTGCACTACCTCAACGCCGCGCCCGTGCACGAGATCGCCCACCGGTGGATCAGCCGCTACGACCAGGCCAGGGTCCAAGCCCTGGCGGACCTGAAACTCGCCCTGGAGGAACCCCCGATGGACGCGCCGACCTTCGTCTACACCACCTACATCCGCACCACCCCGCAGAAGCTCTGGCAGGCGCTGACCGAGCCGGCCTTCACCCGCCGCTACTGGGCCACCGAGTTCGACACGGACTGGGCCGTCGGCTCGCCGATGACCTGGGACAACCACGGCGTCAAGATCAGTGACTCCGAGCAGGTCGTGCTGGAGGCCGACCCCTACAAGCGGCTCTCCTACACCTGGCACGCCATCACCCCCGAGCTCGCCAAGCGCTTCGGCTGGGACGACGAGACGCTCGCCCGGCTGTCCGGCGAGGCCCGCTCGAAGGTCACCTTCACGATCGACGAGGAGGCCGCGCAGGTCGTGAAGCTCACCGTCGTACACGACGGCTTCGAGCCCGCGTCCAGCCTGGCCGAGATGGTCGTCCACGGATGGCCGAACGTGGTGGCGAGCCTGAAGACGCTCCTGGAGACCGGCGAACCGCTGCCGGGCGATGCGTGACGTCCCCGATCGGGGTTCGACGGCGTCGCGAGGTGCCGCTTGCGTGTGGAACAGCCCGGGGATCAGCGACGGTTCGCAGACGTGGAAGCCGCTGATCCGTTCGCGCCACGGAGCCGCGGCCTGCTGGAGTCACCGTAAGCCGATGCTCTCCGGCCGGGCTGTTCGTTGATGCCGGCTTTCCGGGGCTTGTGTCCTAGGCCTCTCCGCCTGCTGGTTCGTCCGGCGCCGGTTGCGGGGAGGTGGCGTCGGGGTGGGCGGCGATGAACTTCTCGAGGACCTCGTCGGCGAGCTTGCCCCGGGCGGGGACGTCCAGGCCCTGCTCGCGCGCCCATTCGCGGACGTCGGTGAGGGTGTAGCCCCGCAGGCGGGGGGAGGTGTCGGCGGTCTTCTTCGCGCGGGTCGCCTGCTTCACCTCGCGGGAGCTCTCGAGAACCTGCTCGATGAACGCCAGGGCCTCGCTCAGCCGTTGCTGGTTGGCGTCGGACAGGTCGATGGCGAAGGTCCGGTTCAGCAGCGGGAACTCCCGTCTCGCCACGTCATCGCCCTCGGAGTGGTCGAGGTCGTCGACCAGTATCACCTTCTGCGCCACGTGCTGCCCTTTCCGGGTGGATCATCAGTTGTCTGTCTGAACCGTGGCATCATACTGGTGTTCGAGAAATGATCGTGCGATCGACTCGCCCACAGGGGCGCACATGGCGGGCCGGTCGGACGTCGCCGGCCTCGCCGGTAGGGTCCGCCGACCTCGCGCGGCGGGAGTCGGTCAAGGTGTGCCGGTGGTGCCGTCGGTCAAGGTGTGCCGGTGGTGCCGGAGGATCGGGCAGAGCCTCTCATCGCACCGACGGCGCAGACTTGGCTGCCTGCGCTTCGTCGGGGTCCATCAGGTGTTCGACCAGTCTCCGGTAGTCGTCCTTCATCGGCAGGTCGGTTTCGACGTGGACGCGCCGCCGCCGGGTGGTGACGTTGACGTCGCGGATCGGGTCGTGACCGTGGTGGCCGTAGGTCTCCCACCACAAGCCGATGCCGCGGCGCTGCCAGGCGGGCAGTTCGTTGAAGTTGACGCCGTGCTGGTACAGCAGCTCGTTCTTGTCGGCGATGCTCGCCCGTTCCAGCAGCTTGGTGGCCTCGCGCCGGGAGCGGCCGTCCTTGCGCAGGGTCCAGTAGCACCAGCTGTTGAGCGCGCAGCGCGCGGCGTCGGCCTGCCGCCAGGACAGGTAGTCCACGACGTCCTCGACGCCGTTGCCGAGCCAGACGCGGCTGTCGAAGTGGACGGGTTCACCCGCGGCGTGGGTGAAGGCCGCGGCGGCGACGGACGCGGACAACGACACCAGTTTCTCCACCTCGCGGCCGAACAGGTCGAAAGCCGGGGGAAGCACGACGGAGATCTCATCGCTTTCGGTGTACGCGTACCGTCCGCCGAACTCCTCCAGCAGGCTTCGCGCGGTTCCGGTCATGAGGGTGGAGAAGCGCTGGTCGAATGGCTTGTCGAAGCGCTGCTCGGTGTAGCGGGAGAAGCTGCGGCCGTCCACCCGGATGACGGCCCACGCGCCCGGCAGCAAGGTCAGCGAGTGGAACCATTCCCGCGCTCGCATCCGTGCTTCCAGCTCATTGCCGTTCACGGCTCTCCCTTATCGTGAGACCTCGATCGTGAAACCTCCGTCGCCGTCGAAGCCGACCTGGAAGATCTGGTCGAACCCGTCGGCCGGGCGGGGGCGCCTCAGGCGTTTGAGCGTGGCATAGATGCCGACCTCCGGCACCCGGGTTTTTCCCGCCCGCGCGGCGTT
The DNA here is from genome assembly GCF_053602655.1 of Sphaerisporangium sp. NPDC004334. NCBI lineage: Bacteria > Bacillati > Actinomycetota > Actinomycetes > Streptosporangiales > Streptosporangiaceae > Sphaerisporangium > Sphaerisporangium sp. NPDC004334. The sequence goes on from NZ_JBSGDZ010000022.1 coordinate 34,654, forward strand.
GCGTTCGAGCGAGCCGGCCACGTCGGGCGGGAACCAGTAGCCGACCACCGGGGCGTTGTGCGTTTCGGCGACGTCGATGAGCGGACGCCATTCCTCGGCCGAGGGATTGGTGTTGTCCACCGCGACGTTCAGGCCTTGGGCCAGCGCCTCCTGGACCATCCGGAGCTGGCGCGGCTGCCGTTTCCGGGCGTTCGGAAAGGCGTCCTTGCTCACATGGACATGCGTCCGCGCCAGCACCTGCCGGTAGAAAGTGGTCTTGCCCGACCCCTGCAGCCCGACGAGGATCGCCACCTCAGGATCACCCACCCGGCAATTCCACCATGAGGCGTCGAACGAGAGCCGGTCGGCACCGGCCATGAAGGCGAGGAGCGGGTGTCGTCGCACCAGCGGACTCGTCGTGGTGCGACGACACCCACCCGCTCGATGGCCGTACGGATGTCACCCGGATGAGCCGTCCGGGCGGAGGCTCCCCTCCGGGGTCAGGAGACGGGCGAGGGCGCGACCGGGCCGGCCGCCCAGTGGTTCGGGCCGGTCGGCCAGGTCCGCGACGGCGTCTGCCGCCTGAGCAGGCTCTCCTCAGGCGTGCCCACGGCGCAGCGGGCGCCGGGCGGCGGCACCTTCAGCGAGATCAGGTACGCGTCGAAGATGTCGTCCTGGCACTTGTCCTTGCCGTAGATGCGGTGTCCCCAGCCCTCGTACGTGAGCAGCACAGCCTTGGACCCGAGCTGACGGGCCGCGTTGGCGGACCATATCCACGGGGTGGCCGGGTCGTGCACGGAGTTGCCGAGCAGCAGCGGGGCGTCGCCCGTGTACCGCAGCGCGTGCGGCGCGTTGGTGGTCGGGGAGTTCATGCAGATCGGCAGATCGTCGATCGGGTACGGGTGGTACCCCGTGTCGGGTGCGAGCAGGCTGGAGGCGCGCATGAGTGCGGCGTACTCCTCGTAGTTGCGCACCCGGAGGTTGTAGTCCTGGCAGAGAACCGCGGTCGGCAGATACGCGACGTCGCCCTCCACGGGCCCCCGGCCTTCCAGCGGGGGCACCCACTCCGGCTCCGGCCCGCCGTTCAACCAGTTGATCACCTCGCTCAGCAAGCGCCAGTCCGGCCCCTCGGTGCCCAGTGCGGCGTTGTAGATGACCTGCAGTTCGGTCATCGTCTGGCCTGTGCTCGGGTACTTCAGCTCACCGCGCCGCGCCTTGGCCCGCAGGTCCTTCCAGATCGCACGGATGTCACGTCCATGCAGGACACAACTGGTGTCCTGCTCGCACCAGCCGACGAACTGGTCGAACGCGTCCTCGATGGCGACCGCCTCGGTGGCCAGGAAGCCCGCGACGCCGAGGCTGTGGTCCATGTTGCTGTCGAGTCCGAGGGCCCGGACGCGGCCGGGGAACAGCTCGGCGTACATCTGGCCGATCAGAGTGCCGTACGAGATGCCGTAGTAGGTGAGCTTCTCCTCACCCAGGGCGGCGCGGAGCGCGTCCAGGTCACGGGCGACGTTGACGGAGTCGACGTGGTCGTACAGCGGACCGGTACGAGCGCGGCAGTCGGCGTGCAGCTTCTTCGTGAACGCGTTCCAGGCGTCGAAGTCGGCCTGGCTTCTCATGACGGTGTGCGGCATCCGGTTGTACACCGACGCCGAGCAGATCACCGGGTTGCTGCGTCCCACGCCCCGAGGGTCGAACCCGACGATGTCGAACCGTCGCTGCAGTTCCTCGGTGTAGGAGCCGGGGGCGCCGTACACGGCTTCCACTCCGGACCCGCCCGGACCACCGGGATTGATCACCAGCGAACCGACCCGCGCGGCCGGATCGGTGGCCTTCCGCCGGGCGACGGCGATGTCCACCTTCGCCCCGCCCGGCTTCGACCAGTCGATGGGAACGCTCAGCGTGCCGCACTCGGCGGCAGGCTCCTCCTCGCAAGGCGCCCAAGCGATGGTCCGCGGCGTCAGGACCTCGGTGTCCGCACTGGCCGTCGAAACGGGTAAATACGTCGCTACCGCCAGAAAGGCGGCGAACCAGGAAGCTCTCCTAAGCACAATGCTCCAGTCTCTCGTCGATCCTCTGTCGGAACGGTCGATCCTCTGTCAGAACGTGCGACCGTAGCGGATCGCTGCATACGTGTAAGCAGAAACAGGAGAGATTGGCAGTAGTTCTCCTATATGCGGATCCACCGCCGGAATCCGTGTTGGTCATCGGCGTGGACCACACCGCCACGCGGACGGGTGCGACCGGTGGAGTAGGACCTGCCGAGCCCGCCACCCTCCGGCCCTGCACGCCTCGTGGGCGGGGTGCACTTTGCGGATGATCTGGACAACCTGATCATCCGACTGACAATCTTGCCGTTTGTGCGAACGAAGATCCTTATAGTGACTGTTTGTGGTTCTCTGGCCGCGTTGACGGGTTCAGCGACGGCGAACGCGGCCGTCAGCGCCGCCGGCCCCACCTTCCAGTTGCCCTTCCCCTGCGGAGAGACGTGGGTCGGCAGCAGTGGCAGCTTCGCCCACACGGGCAACGAGATCGACTTCAACGGCAGCGCGAACGACGGTGACAGGGACCGGGGCAGGACCGTCGTCGCCGCGGCGGCCGGTACGGTCGTGATCTCCGCGTACCAGACGGCCAACGGCTTCGGAAACCTGGTCAAGATCCGCCATTCGGACGGTAGCGCGACCCTCTACGCCCACCTCAGCGCCCGGACGGTGTCCCAGGGGGCGAAGGTGGCGCAGGGGCAGAAGATCGGCGCGGTGGGCAACACCTCCGCCAAGTACAAGATCGTGTCGCATCTCCACTACGAGCAGCGCTCGGCCGCGGGCAAGATCGTCCGTGCCACCTTCAACGGCGCCGCCTTCAGGTACCCGGGCCAGAGCGTGAAGTCCAGGAACTGCGGAGGCGGCGCCGCCCCGCGAAGCGCTCCCAGCGGCTCCAACCCCTACACCGCGGCGAAGGTCTGCGGCTCGGGCTTCAAGCAGGTCGACGTGGCGACGCTCGGCTCGCAGGGGCGGGTGTTCCTGATGTACTCCTCGGCCACCGGGCAGAACTGCGTCGCCACGGTCCGCAGCAGCGGCAGAGGCAAGGTCGCCGCCAGTGCGTACCTGGAAGTGAAGGGTAAGGCGCGGCAGACCGACGCGGGCACGTTCCAGTACTACGCGGGGCCGGTGCGCGCGAAGGCCGCCCGCACCTGCGTGAAGTGGGGCGGCTCGATCGGCACGGCCAAGTACGACAGCCCCTTCGAGCACTGCGGCTGACGCGGCCACCATGCACGGACGGCGCCGCCCCCTTGGGGGGGACGGCGCCGTCCGTGTCGGCGGGGGCGCATGCCTCGCCCGGCGTGGGGAGCCTGTGGCGTCTCAGGGGATGGCGTGCTCGAAGTTGTCGCCGACGGCGTAGGTGACCAAGGTGGTCAAGACGCGGGCGACGGAGTCCCTGTCGCGCACGTCGCACAGGAGGATGGGAGCCACTCCGTCCAGGCCGAGGGCGCGGCGGACCTTGACGGGATCGTGGCGGCGGGCGCCGTCGAAGCAGTTGACGGCGACCACGAACGGCAGGCCGCGCTGCTCGAAGTAGTCGACGGCCGGGAAGCAGTCCTCCAGGCGGCGGGTGTCGGCCAGGACGACGGCGCCGAGCGCGCCGAGGGCCAGTTCGTCCCACATGAACCAGAACCGGTCCTGGCCCGGGGTGCCGAACAGGTAGAGCCATAACCCGTCCCGGACGGTGATGCGGCCGAAGTCCAGCGCCACGGTCGTGGTGGTCTTGGCCTCGACACCAGAGACGTCGTCCACACCGACACTGCGCTCGCTGAGCAGTTCCTCGGTGTGCAGCGGCCGGATCTCGCTGATCGTGCCGACCATGGTCGTCTTGCCGACCCCGAAGCCGCCGGCGATGAGGATCTTGATGGCCATCGCCGGGGCGGCGCCTGGGGCGGCGGCCCGATCAGAGGCTGCGTAGCGCATGCAGCACTTCCCTGTAGATGCGTTCGTCGATCGCCTGCGCGGCAGGCTGCGGTCGGTCGATGCTCACGAGACCCTCGCGACGCAGGTCGCCGAGGATCACGCGGGTGATGTTGATCGGGAGCCTCAGCTGGGCGGCGACGTCCGCGACCGGGGTCGGCCTGCGACACGTCCTCAGGATGGCCAGGTACTCCGGGCCGAGGTCCGGCTGCTCGAACGGGATGCTGACGGTCGTGACGATGGCCACCAAGTTGAAGGATTCGCCGGGTGGGCGCGCACGGCCGCCGGTCAGCCCGAAGAGCCTGACCAGCGGCCCGGGATCCTCTCCGGTCACTGACGCACGCCGTTCCAGGCGGGTGCCGGAGCCGCTCCTCTCGGCAGAGCGGACAGGTGCTCGCCGACGCGCTTGACCATCAGCGCCATCTCGTAGGTGACCATGCCCAGTTCGGCGTCGCCCGAGGCGAGCACGGCCAGCCGGGCCCCCTGACCCGCCGCGGTGACGAACAGGAAGCCCTCCTCCAGTTCGATGATGGTCTGCCGGACGCCGCCGAGGCCGAAGTGGCGTCCCGCGCCGAGGGCGAGGCTGTGGCTGCCGGCGGAGATGGCGGACAGGTGCTCGGCGTCCTCCCGGGTCAGGCCCCGGGAGCCGCCCATGGCAAGGCCGTCCCCGGACAGCACGATGGCGTGCCGCACGCCGGGGACGCGCTGGGTCAGGTCGTCGAGCAGCCAGCTCAGTTCAGGTCTGGGTTCGGGCATTGGAATGGCCCTCCTTTCGATTGCGCGTCATCTACTTCTGCTCGGCCTCGCCGCGGCCCTGCTGCCAGCCGCGCTGCATGGACGACATGATGCTGAAAAGTTCCTCGGGGGAGCGCACGCTGACTTCGCGCTGTTCGGCGGCCCGCGTGCGGCGGAGCTGGGGGGCCATGCTGGCCTGCCGCACGCGTATCGGCAGCCCGTCCAGGTCGTCCTCGTCGGTGCTCGGCACGGCGGCGGACGGACGGCCGGCCGGCGGAGCGGCCGGTGAGGTCGCCGGCCGGGCGGGCGGCTCGGCGGGTGGCTGAACAGGTGGCGGGGCGGATGGCGCGGTGAAGGGTTCGGTGGGCGGCGAGGCGGGAGGCCGGTCGGAGAGCGGGGTGAACAGCTCAGCGGACCGGCGGCCCGAGGGCTGGACGGGTGGCTGTGCCGGCGGCTGGGAGGCCCCTGGCGTCCGGTGGGGGAAGGACGGCGCCTCCGGTGCCGGAAGCGCCCGTTGGGCGGTGGGCGGAGGCGTGCCAAGAGCCCGGGCGGGCCGGTCTCCCCGGTCGGGACCCATCGGGGCGCCCCGTTGCGAGGGTATGTGGGAACGTTCCCACCAACTGGGGGCGGGCGCCGGGGCGGCGCGGTCCGGCATGGGTTCGATGACGGGGGCGTCGGGCGTGGCGAGCAGGGCGACGGGCAGCAGCACGATGGCCGTGGTGCCCTCGTAGGGGGAGCGCCGCAGCGAGACCTTGATGCCGTGCCGGGCCGCGAGCCTGGCCACGACGAACAGGCCGAGCCGGTCGCTGTCCACCAGGTCGAACTCCGGCGGGTCGGCGAGTTTGGCGTTCAGCTCCTCCAGGGCGGCCTCGCTCAGCCCGAGGCCGCGGTCCTCGACCTCCATCGCGAAGCCGTTGGCCGCCGCCATGCCCCGCACGTGCACGGTGGTCTCCGGCGGGGAGAAGACGGCGGCGTTCTCCACCAGCTCCGCGAGCAGGTGGATCACGTCGGCGACCGCGACGCCCAGCAACTGCGGGGCCTGCGGCATGGGCGGCACGATGACGCGGGTGTAGTCCTCGACCTCAAGCACGGCGCTGCGCGCCACGTCGAAGATCGGCACCGGGTCGCGCCATCGGCGGGCGGGCGTGGAGTCCGACAGGATGACCAGGTTCTCCGCGTGCCGCCGCATGCGCGTGGTGAGGTGGTCCAGCCGGAACAGGTCCTCCAGCGTGTCCGGCTCCTCGATGCGGCGTTCCATCGTGTCGAGCAGGGTGAGCTGGCGGTGCAGCAGTGCCTGGTTGCGCCAGGCGAGGTTGAGGAACACCTGGCCGATGCCCTTGCGGAGCGTCGCCTGGCTGACCGCCGCCTCCACGGCGGTGCGCTGCACGGCCGAGAACGCCTGGACCACCCGCTCCACCTCGGCGGTGCGGGCGGAGTCCAGGGGCGGCGCCTCGGTCGCCGGGTCCACGTCGTCGCCCCTGCGCAGCCGTTCGACCAGCAGGGGGAGCCGTACTTCGGCCAGTTCCACGGCCGACCTCTGCAGGCGCCGTAGCTCGACGATCATGGACAGGCCGAACCGGAACGACAGCAGGATCGAGGCGATGACCGCCACCAGGCCGAGGCCGAGGATCAGCCCGATGCGCCAGTACGCCGCGGTCTTGGCCGCCTGCCGGGCCTCCTCCACCCAGAACAACTCGTTCTGGGTGTCACGGTTGATGGTCTGCTGCAGGAGGCTGGTGTCGCTCTTCCAGTCGTCGGGATCCACGAAGGGCAGGCCGCTGGCGTTCCAGTTGAAGACCCTGTCCTCCATCTCCAGCAGCCGCTTGTAGGGCAGGCCCCGGACGAGGTTGTCGTACTGGACGCGCAGGTCGGGCCCGACGTCACGGGCGGCGTTCGCCATGATCATGCGGCGGCCGGTCATGGCGGCGACGAACGCCGAACGGTCGCTGGGAGTCATCCGCCGCTGCACGATCGTGCTGGTGAGGACGGCGTTCTCCCTGCTGAGGTACTCGGCGCTGCTGTTGTAGGCGGCCATGCCGCGCACCGCCCGGTCGGTCGACACGTCGCTCAGCGCGCCCCCGGCGTTGAGCTGCCGGCCGGCGTCGTCGATCAGCTTGTTGTAGGCGTCGATGACCCGGACGGGCGGGTAGAGGCTGCCGCTGTCGGCGGACCGGCGGAGCGTCTGGAGCGAGTCTAGGGCTCCTACCAGGGTGCGCACCTCGGCGGGGGTCTCGTCCTTGCTCTGCTGGCCGACCGACCCGATCAGCTCGCGCAGTTCCTGGGCCCGGTCGTCGGTCAGCTGCCGCTGCCTCGCCAGCGCCTGGTCGTTGCCGGTGCTCCGGGCCTGGGCGGAGGCCTGGCGTTCCCGCTGGAGCTCATAGACCAGTTGCAGGACCGGCGCCCCGATGGCCTGCCAGCGGCTCTGCGTGCGGGAGATGTCGGAGATCTCCGTGATGCTGGAGTAGGCGATGAAGCCCCAGAAGGCGACCATGGAGACCAGGGGCAGCGCGAGGATCCTCAGGAGCCTCGTGCGAATCGGAGGGGGCGAGCTCATCTGTCGTGTCCAATTTCGTGTGCGGCGCGCCCTTTGTGGACGCGGGTTGGAGCCGTTCCCCGAGTGGCGTCCCGCGGCCACTGCGCCGATGATCTGGACAACTATGCCCACTTGGGCACAAGTGCATCAAGACAACATGGCGAAGATTGTATATCGAAGTTCGTCCAGAGTCGCATGATGTGTACGGTGCGTAATCGCTGTGAGGAGTACGCCACTGTGCGTCATCCATTTCGGACATGACCTTGTGGTTCGTCCATCGCGAGGCTCTGGATCCGCCCCCGCCGCACGGGTGAAGATGAACCCGCTACTTCCGCAGTGGTGATCTACCCGGGAATCGTGGCTGGGGGCGTGCGTGGGCTTACGGGTGGCGATCGTGGGCGGTGGTCTCGGGGGGCTGGCGGCGGCGCTGTACCTGCGCCGGGCCGGCGTGGAGGCCCAGGTGTACGAGCAGGCGCCGGTGCTGCGCGAGGTGGGCGCGGGGGTGATGCTGGCGCCGAACATGGTGCGGCTCATCGCGCGGCTCGGCCTCGGGGACGCCCTCGCGCGGTGCGCGGTCTGGCTGGAGGAGGCGTGGGAGTACCGCCGGTGGGAGGACGGGCGGGTGATCTCCTCCCAGCCGATGGGAGAGGCGTGCGAGCGGCTGTACGGCGCCAACCTGCACACCGCGCACCGGGCCGACCTGCTCGCGATGTTCCAGAACGCGCTGCCCGCGAGCGTCGTCCGCCTCGACCACCGCTGCGTGGCCCTCGACCAGGACGACGCCGAGGTCGAGCTCACCTTCGCGCACCGGTCGGGAGGCACGACCAAGGTGCGCGCCGACGCGGTCATCGGGGCCGACGGCATCCACTCGACCGTCCGGCCGCGCATCGTGGCCGAGGCGGCGCCCCGGTTCTCCGGCTTCAGCGCCTTCCGCGCACTGGTCCCCGTCGAGCGGGCGCCCGAGTACGCGCGGCGGCGGGTGCAGACCCTCTGGCTCGGCCCCGCGCGGCACGTCGTGCACTATCCGGTGTCCGGCGGGCGCCTGGTCAATCTCGTCGCCGTCGTGCCGGCCGGCGAGTGGCGCCTTGAGTCCTGGACGTCCGACGGCGAACTCGCCGACTTCGCCCGCGAGTTCGAGGACTGGGACGCGGGCCTGCGGCGGCTCATCGACGCCGCGCCCGGCACCAAGCGCTGGGCGCTCTACGACCGCGGCCCGCTGGAGCGGTGGACCAGCGGCCGTGTCACTCTGCTCGGTGACGCCGCGCACGCGATGCTGCCGTTCTTCGCCCAGGGCGCCGGCCAGGCCATCGAGGACGCCGCCGTGCTCGCCCGGTGCCTGGGCGGCGCCGACCCCGACACGGTGCCGAAGGCCCTGCTCTCCTACGAGGCGACCCGCAGGCCGCGCGCGAGCCGCGCGCAACTGATGAGCCGGGGCCGCGCCGAGTACAACCACCTGGCGGACGGTCCCGAGCAACGCGAACGCGACGCCGGCCTGCGCGAGGGCGACGTCCTGCGGCACAACGCCTGGCTCTACGCCCACGACGTGGACGCCGAGCCCCTGGCCACCTGACGCTTCCCCGGCGGCCGCTCATCGGTGGCTGCGTGACGGTGGCCGGGTGACGGTGGCTGGGTGACGGTGGCTGGGTGACGGTGGAATTCGGTGGGCGGCTCTGGAGGGCGGCGTTAGGGTTGTGCCGTGATCTCCTCGATTCGCATGCGTCGCGCCTGATCCGGCGCGACCGCAGGGCCGTCCCGCCGCCGGGAGGCCCTTCCTGAGTCCTCCCTCTCGGAGGGCCTCTCCTGTCGCGCCGTCGGACCACGTCCAACGACCTTCCGGAATCCGACAGGACATCACATGCGTACAAATCGCCACATTCTCATGGTCGGATGCACGGCATCCAGCCACATCTACCCCTCACTGGGACTGATCAGGGAACTCGTGTCCCGTGGTCACCGGGTCGGTTACGTGGTCGGGGACGGCCTGGCCGGCCTGGTCGAACCCACGGGCGCCGAGATCGTCGCCCACCCGACCCTGCTCCCCCTCGGAGAGGCCACCTGGCCGGACGACCCGGCACGACCTTTTCCGGGCGTGCGTCGAAGGGTTCGCGGGGTCGGACTGGCACGTCGTGCTCGCGGTCGGTCCGCATGTCGACCCGGCGGACCTCGGGCCGATGCCGGAGACGGGCTTCGAGGTGCATCGAAGCGTGCCGCAACTCGCCGTGCTGGCGGAGGCCTCGGCTTTCGTCACCCACGCGGGGATGGGCGGATGCACCGAGTCCCTGTGGTTCGGCGTGCCGACCGTGGCCATTCCCCAGGCTGTGGACCAGTTCGGCAACGCGGCGCGGCTGGAGGAACTCGGCGTCGGCCGGCACCTTCCGGCCGAGGAGGTCACCGCGGCCGTGCTGCGTGACGCGGTCGAGTTCGTGGCCGGTTCGGCCGACGTGGCCGCGCGGCTGGCCGGGATGCGGGCCACGGTACGCGCGCACGGAGGAACCGGTCACGCCGCGGACGCGGTCGAGTCCTTCCTGACCTGACCCGGCGAACGTGGCGGGGGTGCCCGACCCGCCACGCCCGCGCGTCGACGCCGATCGGCACGGTCTCGTCTTTGATCACCGTTGGGCCTCGCCAACGGCGCGTTCGCCGACTTGGCCGGGGTCGTTCTCGGGAGAAGAGAAGATTGGTGATGTTCGAGCATTTGAAGGGTTCATCGTCCGCTATTGCGAACTTCGTCCGGGAAAGTCGGCGGCGACTTTCGTGAGCGCCGGTCCACGGGGAAGCCCTGGTGGTGATGGCTTCTGACCTGGCGGGTGTGCGCCTTCGTGTAGACGCTCCTCGTAATACGACATGTGGCATTAAAAGTGGTCATTTTCGGTTGTCGGCACCGGACGGTTGGCTTTACCTGTTTTGTTGAGTCCGGATCTGTTTCGTTCCAAGGCGTTGAGTGCAAGTATGGCCGGGCGGAGCAGAGACGGACCGTCTTCGCCGATCGCCGTGCCATGTGATCTCGCGCGCCCTCGTGCGAGATTCGACGGCTCGATCCGCCATGCCCCGGGGCACCTATCTCGCTTCATCGGATCCGAGCTGGAGGATCTCTTGCGCGAAGACGGCTCATTGCCGAGCTACGACCGGCTCTTCGGCGAACTGGACTTCGGGGAGCAGGAGGAGCCGGGGTCGGTCACCTCGCCCGCGGCCTACCTGGCCGACCTGCTCCAGCTCGTGGAGGACAACTTCGAGGAGCCGTCGCTGCTCGAACGGCGGCCGGGGCTGAAGCGGGTCGTCCTCGACCATGCGGGCACCTACACCGAGGTCCCGTACCTGGACATCGTCAACGAGGTGCTGGCGAGGTTCCTCACGGCGGACGCGTCCGCGGACCCGGACCCGACCTCGGCTCCGGGTACGTCCGCAGGTCCGGATACGTCCGCGGGTACGGACATGTCCGCGGATCCGGATACCGTGGGCCCGGACACGTCCGGAGGGCCGGGCATGTCCGCGGACGCGGACACGGCGGGTATGGGCGCGGGCGCGGACGCAGGTACGGGCGCGGACGCGGGTACGGATGCGGGTACGGACGCGGAGCCCGCGACGCAGGCGGAGGCGGAGGCCTTCGCGCGGTTGCGTGAGCTGCGGTTTCCGTTCGACAAGCCGTTCTCGTTGCAGGACGAGCGGTTCCGGGCGTACCTGCGCCGGTTCGAGATCGCCCCCGAGGAGTTCTACCGCGCGTTCGCGGCGCGGGTCAGCGCCGACGTGGTCGCCCGAGAGTACCTGGGCCTCACGCCCGAGGACGCCGCGATCGTGACGACCGTGCTCTCCGGCGAGGCCGCCGGCCAGGAGTGCTACGGCCTCGGCGACAAGCCGCTGACCGCGTTGCAGGACGTCGACCGGTTCCGCCGGGCCACCATGCTCACCGCCGCGGAGCTGAGGGACCTGCTGTTCCAGAGCCTCCTCCCGCTCGCCCGCCCGCCGCACGCCGAGGCGTCGGCCTTCTTCGTCAACCAGGGTGGCACCCCCGTGAGCGTGGACGCGGAGGGACGGCGGCTGGTGTGGGGAACCGGGGAGACCCCCGTGCCCTGGGAGTGGTTCGAGAGGACGCGCCGTTTCGTGCGCCTCGCGCGCAGGACCGGCCTGTCGATGGCCGACCTGGACGTGGTGCTCAGGACCTGCTGCGGCAACCGCATCGACCCGGCCGCCCTGCGCGTGCTCGCCGCGGTGGTGTACCTGCACCGGACCCACGACCTGCCGGTGGACGTGGTCTGCGCCCTCGCCGCCCCGATGGACACCACGGGCATCCGGGACGGCGCCGACCCCCGTGACCTGTTCACCCGCACCTACAACGACGTCATGACCGGGCCGGGCGGCCAGGAGGACGGCCTGGTCTGGCCATGGCCGGACGCGCCTCCGGCGGGGCGGGCGCTGCGGTGCGCGGGTGACATTCTCGCGCCGCGCAACGCCGCCTACCGCCGCCGCCTGGCGAGCGGCCTGTCGGTCGGCGAGAGCGACCTGGTGGAGATCGTCGTCCGCTACCGCCGCAGGTACGCGGGCACGCCGCTGGAGCCCGGTCCGTTCGACCGCGAGGAGATCGGTCTGGCGGCGCTGTCGCTGCTGCACCGGGTCACCCGGCTGAGCGCGGCGCTCGGTCTTTCCACCGGCGAGTTCTTCGGCGTGCTCGCGGCCGTGGAGGCCGATCCCGCGCCGCGGCCGCAGGGCTACACACCCTTCCGCGGGCTGCCGCTGGACGACGATCCGGGCACCCGCGACTGCCATCGCATCCTGGAGGCCGGGGACGCCGGCGCGAGCCTGTGGCTGGCCCGGATGCTCTCCGGCGTCGCCGAGTGGATGCGGGCCGACGGGTTCGGCGTCGAGGACCTGGGCGCGGTCATGGGCGGCCCGGTGGCCCTGAGCGGCGGCGATCTGCTGTCCACCGGCGATCCGCTGTCCACCGGCCTGGACGGGCGTGCGGGCGTGGACGCGGCGTCGAGGGCGGACGGGGCGTCGGCGGCGGGCGGGGACGGTACGGGCCGGACGGGCGAGGGCGCGGTCCCCGCCGACGACGGGACCGACGCGGTCGCCGCGGACCTGGGCCGGGAGTTCCAGGGCGTGGCGTTCGGCCCCGGCTCCTTCGTCTCCGACCGGTTCGGGGAGCGGGCGTCCCAGGTCATTCAGGACGTGCTGACCGCCTACGACGGCGTGGTGTCGCCGGGCGACGACCGGGTGCTCCGATTCGACCGTGCCGAAGCGGAGCCGGCCGCCTACGACGCGCTGACCGACCTCGCCGTGCTCACCGAGGAGGACTTCCTGGACCTCGGCCTCGACGAGAGGCTGACCGGGAAGATCTACGCCGATCTCGTCACCGCCGGCTACCTGCGGGCCAACGGCGAACTGGTGCTGGACAGGCTTCCGGGTGCGGGGGAGGAGCTGCGCCTGACGCGCGACTTCACCCCGCACCGCCGCGCGCTCTACGACGTGATCGCCCGCCTGTGCGGCGCACCGGCGTCCGGCACGGACGCGGACACAGGTATGGGCGAGGGCATGGTGCCCCACGCGGGCATGGGCGCGGGCGCTGACGCCGGTACGGCCCCATTCCCGGGGAGAGACGCGGCGACGGGCGCGGGCGCTCTGGGCGTGATGGCTGAAGGGGACGCGAGGGCCGCGGATGGCACCAAGGACGCGGCGGGTGCCCGGGGCACGGAGAACACCGACGACTTCGGACATCCCGGGGGCCCTCGTGATTCTCGTGATCCCCGAGATCCCGGACGTGCTGTAGACGCCGGAGACGCGGAGGACGGGGAGGACACCGGTTCGGGCGCGGTTGACCAGGGGACCGGTGACGCCGGGGCCGAGGGTCCGGGCGCCGCGGATGCCTGGCCGGATGACGACGAAGCGGCGGGGGCGGCGGCGCTGTACCCGTCCGATCTGGTCTCGCTGGGACTCGGGCCTGACGAGCAGGCCGAGCTGTACGACAACCTCGTCTTCAACGGTTACCTCGACGCCGAGGGCGAGATCCTCTGGCCCGCGCCGTTCACGAAGGAGGACCCGCAGGACTCCGACATCGAGCTGCTCGTCGTCAACGCCGACCTCGGGGACGTCGCCCCCGCCGTGCTCGGACGGCTGCGCGAGCGGGTCGAGCGGTTCCACGGCGGACGGCTCGTCCTGGACCCCGCCGTCTTCGCGGCGCTCCCGCTGACCGAGATCCAGGCCGGCGCGCTGGTGGAGGCGCTGCGCTTCAACGAGTACCTCGACCGGGACGGCGCGTACCGCGACAAGGCGGCCCTGCTCGCCGCCGGCCCCGACGACCTGGCGCTGCCCCCCGAGTTCCACCCGCACCGCGGGGCCGTGCTGTCGGCGATGCGCGGCCAGGTCGAGGACTTCAGGGCGGAGCTGTGCACGTTCGTCGCCGAGGACTTCCAGGACATCGCCGACGAGGCGGTCGCCGGGCGGGTCCTGGCCGACCTCGACGGCGCCTTCACCGACGACGGCCTCGTGCGGGTGGACGCGACGATGAGGGCACTGGCCGACTCGTCGGGCTCGGCCTTACTGGGAGCGTGGTTCACCGACGCGGAGACGGCCATGGTGGCCGGCCGCGTCTCCGCGATCCTCGCCGAGCAGCGGCCGTACCGGCTCGACCTCGTGGCGCTCGCGGCGCTGGACTTCGACGAGCGCGAGCGCGCCCGGCTGGTGGACATGCTCGTCGGGGCGGGGGACCTGAACCGGGCGCTGGCCGTCCCCCTCGAACGGCTCGGATACTTCGGCGACGCGGGCAACGTGCTGCACTACACGGTCGCGGGCCTGGAGGACTACGCCAAGGACCTGTTCTACCTGCTGCACGCGGTGGCGATCGAGGTGTCGGCCGGGATGGCGGAGATCGTCGCGACCCTCGGCGCGCTCGCCGACCGGCAGCGGACGCTGGTGTCCTCGCTGCTGCAGGACGCCCTCGGCGTGCCCGCGGACACCGTCGCCGCCATCTGCGCGGGCGTCACCGGCGGCGCGGCGCAGACCATGGAGGTGCTGGTGGTGCCCGCGCTCGCCGCGGCGGACGCCGCCGCGGACGACGGCCTCCCGGGCGCGGCGGAGCCGGCCGGCGCGGTGGGCCCGCGCTTCCGGCGCGCCTACCGGCGGATCCGCGGGTTCGCCGTGCTCGCGGCCAAGCTCGGGCTGGACGCGGCGGAGGTGCTGGTGGCCTTCCGCGACCAGGACCTGCTGGGCGGGTACCCCGAGCCGCTGGCGCTGCCGCCCGGCGCCGGCCGTTTCGACGCCCTGCTGGAGACCGCCGACGGCGGCGTCCTGCTGTTCCTGGGCGACGCCTTCTGGGCCTACTCGCCGGGGACCTACGCCCTGGCCGATCCCCGGCCGCGGCCGCTCACCGAGCTGTCGGACCGGTTCGCCGGCCTGCGGAGCGTGGACGCCGCCTTCACCGTCGCCGGCGCCGAGTGGATCGTCGGACGGTGGAGCGACGGCGCTTCGCGGACGTTCGTCAGGGAGCACGGCAGCGCCCGCTGGGTGGAGCGCGACCAGGTGTGGCGCAAGGTCGAGAACGCCTTCGACGACCCCGAGCGCGTGGACGCGGCCTTCGTGGACGAGGAGGGCAGGGCCTACCTGTTCCGCGGCGACCAGTACGTGCGCTACTCCGGCGCCGACTACACCGTCGTGGACGAGGGGTACCCGCGGAGCATCGGCGAATGGTGGGAGGGCGAGGACCGGCGCACCCCGCTGCCCGCGCCGTTCCGCCGGTCGATCGACGCCGGGTTCCGGCACCGGGACGGCGCGGTCCACCTGTTCAGCGGCGACCGCTTCGTCACCGTCGGCGACGCGGCCGACCGTCCCGTCGCCGGCACCTGGGGCAGGGTGCGCAACACGCTCGCGGGCGCCGAGCGGGTGGACGCGGCGTACGCGGACGCCTCGGGCGCGGTGTACCTGTTCGCCGGCGACCAGGTGATGGAGTACGCCGACAGCATCGAGAACGACGGCGTCCTGGCCGTCGAGGGGTACCCGCTGCGCATCGAGACGCGTTTCCCCGGCGCGCCGGTCGCGTTCGAGGGCGGACTGGAGGCCGCCTTCGCGACCGGGGACGGCGCCGTCCACCTGTTCAAGGACGGCAGGACCATCGCCCTCCCGCCCACTCCCGGAGCAGGGGTCGGCGCCGGCGGGGAGCAGGGCCGCTGGGGGGCCGCCGACCAGGTGGTGCCGGTGGCCGGGCGCTGGGGCGTGCTGTCCGACGTGCTGCCCAGCGGCGCCGTGGAGTCGGCGTTCGTCGGGATGGACGGCCGGACCTACCTGTTCAGCGGCGAGCGGTACCTGCGGTACTCGACCTCCGACTACTCGGTCGTCGACCAGGGATACCCGCGCCGCATCGAGCCCGACTGGGGCGGGCTGCGCCGGGTGGACGCCTCGTTCGTCCTGGACCGCAAGACCTACCTGTTCGGCCTGCCCGGGCGGCTGTTCGACCTTCCGCTCGACCCTGAGGACGCCTCGGCCGCCGAGGCCGAACTGGCCGCCGGCCGCGTCCCGCGGACGCTGCGCCGCCGCCTCGCCGAGCACGGTCTCCCTCTCGCGGACGACGCCCGGCCCGTTCCTGCGGGCGGGGGCGGTGCCTGGAGGGTGACCACCGAGCAGGGCATCGAGGTGGAGGTCCGTCGTGAGGGCGACCGGCTGGCCGTGCACGGCGGCCCCGGCGACGAGACCTCCTTCTACGTCCGCTACTCCACCCGGGACTATTCGACGCCCGACCCCGGCCACCCCCGTCCGCTGACCGACGACTGGTGGAACCTGCCGTCGAGCCTTTCCGGCGACCCGAGGTTCGCCAGGGTCGACGCCGTGTTCACCGGCCGCGACGAGCTGACGTACCTGTTCTCCGGAGACCGGTTCGTGGTGTTCGACAGCAGGCGCCGCTGGTGGTCGGAGGTGCGCACGCTGCGCGAGGACTGGGACGGTCTCCCGTTCGAGCGGGTGGACGCCGCGTTCGTCGGCAAGGACGGCAAGACCTACCTGTTCTCCGGCCGCCGGTACGTCAGGTACTCGACCGCCGACTACACCCGCGCCGACGACCGCTACCCGGCGTCGGTCACGCCGTTCTGGGGCAACGTCGTCAACGCCGTCGCGCGCACGGGCCGGGTCGACGC
Source organism: Sphaerisporangium sp. NPDC004334 (assembly GCF_053602655.1). Taxonomy (NCBI): domain Bacteria; kingdom Bacillati; phylum Actinomycetota; class Actinomycetes; order Streptosporangiales; family Streptosporangiaceae; genus Sphaerisporangium; species Sphaerisporangium sp. NPDC004334. Next base: position 50,976 of record NZ_JBSGDZ010000022.1, read on the forward strand.
GACGCTGGTGGCGGACTCGACCGAGGTCGTGGACGGCGTGGAGGTCGTGCGCACCCACACCTACTTGTTCTCCGGCGACCAGTACGTCCGCTACGAGGGCGAGGACTACTCGGCGGTGCAGGACGGCTACCCGCGCCCGATCGCCGCCCTCGCGCAGGAGCCCCGGCTGCGGAACCTGCACGTGTCCCTGGCGGGAGGCATCGACGCCGCGTTCGCCGACCGGCGCAACGTGTACCTGTTCAAGGACGGCAGTTGCCACGTCGTCTCCGACGGCCTCTACCGGCGCCACACCCACCTCGACCTGGCTGGAGTCACCTGCGCCTTCATCGAGGACGGCCGGGTGGTCGCGCAGGGACCGGACGGCTGGCGCCACCTGGGCGCGCTGGAGGGGACCGTGGCGACCTCGGCGCCCACGCGGCCGAGGACGTTGCGCGCCGTCCCGCCCGAGTACCGCACGGGCCTTTCCGCGGTGCTGCGGGGCGCCGACGGCACCACCTACCTGTTCAAGGGATCCTTCTGCTACAACGTCCGGCTGGGACGCGACTACCCCCTCGCCGAGGAGTGGGGGTGGCCGCGCGACAACATCCACCAGCGCGGCATCGTGGACGCCGCGTTCGTCGGCCGGGACGGGAACACCTACCTGTTCAGCGGCGACCAGTTCGTCACCTACCCCGCCGCCCCGGGCACCTCGGGCGCCTTCGGCACCTCTCGCACCTCGGACGCCTCGGAGGCGGGCCGGCCGCGTCCGGTGGCCGAGCACTGGGCGGGGCTGTCGAACGTGGCGCTGGCCTACGTGCGCGACGGCAGGACCTACCTGTTCGAGCGGCCCGGCCTCGATGGGCGGACCCGCCACGTCGTCTACTCCGGCGCGGACTACCGGAGCCCCGACCCCGGGTACCCGCGCCCCGCCGACGCGGGCTTCTGGGACATCCCTCAGGCCTACCGCGCCGAGGGGTTCACCTTCCCCGACGCCGTGCTGTTCGAGGGGAGCACCATGCTCCTGCTGCGCGGCGACGAGTGCCTGCAGTACGACCAGGTGGCGGGCGTGTGGTCCTACCCCCGTCCGATCGAGCGCGTCTGGCGGGGCTACGGCCGGGACCTGCGGCCGGGCGAGGTGCTGCGGACGGCCTTCACCGCCGGCGACGGCGCCACGTACTTCTTCTTCACCGGCCGCTTCACCGCCTACCGCGACGGCGCCTTCTCGCCCATGGAGCCGACCAGGGAGCGGTGGAGCGGCTCCCGCGGCCTGTTCGGCGCCGCCGGCGCGCACGGTTCCCCGGCCGGGTCGCCGGTGTTCGAGGCCCCTGCCGGGTCGGTCTCCGGCTCGCCGGACGGGGACGGCGCCGGCCAGGTGGAGGACGTGGTACGGGTGGACGCCGCGTTCGTGTACCGGGGCTCGACGACGTTCCTGTTCTCCGGCGACCGGTACGTGCGCTACACCGGCGCCGAGTACCGCTACGCCGACCCCGGCTACCCCAAGCCGATCATCGGCGAGCTGCGCAAGGAGGAGGCGTTCGCCAACCTGCCCGAGTCGTTCGACGACGTGCTGATCGACCGCCTCGCCGCGGGCCACGACCGGCTGGTCGAGGCGGTGGTCGCCAACCGGCGCACCGTTTACCTGTTCGTCGGCGGGGAGTGCCACGCGGTGTCGGACGCCGCCGCCGTCACCTACGACCTGGGGTTCGCCGGCCAGGTGCGCAACGCGCTGGCCGAGCGCGGCCGGGTGGACGCGGCGCTGGTCGCCGGCGGGCGGGCCTTCCTGTTCTCCGACGACCAGTACGTGCGCTACTCCGGCACCGACCTGGCCTTCGCCGACGAGGGGTACCCCCGGACGATCGCCGCCGCGCTGCCGGCCGAGCTGGGGGTCGCGGCGCTGCCCGAGGAGTTCCACGACGGCATCGACGCGGCGTTCACCGGCGCCGACGGGCACCTCTACCTGTTCAAGGGCAAGAAATACCTGCGCGCCGACGACCCGGCCACCGCCGACGACGGCGCCGCCACCCCGGCGACGGACGCCGCCCCCGCGGACGCCGGGGGCGGACGGGCCGAGCCGGTCGCGGGGCAGGTGTCAGGGCCGGTCGCGCGGCCGGTCGCCGGGACGTGGGGCCGGGTGCGCAACGCCTTCGCCGACGGGCCGCCCGGGGTGGACGCCGCGTTCGCCACCCCGGACGGCGAGCTGTACGCCTTCCGCGGCGACCAGTACGCCCGTTACGCCCCCGGTGACCTGGAGCGGGTCGAGCAGGGACACCCCCGCGCCATCCGGAACGCCTGGGGCGACCTGCCGGCGTCCTTCGAGGCGGGCATCGACGGGGCGTTCGTCTTCGAGGGCCGCACCTACCTCGCCAAGGGCGACCAGTACGTGCGCTACTCCGGTACGGCCGCCGAGGCGAGCCGGCACGGCGCCGGTCCGGGGAGCCCGGGCGGGGCCGGACGGTACGGCGTCGTGGACCGCACCTATCCGCAGGCGTTCGCGCGACGCTGGTCCGCCGCGGCGGACTACCGGCTGGACGACGTCGCCACGATCGCCCGCTTCGCCGCCCTGGCCCGCGAGCACCCGGGCGGCGCCGGCGGGCTGGCCGCCCAGCTCGGCGCGGGGCCCGTCCCCGTCCAGGACCCCTACCGGGGCCTGGCCGCGCTGTTCGGCTGGGACGCCGAGGAGCTGAGGTGGGTCAAGCGGCACCGCGACCTGCTGCCGGGCGCGCCGCGTCCGGGCGACCGGCTGGAGATCGAGTTCGTCCTCCAGCTCGCCGAGCTGTTCCTGCTCACCGGACGGTTGGGCCTCGGCCCGTCCGCGGTGTACGCCGATATCTGGTCGCGGGTCTACGGCGAGCACGAGTCGGCCGCCGAGCACGAGTCGGCGGCCGAGCGGGAGTCGGCGGCCAGGCGCGCGGTGGAGCTGGAGCGCGCCGCGTCCGCCCTGTACGGGCTGCTCGCGCGGGCGCACGGGCCGCAGGAGTGGGCCGAGCTGTCGCGGCAGGTGCACGACGAGCTGAACCTGCTCAAGCGGGACGCCCTGGTCTCGGCCGCGCTCGCCGCCGCCCCCGGGCGGCGGACCTCGCGGGAGCTGTTCGAACACCTGCTGATCGACGTGGACATGGGCGCCCGCGGCACGACCTCGCGGGTCAAGGAGGCCATCGCGGCCGTCCAGCTCTACCTGCACCGCTACCTGCTGGACCTGGAGCCGGTCACCGTGTACTCGGGCCTGGCCGCCGAGCAGGTCCGCGCGCGGATCAAGGCCCTGTGGGGCTGGATGCGCAACTACCGCACGTGGGAGGCCAACCGCGAGGTCTTCCTGTACCCGGAGAACTACCTGCGGCCGGAGCTGCGCGACACCAAGACCCCGGCCTTCCAGGAGCTGGAGAAGGACCTGCTCCAGGGGGAGATCACCGGCGACGGGGTGCAGCGCGCCTACAAGCGCTACCTGGACGAGTACACCGAGGTGTCGCGCCTGGCGATCGCGGGCGGCTACGTCTACGTGCCTGATGGCGCCGGGCGGGGCACGCGCGGCCTGGTGCTGTTCGGCCGTACCAGGACCGCCCCGCTGCGGTTCTACTACCGGCGCGCCGAGTTCCGCGAGGGCGTCCGGCTGTCCACGACCTGGGGGCCGTGGCTGAAGATCGACCTGCGCATCGACGCGGAGAAGGTCTATCCGATCCACGCCTTCGACCGGGTGTTCGTCTTCTGGGTGGGCGTGGAGGCGGTCGTCCCGCAGAACACCTCGAGCACGGCGATCACGGCCACACGCGTGGGCGACAAGCAGACGGTCACCGCGCCCCCCGGTCCGCAACGTGTGAAGATCTTCTACTCCTTCTGCAACCTGAACCAGGAGTGGGTCCCTCCGCAGGTCGTCGGGTCGGCGGACATCCTGTGGAGCGGGGCGCCGCCGGACCTCCCACTGTCGGTGTGGTCGGCGCCGCTGCCCGGTCAGGATCCCGGTGACGAGCACGACGCCATCCTCGTCTCGTGCGCCCTGCCCGCCGCGCCCGGCGCGGTGTCCTTCGCGCTCACCCCCGAGCTGTACGCCGTCCCGGTCACCGGGCTGACGGCGCAGACGGGCAGGCCGGGCGAGGTCGCCGACATCCTGGCGCCCGAGGAGGCCGAGGCCGTCGGGGCGGGGGCGATCGTGCGGTTCAACCGGCCGGCCTCCTCGCCCGACCGGCACTGGCTGAGCGTCGACCACAAGGGCGGCAGCTTCCTCATCAGGCCGGTCATCCCGGCCCCCGCCGAGGAGACGCGCCTGACCAAGCTGCGCGGCAACAAGGACAAGCTGCCCGCGTGGGACCGCGTCGACGCCGCGTTCGAACTGTCCGACGGCACCCGATACTTCTTCGGCAACGAGAGCGGCCGCTACGTCAAGATCGCCCGTGGCCGTACGCGGGCCAAATCGGATCTGCCCATCGCCGGCGACTGGGGCAGGCCGCCGGAGAACCTCACCACGACCGGTGTCGTGGACGCCGTGCTGGTGCGCGCCCGGCACGTCTACCTGTTCTCCGGCGATGAGTACGTCCGCTGCACGGGGGATGCTCCCATCGGGCCGCCCGACCCGGGCTTCCCTCAGCACATGCGCGACAACAGCGACAACCTGCCCAAATGGTCCGCGGTGGACGCCGCGTTCACCGCGCCGGACGGCACCGAGTACTTCTTCTCCAAGGAGCGCGGCGGGTACGCCATGTCCGGCTCGCTGGAGACCGTCCGGCCGATGTGGGAACGCTGGACCCCGCCCCGCGACCTCGCCGACGGCGGCGACGACATGGCCTTCACCGTCGACCACCTGGACGCCGCCTTCGTCCGCGACGGCCGCACCTACATGATCTTCGGTGACCGCTACCTGCGGTACACGCTCGCCGGGGACGACGGCCGGCAGCGGCTCGACGAGGGCTACCCCAAGACGCTCGCCGGCAATCCCGACGGCCTGCCCACCTGGAGCCCCGTCGGCGCGGCCCTGGTCACCCCCGGCTTCTCCTGCTTCTTCGACAACACCACGCAGATCTACGAGCTGCGCGTGGGGAACGGCGAGCCGGGCACGTACGAGACCCGCGACCTCGGCAGCCGCTGGCGCACCGTCGACGCCGCCTACGTCGAGGACGGCGCGCTGTACGTGACCAGCGGCACGGAGTACGCCCGGTACACCCTCGGCCCGGACGGCGCCCCCTCGGGGGTCACCGACCAGGGCTATCCGCGTTCGATGGCCCGTCCGGTGAACGCGGTGTTCCGCCAGTCCGGCCACCGGTACGTCTTCAGCGGCGGCTCCTACGCCGTCTGGGAACCCGGGCGGGACCTCGACGCGGTCACCGCGTACGCGCCGATCGCCGGGAACTGGGGCGAGCTGCCCGACGGCGTGGAGACCGGCCTGACCGGGGCGCTGGACACCACGGCGGAGCTGTTCCTGTTCATGGGCGACCGGTACGTGCGCTACGCCAAGGACGCCGAGGTGGCCGTCCCCTACGAGTACGCCACGCTGCCGCAGGAGATCGTGCGCCTGACCACCAGCACCGCGTTCGTGCTGAACCGGCGGCTGCTGGCCGGCGGGGTGGCGGCGCTGCTCGCCCCCGAGACCCAGGAGACCGACGAGCTGCCCGCCTTCGGGACCGGCGCGACCGGGCCTACGACCGTGCGGGTGCGCGCGGACAAGGTCACCCCCGAACGGCTGCCCACCAGCTCCTACCTGGACTTCCAGAGCGCCAACAGCGTCTACTACTGGGAGATCTTCTTCCACGCGCCGCTGCTCATCGCGCAGGCGCTCAACGGCGCCCAGCGGTTCGAGGACGCGCGCCGTTGGTACGAGTACATCTTCGACCCGACCGACCCCTCCGCCTACTGGCGGTTCCTGCCGTTCCTCGCGATCGACCCGCGGGCGCTCGCCGACGGCTGCGCGGGCGACCTGGCCGAGCTGCGGCGGCTCGGCGCCGAGGTGTCCCGGGCGGAGGCGGAGCTCGGCCCGGAACTGGACCGGCTGAGGTCGCTGGCGGCGGCGTTCCAGGAGCGGGCGCTGGAGGACGACGACGTCGACCACCTCAGGGACCTGGCCACCCGCGACTTCGACGACGCGCTGGACGAGGTCACCGGCGCCGAGACGCCCCGGGCGCGGGCGGTGCTGGCCGAGCTGCGCGAGCGCGTCGCGCTGGTCGGGGGCTTGCGGCGGCAGTACGACCTGGTGGGCGACAACGGGCGGCTGCTCGCCGCCTACCGGGAGGACCCGTTCGACCCGCACGCCATCGCCGCGCTGCGCCCGGTGGCCTACCGCCGCGCGGTCGTCATGGCCTACGTCGACAACCTGCTCGACTGGGGGGACTTGCTGTTCCGCCAGTACACGGCCGAGAGCGTGGACGAGGCGCGGATGCTCTACATCCTGGCCCACGACCTGCTCGGAGACCGTCCCGGCCGCCTGCGTCCGGCCATCGGCACCGGGTCGGCGCGCAGCTACGCCGACCTGGAGCGCGAAGAGCGCCTGCCGGAGCTCACCGGGGGCGGCGAGATGCTCACCGGGCCCGGGGCGGTGCACGCCGGAGTGGCCGACCCGTACTTCACCATCCCCGGCAACGCCGTGTTCGCCGAGTACTGGACGCGGGTCGAGGACCGGCTGCTGAAGATCAGGCAGTCGCTGGACATCATGGGCGTCAGCCGTCCCGTGCCGCTGTTCGACCCGCCGATCGACCCGGCCGCCCTGGTGAGCGCCGTCGCCGGCGGCGCCGCGCCGGACGCGGCCGCCGCCGCGCCGCCCGTCCCGGTGCCCGAGCACCGGTTCACGGTGCTCCTTCGCAGGGCGCAGGAGCTGGTGGACAAGCTGCGCTCATTCGGCGACGCCCTGCTCGGCGTGCTGGAGCGGCGCGACTCCGAGGAGCTCACCCTGCTGCAGGCCCGGCAGGAGACCGTGATCCTCGGCCTGGCCCGCGCCGTCAAGCAGGCGCAGGTGGAGGCCGCCGAGGAGAGCAAGCGCGAGGCGGAGGCCGGGCGGACCGCCGTCAACACGCGGCTGTCGCACTACCAGCAGCTCGTGGACGACGGCATGTCGCAGATCCAGCGGGCGCAGATCGGCCTCATGACGCTGGCCGCCGCGACCCACCTGGCCGCCGGCGGGCTCAAGCTCGGCTCCTCCATCGCGCACGGCGTCCCGCAGGTGCTGTTCGGCCCGTTCATCTTCGGCACCGAGTACGGCGGCAAGCAGATCGGCAAGGCGCTGGACAAGGCCGCAGAGGTCCCCGAGCAGTTCGGCGAGTCGTTCAGCCTCCTGGGCGAGCTGCTCGGCGTGGTCTCGGAGTACCAGCGCTCCGAGCAGGACTGGCGTTTCCAGATCGACCTGGCGCGCAACGACCTGGCGCAGGCGGAGCACCAGGTGGCGAGCGCGGAGCACGCGCTGACCGCCGCGCAGTGCGATTTGGACGTCCAGACGCAGGAGATCGCCAACCAGCAGGCGGTCACCGCGTTCCTCAAGGACAAGTTCTCCGGCGCCGACCTCTACCAGTGGATGGCCGGCCGCCTGTCGGGCCTGTACTTCCAGGCGTACGGGATGGCCTACGAGATGGCGCGCGCCGCCGAGCGGGCCTACAGGTTCGAGCGGGGCGTCCCCGACGGGCCCGCCTACATCAAGCCGCTGTACTGGGACAGCCGCCGCGCCGGGCTGACGGCCGGCGACAGCCTCGGCATGGACCTCGACATGCTGGCCAACGCCTACCTCGCGGCCGACACCCGCGACCTGGAGATCGTCAAGCGGGTGTCGCTGCTGGTCCTGGACCCGCCGGCGATGCTGCGCCTGGCGAGCACCGGCCGCTGCGAGTTCGCGCTCACCGAGGCGCTGTTCGACCGCGACTTCCCCGGGCACTACCGCCGCCAGATCAGGACGGTCGGGCTGTCGTTCGAGGACGAGGGCGGCGGCCGTCCCGACCTCAACGCGACGCTGACCCAGCTCGGCCACAAGACCGTGCTGGACGCCGACGCCAAGGCCGTCAAGCACCTGCTCGACCCCAAGGGCGCGCCCCCGGACACGGTGCGCGCCGACTGGCGGGCCGGCCGGCAGATCGCCGTCTCCCACGTCGATGACGGCGCGGACGGTGACGGCCTGTTCGAGCTGCGCTACGACGACGACCGCTACCTGCCGTTCGAGGGCACCGGCGCGGTGTCCACCTGGCGTCTGGAGCTGTCGGGCGCCCGCCCGGCCGCCCTGCGGGACGTCGTGATCACCGTCCGGTACACCGCCAGGAACGGCGGCGAGGTCTTCGCCAACGCGGTCAAGGGCATGCTGCGGCCCTACCCGGCCGCGCGGTTCCTCGACCTCGCCCGGGACTTCCCCGACCAGTGGCAGCAGTTCACCGCCGGCGACGCCCCGTCGCTGGTGCTGCCGGTCACCACCGACCTGCTCCCGGGGCTGGCCGACCCGCGCGTCACCGGCGTGCAGGCCGTGCTCGACATGACCGGCGCGGCCCGCGACGCGCCCGTGCGCCTGACGCTCGCCGCCGGCCGGGCGTTCCCGCTGCCCGGCGGCGCGTACGTGCCGACGCCGGGCCTGCGGGTCGCCGCCCCCGGCGGCCCCGGCTGGACGCTCACTGTTGAAGGCGACAAGGCGGCGCTACAGAACATCGGACTGGTGCTCACCTACAAGGCCGGAACGCGCTAGCCGCCCGGAGAACAGGAGATCAGGCGATGCCCAAGCCCAAGCTCAAGCCCAAGAAGTCACGCAGCAAGTCCCGCAAGAACGGCTCCGGATCGGACGGCGACTCCTCGTCGCACGAGGCGCCGGAGCAGAAGAACGCATCGGCGGACGAGGCGTCGGAGGGGGGTTCGCCCAGAGAGCAGGACTCGGAAGGCGAGGAACTCGGCAGCGACCGGCCCCAGTATGAGATGGACGACTCGGACTTCGAGCGATTCGTCCGCAAGTCCCCCCCGCGCCGGTCGCCCTCCCCTTCCCCAGTGCTCTCCAGCGATGAAGACGCCGCGGACCGGACGGCCCCCCAGCCCGTCGGCACGCTGGCCCGGACCAAGCAGCAACAAGTGGTGCGCGCGCCCACGCCCGCCCCGGCGCTGCCGGCTTCTCGCGTGCCGGACCTGGTCACGTACCTGACGAGCCTTCCGATCGACCTGGCCGGCTATCTCCTGACGTTCGTGAACTTCACCGACCTGCTGAACGTGCGCGCGCTCAACCAGCAGGCCAAGAAACTCGTGGACCGCCTGTCGCCCGCGCTGTCGCCCGACCGGGTGCCCAAGGCACTTCTTCCCTTGGACCTGCGGCAGTTCTGGCTCCGCGTCGTCCGCGGGGTCGTGCCCGGAAGCTCGCCGCTGTACGTGCTGTCGGTGGCCCGCGAGATGCCCGCCCCGGCCGACCCGCAGTTGTGGCGTGACATCGGACGGTTCCTCCAGGTGGCCTACACCGACATGCCGGAGATCGTGGCGGAGCTGGCCTGGCAGCGCGGCGAGGCCGACGACGAGGCCATCCTCCACGAGGTCAGGTTCCTGGCCGCGGAGGCCGGTGCGGACCCCGATGAGGTGCTTATCCGCTATGAGAACATCGCCGTGTCGGCGAACCCGCTCACCCTGCTCAAAGGAGCGGGCACCGCCCCGGCCGAGGTCGAGGCGGGGCGCGTCTCCGGCCCCGAGGAGCGCAGGATCGCCAAAGCGGTGCAGGAGCGGTTGCGGCTCAGGCACGCGGCTCAGGCGAAGGAAGCCGCGGCGGCCGGCGGCGGCAAGGAGTACCGTGCCGAGTTGCTCAAGGGGAAGAAGAATAAAAGGAAGCCATCGACTCCGGAGCAACGGTCGCTCGACCGGCTCGCCTGGGTCCTGCAGCATCTGCAGGACAGCAGGGAGTGCGTCGCCGTGGCCAGCGCCGGGAATGAGCTGCGGCTGTGGGCCAACACCCCCGACGACGAGATGGCCCGCGACCTGAACGATCTCCTCGAAGTGGCGCGGGCGCAGACGGCGGGGGCCGAAGAGGATCTGAACGATCTGCTCCAGAGCATGTGGAACCTGCTGCGTCAGTCCGGCCTGGACGTGCGGGACGGCGAGCCCACCCTTCAGCAGTGGAAGGTGGCCGAGCGGCGCCTGCGCAAGACCATCACCTTCCTCGCCGCACTCGAGGCGACCTGGGGAAAGATCCAGACGAGCGCGCAGACCCTGCAGTTCCTGGACGGGAAGGTGCACGCCGAGGTCCAGTTCGCCGACGACCTGCTGAGGCTGCGAGCCGAACTGCGGGCGAAGATGGCGACCCTCCCGGAGGACCAGCGGGCGGCCTACCAGGAGCGGCTGCGCCTGATCGACGAGGCGCGCGTCGCGGTCGGCATCTCCAAACTGTGCTGCCTGAAGTGCTACCTGGCGATCAACGCGGTGATCTCGGTCGAGAAGCTCTCCATCACCATCTCCGGCACCCACTACCGCACCTACGACTGGCCCATGCCGGCGTCGCTGGCCTCCTCCGAGCCCCTGCTCCGCGCGTACCTCGGACTGCCGACCGTGCCCGAGACGGCCGAGGACAGGGTACTGGCCGCCGCGCTCAAGGACCCCGCCAAGCGGGCCGTGATCGTCAAGGCGATCAACACCTACATCGTGGACGGCTACCTGACCCCCAACGGCTACATCTCCAGCGAGGATGAGGAAGGGCTGGAGTTGACCCTGTACACCCGGCCGCTAGAGCTTCCGGACGACGACGGGCCCGAGGAGTCGAGCGAGACGGTACAGGACCAGCCGGTGGCGCCGGCCGATGAGGAGCAGGAGGGGTCGTCCAGCGGGGAGGAGGTCGTCCAGCCCTCGAAGAAGCGCAAACTCTGAAGAACCGGGCCCGCCGTCCGGTGGTCAGGGGTGCGGCGCGAGGTGGACGACCTTGGTGTGGGTCATCTCGTCCAGGAGTTCGGGGCCGTAGCCGAAGCCGTGGCCGCTGCCGCGCAGGGGCTGGGCGGCGCCGCCCGGGGCGCCGCCGAACACGGCGTTGACCTTGACGGTGCCCACGGGCAGCTCGCGCCAGGCCCGCTGGGCGTTGGCCATGGACGGGGTGAGGACGGTGGCGGCCAGTCCGTACGCGCCGCCCGCCGCCAGTTCCAGCGCCGCCTCGAAGGAGTCGACGACCCGCACGGGCGCGACCGGCCCGAAGGTCTCCTCGCGCATGATCTCCATGTCGTCGGTGCAGCCGGTCAGGACGGTGGCCGGGTAGAACGCGCCGGGGCCGTCGGTGACCCCGCCGCCGGTCAGTACCCGGGCGCCCGCCTCGACCGCGGACCGGACGTGCCGGTGGACGACCTCGCGCTGCGCGAGGTCGACGAGCGGGCCGAGGGTGGTCTCCTCGTCCATGCCGGAGCCCATGCGCAGTTCCTCGGCGCGCTGGATGAGAGCTCCGAGGAAGGAGTCGGCCACGTCCCGGTGCACGTAGACCCGTTCGACGGAGGTGCAGATCTGCCCGGCGTTGGCGAAGCAACCGGTCGCCGCCTGGGCGGCGGCCCACTTGACGTCCACGCCCGCGTCCACGATCAACGGGTCCTTGCCGCCGTTCTCCAGCAGCGTCGCCGCCCCGGTGCCGGCCGCCGCCGCGGCGATCGCCCGCCCGGCCGCCGTGGAGCCGACATGGGCGACCAGGTCGACGCCGCGATGCGCGGCCAGCGGCTCGCCCGCCCGGCCGTCGCCCGGCACCATGGTCAGCACGCCCGGCGGCAGTTCGCCGGCGATCAGCTCGGCGAGCATCGCCCCGGTGTGCGGGGTGCGCTCGGAGGGTTTGTGCACGACGGTGTTGCCGGTCACGACGGCCGCGCCGACCAGCCCGCACGCGATGGCGACCGGGTCGTTCCACGGGGTGATCACCGCCACGACGCCGCGCGGCTCGTACACCATGAGGTCGGTGGCGTCCCAGCCGCCCTGGAGACTGTGGCCCCGGTGCAGCGGCCCCAGCTCGGCGTACTGCCGGAGCGTCCCGATGCCGGCCGCCACGCCGCCGCGCGCGTCGCCGATCGGCTTGCCCATCTCGCGGGTCACCAGCTCGGCCAGCTCGCCGGCCCGGGCCGCGACCGCGTCCGCGGCGGCGTGCAGCCGGGCGGCGCGCTCGGCGGGGGTCGTGCGGGCCCAGCCGGCCAGAGCGCGGCGCGCCGAGGAGACGGCCCGCTCGACGTCCCCCGCGCACCCGGCGGGGGCCTCGCCGACCGGCTCGCCCGTCGCCGGGTCGGCGACCGTCCGCCATCGCGTGGCCGCGCTCGCCGACCACGCGCCGTCCACCAGCACCCAGCGGTCACTACCTCGCACGACCTGCCCCTTTCGACGTCAACGCCGCCCGGAGCCTACCCGGGAACCGTCCCCTCACTCGACGGTCACCGGGCCGGCGGCGAACCAGGACCGTCCGGCGTTGACGGCGGTGCCCGGTGAGGCCGCCGAGTCGTCAGGGGTACGTTGGGAGGAGAGATCTCCTGCGCGCCGAACGCGCCCGAGATCCGTCGCGGACGTGATCGGGGGAGGCCGGATGCTCGGGTTGCCCGACGGGGTCGGTGGATGCCTGTTCGACATGGACGGCGTGCTCACCCGCACGGCGACGGTGCACGCCGCCGCGTGGAAGGAGACCTTCGACGCGTTCCTGCGCCGGCGGGCCGACCGGACGGGCGAGGCCTTCGTCCCGTTCGACAAGGTGTCGGACTACGACAGGTATGTCGACGGCAAGAAGCGGCTGGACGGCACCCGCGCCTTCCTCGCCTCACGGGGCATCACCCTGCCCGAGGGCACGCCGGGCGACCCGCCCGACGCGCCGACCGTGCACGGGCTGAGCGACCGCAAGAACGCGCTCGTGCAGAAGATCATGGACAGGGACGGCGTGGAGGTGTTCCCCGGCTCGCTCCGCTACGTCCAGGCCGTGCTGCGGGCCGGGCTCGCCACGGCCGTGGTGTCCTCCAGCGCCAACACCGCGCGCGTGCTGGACGCGGCGGGCATCGCCGGGCTGTTCCAGGCCCGGGTCGACGGCGAGGTCGCCCAGCGGCGCGACCTGGCCGGCAAGCCGGCCCCGGACATGTTCCTGGCCGCCGCCGAGGCGCTCGGCCTGCCGCCGTCGCGGGCGGCGGTGTTCGAGGACGCGCTCGCCGGGGTGGCGGCCGGCCGCGCGGGGAGGTTCGCCGTCGTGGTCGGCGTCGACAGGGCCGGCCAGGCGGACGCCCTGCGCGAGCACGGCGCCGACATCGTCGTCACCGACCTCGCCGAGCTGCTGGAGCGATGATGATCCAGCACCCCGCGTTCGCGGTCGAGCCCTGGGCGGTGCGCGAGCACACCCTCCACCTGGACGTCCTGGCCCAGACCGAGTCGGTGTTCGCCCTGTCCAACGGGCACATCGGCCTGCGCGGCAACCTCGACGAGGGCGAGCCGCACGGCCAGCCGGGCACCTACCTCAACTCGGTCTACGAGCTGCGCCCGCTGCCGTACGCGGAGGCCGGCTACGGGTACCCCGAGTCCGGGCAGACCGTGGTCAACGTCACCAACGGCAAACTGATCCGGCTCATGGTGGACGACGAGCCGTTCGACGTGCGGTACGGCACCCTGCACGAGCACGAGCGCGTCCTGGACCTGCGCGCCGGGACGCTGACCCGCCGCGCCCACTGGAGCTCCCCGACGGGGACCGAGGTGCGGGTCACCTCCACGCGCCTGGTGTCCTTCACCCACCGCGCGGTCGCCGCGATCCACTACGAGGTCGAGCCGGTCGGCCGGCCGTGCGGCGTTGTCGTCCAGTCCGAGCTGGTGGCGAACGAGACCGTGGAGTACGAGACCGGCGACCCGCGCGCGGCGGCCGTGCTGGAGTCGCCGCTCGTGCTGGAGGAGAACATGCCCGCGAAGGAAGGAGTGGCCATCATGGTCCACTCCACGCGGGTCAGCCGGCTGCGGGTCGCCGCCGCCATGTGCCACGACATCGACGGCCCCGAGGGGACGCGCGTCGACGCCGACGGCGCCCACGACGTCAGCCGGGTGACCATCGCGACACGCCTCAAGCCCGGCCAGAAGCTGCGGCTGGTGAAGTTCTTCTCCTACGGCTGGTCGGCCAAGCGGTCCCGCCCCGCCATGCACGACCAGGTCGTCGCCGCGCTCGCCGCCGCACGGCTGGCCGGCTGGGAGGGCCTGCTGGCCGAGCAGCGGCGGTTCCTGGAGGAGTTCTGGGCCGGCGCCGACGTGGAGCTGGACGGCGACCCCGAGGTGCAGCAGGCCGTCCGCTTCGGGCTGTTCCACCTGGTGCAGGCGTCCGCCCGCCTGGAGAACCGCCCCATCCCCGGCAAGGGGCTCACCGGTTCGGGCTACGACGGCCACGCCTTCTGGGACACCGAGATGTTCGTGCTGCCGGTGCTCACCTACACCTACCCCCGCGCCGCCGCGGATGCGCTCGCGTGGCGGCAGTCCATCCTGCCGAAGGCGCAGGAGCGCGCCACCCAGCTCGGCTTCTCCGGAGCCGCCTTCCCCTGGCGGACGATCAACGGCGAGGAGTGCTCCGGCTACTGGCCGGCCGGCACCGCGGCCTTCCACATCAACGCCGACATCGCCGACGCGGTCGTCCGCTATGTCGACGCCACCAAGGACACGAGCTTCGAGCGCTCGACCGGCCTGCCCCTGCTGGCCGCCACGGCCCGGCTGTGGTGCGCGCTCGGCCACCACGACGCGCAGGGGCGCTACCGCATCGACGGCGTCACCGGCCCGGACGAGTACAGCGCCGTCGCCGACGACAACGTCTACACCAACCTGATGGCCGAGCAGAACCTGCGCGAGGCGGCCGAGGCGGCCGGTCGCCACTTCGAGCTGGCGCAGCGGCTCGGCATCACCCTCGACGAGATCGCCACCTGGCGCGACGCGGCCGCATCCATGTACGTCCCCTACGACGAGCGGCTCGGCGTGCACTGCCAGAGCGAGGGGTTCACCCGCCACGCCACCTGGGACTTCGAGGGCACCCGCCCCGAGCAGTACCCGTTGCTGCTGCACTTCCCCTACTTCGACCTCTACCGCAAGCAGGTGGTCAAGCAGGCCGACCTGGTGCTCGCGCTGCACCTGCGCGGCGGGGCGTTCACCCCCGAGGAGAAGCTCCGCGACTTCGCCTACTACGAGGCGATCACCGTCCGCGACTCCTCCCTGTCCGCCTGCACCCAGGCGGTGATGGCCGCCGAGGTCGGCGCTCTCGGCCTCGCCCACGCCTATCTGGGCGAGGCCGCCCTGATGGACCTCGCGGACCTGGAGCACAACACCATGGACGGGGTCCACATGGCCTCTCTCGCCGGGGCGTGGATCGCCCTGGTCTGCGGGTTCGGGGGCATGCGCGCCGGCGGGGGCCACATCTGCTTCGCCCCGAAACTGCCGCCGGGCATCACCCGGCTGGCCTTCCGGCTGCGGTACCGCGGACGGCTGCTGCGGGTCGGCGTCACCCCCGCCTCGACGACCTACCGGCTGCTGTCCGGGCCGCCGATGACGCTCACCCACCACGGGCACCGGTTCTCCATCGACGGCAGGCCCGTCACCCACCCCACGGTGAAGGTGCCCCCGCCGAAGGTGAGCATCCGCCAGCCGCCCGGCCGCGAGCCCGCCCCGCGCCAGATCCCCTGACATCGAACGGCCGTCCCGCGGCCGCCCGCCCATCCACCGGAGGAACCACCGATGACCACCACCCCGCTCCGCGAACGCGCCTCCTGGAAGGCGCTCAAGGAGCATCACGCCGAGATCGGCGGCCGCCACCTGCGAGAGCTGTTCGCCGAGGACCCGGGGCGTGGGGAGCGCATGAACGCCGAGGCGGCCGGGCTGTACCTGGACTACTCCAAGAACCGCGTCACCGGCGAGACGCTGGGCCTGCTCGCCGACCTCGCGCGCGAGAGCGGGGTGGAGGAGCGCCGCGACCTGATGTTCCGCGGCGAGCGCGTCAACACCTCCGAGGGACGCTCGGTGCTGCACGTCGCGCTGCGCATGCCCAAGGGTTCCACGCTGGTCGTCGAAGGGGTGGACGTCGTCGCGGAGGTCCACGAGGTCCTCGACCGCATGGCCGACTTCGCCCGGCGGGTCCGCTCGGGAGAGTGGACCGGGCACACCGGCAAGCCGATCAAGAACATCGTCAACATCGGCATCGGCGGCTCCGACCTCGGCCCGGTGATGGCCTACGAGGCGCTGCGCCACTACAGCAGCCGCGACCTGACCTTCCGGTACGTCTCGAACGTCGACTCCACCGACATCGTCGAGGCCACCCGCGACCTGTCGGCCGAGGAGACGCTGTTCATCGTCTCCTCCAAGACCTTCGGCACCTCCGAGACCCTGGCCAACGCCCACTCGGCCCGCGAATGGCTGATCGCCCGGCTCGGCGACGAGGAGGCCATCGCCCGGCACTTCGTCGCGGTGTCCACCAACGCCGAGCGCGTCGCCGCTTTCGGCATCGACACCGCCAACATGTTCGGCTTCTGGGACTGGGTCGGCGGCCGGTACTCCATGGACTCCGCCATCGGGCTGTCGACGATGGTGGCCATCGGGCCGGAGAACTTCCACGAGATGCTCGCCGGCTTCCACGAGATGGACGAGCACTTCCGCACCGCGCCGCTGGAGCGGAACCTGCCGGTGCTCATGGGCATGCTCGCCGTCTGGTACGTCGACTTCTTCGGTACGCAGAGCATCGGCGTCATGCCCTACGAGCAGTACCTCAAGCGGTTCCCCGCCTACCTGCAGCAGCTCACCATGGAGTCCAACGGCAAGCGCGTGACCCGCGACGGGCAGGTCGTCGACTACGACACCGGCCCGGTCTACTGGGGCGAGCCCGGCACCAACGGCCAGCACAGCTTCTACCAGCTCATCCACCAGGGCACCCACTTGATCCCGGTGGACCTCATCGGGTTCGGCAAGAGCCTCAACCCGCTGCGCGACCACCACGACCTGCTGATGGCCAACGTCTTCGCCCAGGCGCAGGCCCTGGCCTTCGGCAAGACCGAGCAGGAGGTGCTCGCCGACGGCACCTCCCCCGAGGTGGCCCCGCACCGCGTCATGCCCGGCAACCGCCCCACCAACGTGCTCCTCGCCGAGCGGCTCACCCCGCGCCTGCTCGGCGTCCTGGTCGCGCTCTACGAGCACAGCGTCTTCACCCAGGGCACCGTCTGGGGCATCGACTCCTTCGACCAGTGGGGCGTCGAGCTGGGCAAGGTCCTCGCCGGGCAGATCGCCCCCGAACTGCAGAGCGACGGCGATCCCGACCTCGCCCACGACTCCTCCACCAACACCCTGATCCGCCGCTACCGCGGCCTCAAGAACGCCTGAGCCCCGGGCGCCGCACGACGGACCGTCCCCGGCCCACGACCGGGGACGGCCGCCCGCCGTCAGGGCCCGCCGCCGTCAGGGCCCTGCGTCGTCGGGGCTCTACGTCGTCCGGGCCCGCCGGTCACTTGTGCCAGACGACATAGGAGATCTTCAGCGGCGCGTCGCCCACGGGAACGGCGGTGATCCGGATCGCGAGCAGGTTGCCCTCCGCGGTGCGCGCGCAGGCCCAGTCGCCGGCCTTCATCGTGCCGACCTCCACCAGGTCGTAGTCGTGCGTGGCGAGCGCGTCCGCGCAGGCGGCGCCGTCCGGGCGGCCTTCGACGGGAGTGATGGGGAGGGCTCCGCCGCCGGCCGTCCACAGCGAGCGGTAGGGGCCGACGTACCAGACGTCGCTGGCCCTGGGCTGGACCTCGCCGATCCTCCCGGTCTCGGCGTCCAGGTAGTCCTGGTCCTTCAGCGTCGCCTCGCCCTGACGGAGGACGTCACCGGGCCGGGGCGACGGCGTCGCGGTCGGCGGTGCCGCGCTGGTGGACGGCGTGGTGTCCGGAGTGGGGCCGGGACCCCGCGCCGCGGCGTCCGGGGTCCCGGAGGCCGACGGCGCCGCCACGCTCGCGGGGGGTTCGTCGAGGTACTTCTCGATCATCGCGCCGGTGACGCCCGCGCCGCTCACCGTCAGCGCGATCATGAAGATCGCCCGGAACCCGATCGGCCGCCCGAAGAGCGGGATCAGCCCCAGCAGCCCGGCCACGACCGCCAGCACGCCCGCGACGAGTATCCCCTGCCGTGGGCCGCTGGTGATCAGCTGGGCCACCGCCGCGGCGTCGGCGACGAACCCGAACCCGGCCAGAACGGACGTCATCCGGACGGCCGTGCGACCGGTGCCCGAGGGAGGGGCGGCGGTGCGTGACCGGCGCCTGGTCTCCGCCTCACCCATGATGGCCTCCCTCCTCACCGTGCGTCGCGATCACGGGCGTTCACCCGTCCTCCTGTGTCCCCTCCACGGGCCGTGCGCGGTCATGGCGCGCGGATGTAGGCGACGCCGAACGTGCTGTCGCCGCGCACCCCGGTGGGGGTGTGGCACCAGACGTAGACCGACAGCCGGGGCGGCGCGGCGTAGGAGTCGATGACGCCGAGGTGGCAGTAGCCTCCCCCTGGCCCGGTGGCCGTGACCTGGACGTCGTCGCCGGTCTTGCCCAAGGTGTTCCAGGTCAGGCGGTAGTAGCCGACGCCCAGGCGGGTGACCGAGGGCACCTCTCCATTGCTGCTGAAGGAGCGGGCCGCGTCCACCACGGGGTCGGCGGGGTCGCCGGTCACGCTGACATAGGCCGCCGGCGTGCCCGCGTCCCGGTGCAGACCGGCGCCCTCGACGTACGACAGCAGCCAGGGCGAGTCCGCCGGGGCGCCGCCGGCGATCGTGCGGCACGCCACGGTGATCTCCAGCCGGTCGGCGCCGGGCGTGGTGCCCACCGGGTTGCACCGCGCCGGGGCTCCGCCGCCGTACGGGGTGACCTGGACGTACCCGGTGCCCGCGGCGAACGTCCTGCCCTCCAGGATCACCCGGTACCGCCCGGTGCCCTCGCGCAGGACGCGGTCGACGCCGCCGCCGGAGTTGAACGTGCCCGCGTTGCTCACCGGGTCCACCGTCGCCGTGCCGCCGGCGGCGTCGTCGTACCGGACGGTCGCGTAAGGATGGTCCCCCTTGCCGGGCGCCGCGAAGAAGATCGTGAACCACCAGTCCACCGGCGCGCCGGTCTCGTTGAAGCAGCGCACCCGCACCAGCTCGTCCGGGCCGTCGGGCGCGTACCCGACCACGCCGCAGGTGCGGCCCCGGTACACGGTCCGGTACGCGGTCACGTGCGCGACGCCGGCCGCCGAGGCGATCCCCGGAAGGCGGACCTCGTACTGGCCGGTGGCGGTGTGCACGACGGTGGCGCGCCGGTCGGCGGTGGCCGGGTCGAGGCGTCCGGTGCTCCACTGCCAGTACGGGTTGACCGGCGTGACCGCGCCGATCGGCGCCTCGGCCGTGGTGGCCCGGTCCATGTAGGCGTACCCCCAGCGCGGCGCCTGCACGGGCGCCGGACCGCTCGCCCCGACCAGCGCGTCCACGATGCGGGCCCGGTGGGCGGTGATCTCGTCGGTGGTCAGCTCGGTGGCCTCGTCGGCGACCACCGCGCCCTCGCTGTCGCCCATGCTGAACCCGGGCTGGATGTGGTTCCAGTCGTTGACGCCCAGCAGGCCCCCGTCGTAGCCGAACGCCGCCGGGTAGTCGAAGCCCACTTCGGCTCTGCCCCTGCGCCCGGGCAGGAGGGCGGTCCGGTCGCTCGGCGCCGGAACGGTCTGGCACCGCCCGTTGAGGCCGGCGTAGATCCGCTCGTACGCGCGCAGGTCATCGAACTCCTCGCTGCGGGGCCCCACATCGGTCTCCAGCCGGTTGTCGGACGACCCCGGGCGCGGGTCGGTGCCCACGACGCACTTCTGGAACTCGCCGTTGATGTCCGCCTTGACCGCGACGGTCTCCAGCCCGTTCTTGGCGTTCCAGTCCAGCGGCAGGGAGCCGTCGCCCACGCGCAGGACGCCGTCGTTGTCCCACCAGGCCGCCATGGCGTGGGTGTCGGTCCCGATGCCGGTGAGCTCGCTGAGGGTCTGGCGGCGGAGGGTGGGAAGCCTGTCGCGGGAGTAGTCCAGCGTGCTCACCTGGTCGAGCGCCTGGAGCAGCTTGGTGCCCCCGTCGGTGGCCGGAGGAGGCGGATCGAGGCGCTGCCACGCGGCGAAGTCCGGTATCCCGGTGGCCTGGTAGCGGTAGTTCATGGCCGACAGGTAGTTCGGCTTGTAGTTGACCTCGTCGGTGCCGCCGTGCTTCAGCCCGAGCGCGTGGCCGAGTTCGTGGACGAAGGTCCCGCTCTGCACGCGTACGGGCCGGTCCCGCATGGTGCCGAGGGTGACCACGAAGTCCTTCCCGTCGCAGCACCAGCCGCTCTCGTTGGTGGTGTTGTGCCGGAAACCCCACAGGTTGTAGCGGAACAGGCCGGCCCGGCCGGGCGTGAAGTGGGCGGCACGGAACCGCTGGAAGGGTGTCTGCCCGTCGTCCTGTTCGACGTCGAGCGGCGCGAGACGTTCCTCCCTGGTGACCGGGATCTCCTCCTCGGCGTCGACGAGCAACTGGACGCCGCGTTCAGGCTCGCCGCCGTACGGGCAGGCCGGCAGCGCGCGGAGCGGCGCGGCGCCGAACATGGCGACGGCCTCGTCGATCGCCGCGCCGTCCGGCTTGTCGCCGCCGCCCTGCCCGTCGTTGAGCCAGTCGAGCTCGACGGCGATGGTGAGGCGGCAGGGGTCGGCGTGGTGGTCCCGCAGCCAGGTGTCCACCGTGCCGCCGTGGGTGATGCCCTGCAGCTCGACGCGATCGCTCAGGCCATCGTTGTCGGTGTCCAGGTCGAGAGTGGTGAAGACCTGGTCGGCGTTCTTGTGAAATTCGTGGAGGATCTGGCCGGGTGCCGAGGGCCGGCTGATGAGCACGGTGCCGGATCCGTCGCAGTCCTCGAAGGCGATGCTGCCGCAGTCCAGCACTCTCAGGCCGGCCAGGTCCCAGTTGTCGGCTCCGATGTCGTCGGCGAAGGAGACGTGCTCGAAGGTGAACCCGCCCGCGAGGTCGGCGGTGGTGGCGCAGACCGCCAGGTGGGCGTCCCAATTGAAGGTGGCCTTGCTTCTGTCGCCGGTGCCGCCGCGATGGTAGGGCCGGGGGCGCTCGTTCGGCTGTTCGTCGCCGTCCCAGTCGTCGAACAGGAACTCCTGGCCGCCGAGCCTGATGTGCTCGAAGGAGTCGTCACGGATACCCCAGAAGTCCCTGTCGCCGGTCGTGATCTCGAAGCGCACCCGGCAGATCCGGCGGGAGGGGTCGGCCGGAGGCGGGTCGGGCGGGGGGCCGACGTCGACCGGGACGGTGAAGACCTGGTCGGCGTTCTTGAGGAACCGGTGCAGGAACTGGCCGGGCGGCGCCTTGCGGTCGACGAGCACGGTGCCGGACATGTCGCAGTCCTTGAAGGCGATGTCGGCGCAGTTCAGGATCTTCACCTCGGCCAGGTCCCAGTTGTCGGCTCCGATGTCGTCGGCGAAGGAGACGTGCTCGAAGGTGAACCCGCCGGCCAGGTCGGCGGTGGTGGCGCAGACCGCCAGGTGGGCGTTCCACCTGAGGTAAATGCCGCTTTCGTCGCCGGTGCCGCCGTGATGGTAGGGCCGGGGCCGTTCGTCGGTGTGCTCGTCGCCGTTCCAGTCCTCGAACTCGAACTCCTGGCCGCCGAGCCTGATGTGCTCGAAGGAGTCGTCGCGGATGCCGGCGCCGTTCTCGTCGCCGGTCTTGATCACGAATCGCAACCGGCAGATCCCCACGGGCGCGGCCTGCGCGTCCGGAATTCCCATGCCCGCGAAGGCGAGCGTCAGCAGCAGGGCGGCCATGGCGCGCCCGAGAGAGAGTCGCACGGCTCGACCATAGGAAGTCTCCGCCGCTCAGCGGATGGCCGACGAGATATCCGTACAAGTCCGTACGCGCTGTGTAACCTTTGCCCCGGTCACGCCGACATGCTGATGTGGCCGACGCTGACGACCCGGAGCCGGAACGCATCCGGAGCCGCCGGGACTTCGCCCGCGAACTGACCCGGCTGCGCGAGCGAGCCGGGCTGACGGTCCGGCAGGTGGCGGCCAAGGCCGGCGCCCAGAGCGCGCACAGCACGATCGGCGACTGGTTCGCCGGCCGCGGACTGCCGTCCACCGCCTCCCGCGACCTGCTGGCCGAGGTCGTCCGCGTGTGCGGGGACACGCGGGTCGAGCAGTGGCTGGCGGCCTGGCGGCGGGTGCGGCAGACGCCCGGCCCGCGCCGTGCCGAGCGGGAACCGTACCGGGGCCTGGCCGCCTTCCAGCCCGGCGACGCCGACTGGTTCTTCGGCCGGGCCGACCTGACCGCCCGCCTGGTCGCCCGCGTGGCCGAGCTCCGCGAACGCGGCGGTGGGATCCTGGTCCTGGTCGGCCCGTCGGGATCGGGCAAGTCGTCCCTGATCGGCGCGGGTCTGGTCGCCGCCTGCGGCACGGGGGTGATCCGGACGCCCGGAGCCCGGCCCATGGACGCCGTCGAGGGTCTGACCGGGCCGCTGATCGTGCTCGACCAGTTCGAGGAGCTGTTCACCCTGTGCCAGGACGAGGCGGAACGGCGGCGTTTCGTCACGGCCGTCCAGGACCTCGCGCGCGGAAACGTCGTCGTGCTGGGGCTGCGCGCCGACTTCTACACCCAGGCGCTGGGCCATCCGGAGCTGGTGGCCGCCATCGCCGACGGGCAGATCGCGGTCGGCCCGATGGACGAGGCGGGCCTGCGGGCGGCCATCGCCGAACCGGCGCGCAAGGCCGGGCTCGACCTCGAACCGGGGCTGGTCGAGCTGATCCTGCGCGACCTCACCCCCGGCGCGGGCGTGCTGCCCCTGCTGTCGCACGCCCTGTACGCCACCTGGCGGCACAGCCAGGGCCGCACCCTGACCGTCGCCGACTACCGCGCGGCCGGCGGGATCGGCGGCGCGGTCGCGCTCAGCGCCGACACCGCCTACGCCGAGCTCACCGAGCCGCAGCGCGCGCTGGCCCGGCGGCTGCTCCTGCACCTGGTGCGCGTCGCCCAGGACACCGCCGACACCCGCCGCCGCGTCCCCAGAGACCAACTCCCCGAAGACGCCGAGGACGTCCTGCGCCGATTCATCGCCCAGCGGCTCCTCACCGCCGACCACGAAACCGTCGAGATCAGCCACGAAGCCCTGCTCACCGCCTGGCCGCTGCTGCGGTCGTGGCTGAACGAGGACCGGGCCGGGCTGCTGCTCGGCCGCCGCCTCGCCGAGGACGCCGAGGCATGGCACGCCGAGAGCCGCGACCCAGCCGCCCTCTACCGGGGCGCCCGCCTGGCCGCCGCCCGGGAGTGGAGCGCGAACGCGGGGCCGCACAGCTCGCCCGGCGCGCTCGCCACCGAGTTCCTGGACGCCTCCACGGCCCTGGAGCACCGCCAGACGCTGGCAGCCCGCGCGGGCGCGCGCCGGATGCGGCGGCTGGCGGCGGCCCTGGTCGTCCTGCTCGTGCTGGCCTGCGGCAGCGGGATCGCCGCCCTCCGCGCCGCCGCGACCGCCCGCGAGCAGCGCGACATCGCCCTGTCGCGCGAGGTCGCCCAAGAAGCCGCCGCGATCAGGGACTCCGACCCGGCGCTGGCCGCCCAGCTCACCTTGGCCGCCTACACCTTCGCGCCCACCACGGAGGCTCGCGGCGGCCTGCTGAGCGCGTTCAGCGTCCCGTTCGCCGTCCGCCTGACCGGCCACACCGAGTACGTGAACGACGTCGAGTACGCCCCCGGCGGCCGCCTGCTGGCCAGCGCGGGCGACGACCGCACCGTGCGCCTGTGGGACCTGTCCGATCCGCGCCGCCCGCGCCCGAAGGCCACCCTGACCGGGCACACCGACTCGGTCAACGTCCTGGCCTTCGCCCCTGACGGGCGCACGCTGGCCAGTGCGGGCAGCGACGGCGTGATCCGCCTGTGGGACGTGGCCGCAGCCCGGCCCGCGGCCGCGCTGCCCGCCCGCGACGGCCCGGTGTACGCGCTGGCCTTCACCTCTGACGGGCGGAGCGTGGTCAGCGCGGGCCCGGCGGGGGTCGTCCGCCTGCGCGAGACCGCCACCGGCCGGACGCTCGCCACGCTGCGCGGGCACCATGGCGCGATCGCGTTCCTGGCCGTCCACGGCCGGCTGCTGGCCAGTGCCGGGGCCGACGGCACGGCCCGGCTCTGGGACCTGGCCGCGCGACGTCCCCTGGCGACGCTGACCGGGCACACCGGGGGAGTCCGGGCCGTCGCCTTCAGCCCGGACGGGCGGCGCCTGGTCACCGCGGGCGAGGACGGCACCCCCCGGCTGTGGGACATCTCCCACCCCGCTCACCCCCGGCCGTACGCCGAACTGTCCGGCCACGCCGGGACGGTGCTGCGGGCGGTGTACGCCCCCGACGGCCGCACGCTCGCCACCGCGGGCGCCGACAACACCGCCCGCGTCTGGAGCGCCGACGACGGCCGGCAACTGGAGCTGTTCAGCCCGCGTCTCGGCGTGGCCATCGACACCAGCACGATCTCCGACGTCGCGTTCAGCCCGGACGGGCGCACCCTCGCCACCGGCTCCTACGACCACCTGCTGCGGCTGTGGGACGTCCCCGGCTCCGCCCTGCCGGCCGCCGGACGCTCGCGGCCGATCTGGTCCGCGCCCGACGGCCGGACGATGATCACCGCGGACGGCCGTCACGTGTGGCGCTGGAACCTCGGCGACCCGCACCACCCGGTCGGCCGGGTCCTCGCGGACACCAAAGGACTGGCCAAGCTGTCCGCCGACGGATCACTCATGGTCACCGCCGGGCCGCGCCGCAGCGTCCGGCTGTGGGACCTGACCGGGCCCGCCCCCCGGCGCCTGGCGGACCTGAAGGGCCTGCCGACCGCCCCGGACAGCGCGGAGTTCAGCGCGGACCGGCGGCTGCTCGCCGTCACCGCCACCCGCGACTACGTGATCCGGGTCTGGGATCTGCGCGATCCCGAACGCCCTCGCCGTACCACCCCGCTGACCGGCCACACCGGCTTCGTCAACGCCATCGCCTTCGACCCCGCCCGGCCGCTGCTCGCCTCCTTCGGCTACGACCGGACCGCCCGGCTGTGGGACCTCACCGACCCCGCCCGGCCGGTCCTGGCGGCGGTGCTGCGCGGTCACGACAACGCCGTGTACAACGGCGCCTTCAGCCCCGACGGCAGGACCCTCGCCACCACCAGCCAGGACACCACCGTCCGGCTGTGGGGCCTCACCGACCCCCGCCGCCCGGCCGCCCTGGCCACCCTGCGCGGCCACGGCAGCTTCGTCGACTCGGTCGCCTTCAGCGGCGACGGCCGCCTGCTCGCCACCGGCGGCGGTGATCCCGCCGTCCACCTGTGGGACCTCACCGACCGGCGCGCGCCCACCCGCTGGGCCCTCCTGACCGGCGGCGACGGACCCGTGGTGGGCCTGCTGTTCGCGGGCCGCCTGCTGGCCGGCGGCGGCGCCGGACGTCCGACCCTGCTGTGGAACGTCGACCCCGACGCCGCCGCCGCGTCCGTCTGCGCCCGTGCCTACCCCGCCCTCACCCCCGCCCAATGGAAAGACCACTTCCCCGGCACCGACCCCCGCCCCCAGTGCCCCCACCACCCCGCACCCTGAGGCGGACCCACCTTCCGGCATGCACTCCTGGCCTGAATGCCACCAGCGTCCCGCGTGCCGAGAGGGAAGGGCTGCTCTCCCGCATCGCCCTCCAACTCCAGTGCTCCCAGCGTCCCGCGCGTTGAGGGGGAGGGCGACCTTTTCGGGCGGTCTCACCGCCACCGTTCCGCGCCCTGGGCGCGCCGCCTGCCATGGTCACCGGGGCCCCGCTGAACCTCCGGACGCGCCCGTACGTCGAAGGGGTATGTCCAACGACATGTCAGGGCGGTTGCCGAGGCGCGGGTTCCTGCTGGCGGCGCTCGCCGCCCTCGCCGCCGCGGGCTGCGGGGGAGGCGACACGCGCGTGCTCACGGCGTCAGGAGTCGGGCGCGAGACCCCCGCGGGCGACGCCCCGGTCGCCGAGGTCGTCCGCGGCGTCACCGCCTTTGGGCACGCCCTGCACGCGGCCGCCGCCGACGCGGCGCGCAACACGGTGCTCTCGCCGCTGAGCATCGCCTGCGCCTTCGCCATGGCTAGGGCGGGCGCCGCCGGCCCGGCCGCGACCGCTCTGGACCGGGTGTTCGGCTTCCCCGCCGCCGGGCCGCACACGGCGTTCAACGCGCTCACCCGGCGCATCGTGACCGTCCAGGGCCCGCCGCCCCCGCCCGACCGGCGGGCCGAGCGCGACGCCCGCGAGCAGAGCGCCGGCCCGGTCGCCGGTATCGCCAACGGGCTGTTCGCCCAGGAGGGCCTGCCGGTGCGGCAGGAGTTCCTGCGCGTCCTCGCCGCGCAGTACGGCGCCGGAGTGCGCACGGTGGACTTCCGCGAGGACGCCGCCGCCGGCGCCATCAACGCGTGGGTGGACGAGCAGACCGCCGGCAGGATCAAGAAGCTGTTCGACCGGCTGGACCCGGCGACCCGGGTGGTCATCGCCAACGCCGTGTACCTCAAGGCCGACTGGCAGCACCCGTTCGCCGAAAGCCCTCCCGAACAGGGCGCCGCCTTCACCAGGGCGGACGGCTCCACGGTCCGCGCCGACCTCATGCGGCTGCGCACCCCCCTGAGGTACGCGGAGGGGACGGGGTGGCAGGCCGTCGAGCTGCCGTACGTGAAAAGCGAGCTGGCCATGTGGGTGCTGGTCCCGCGGCGCGGCGGGTCGCCGGCCGATCTGCTCGCCCCCGGGACGCTCGGCCAGGTCGCGACGGGGCTACGGCCCCGGGCCGTGGACCTCGCCCTGCCGGAGTGGGATTTCGGCACCGGCCTCGACCTGGAGGCGCCGCTGCGCCGCCTCGGGCTGGGCGCGGTCTTCGACGACGGTGACTTCTCCGGCATCGCCGACGGGGCCTTCCTCGGCCAGGCTGTGCACCGGGCCGACATCAGCGTGGACAAATGGGGCACCGAGGCGGCCGCCGTGACCGGGCTGGCCTTCCCCACCGCGGGCCTCGCCGAACAGTCCATCGAGGTGCGCGCCGACCACCCGTTCGCGTTCGCGATCGTCCACCGCCCGACCTCGGCGCCGCTGTTCATCGGCCACGTCGCCGACCCCACGGCCACCACCTGACCCCGGCCGGCCGGGCCTCCGGAGGGGTAGGCCCGGCCGGCCGCCCTCTGGCGACCGAGCTGACGGTGCGGTCCGGCGGCTCGGGAGAGGGGTCGGTCCGGCGGTTCAGGGGGCGGTGAACAGGTGGAGGCGGTGGGCGGTGGCGGCGGCCTCGCCCCGGGAGGACACGCCGAGCTTGGCCAGGATGTTGGAGACGTGCACGCTCACCGTCTTGGAGGAGATGAACAGCTCGGCGGCGATCTCGCGGTTACTGCGACCCGCGGCGACCAGGCGGAGCACCTCGTGCTCGCGGGCGGTGAGCCCCAGCCCGGCCTCTCCGGAGGCGGGCGGGGACGCGGAGGAGCCGTCCGAGGCGGTGTGGGAGAGCCGGGCACGCCGGGCGAAGGAGTCGATCTCGGCGCCGAGCGGCGTGGCGCGCAACTGGGCGGCGAGGCGAGCCGACCGGGACAGCCGCTCGCCCGCCTCCTCGCGCTCACCGGCGGTGAGGGCCGCCCGCGCGGCGCCGAACAGGCAGAGCGCCTCGGCGTACGGGTGACACAGCGAGGCCCACGCGCTCACGGCCTTGTCCCACATCGGCCGATCGGCGTGCCCGGACAGGCGGGCCGCCTCGGCGGCGAAGGTCAGGCTGTGCGCCTCCTGCAGAGCCCCCTGGACCTCCAGCCGCCCGGCCACCGCCCGCACCTCCTCCAGCAGCGGGCCCGCCGCGCGCAGGCACGTGGTGAGCACGGGCCAGGCGTACCGGGGGCTGGCCGTCAGATCTTGGTCGCGCAGGGCGTGTTCGACCAGGCGCGCCGCCTCGGCGTCACGGCCGCGCGCGAGCAGCAGCTCGACCTCCCGGCGCAGGTGCGGCAGCAGGGACTGGTCGCGGTAGGTGCCCGAGGCGATGACCTTCGCCGTGGAAAGGAACAGCGCCTCGGCCCGGTCGACGTCGCCGCGGGCCATCATGATGTCGGCCGCGAAGCCCTGCAGGCTCGCGCGGTAGGGCGCCGGCGGCCCGACCTCGACCGCGCGCTCGATGACCTCCAGCGCCTCGTCCCATCGTCCGAGCGAGAGCAGCGGCTCGGCCAGGTTGATCGCCAGGAACGCCCCGGAGGTGCGGGCCAGCCCATACGCCTCGGCGTCGGCGATGCCCCTGCGGGCGACCTCGGCCGCCTGCTCGTGCCGGCCCGCTCCCTCCAGCGCGTCGGACTCGGAGATCGCCGCCCGCATGAGCGCGTTGTAGGTGCCCGCCCGCTCGGCGATCTCCCGGGCCCGGGCGAACGCCGCCACCTGCGGGTCCAGCTGGGAGGAGTACTGGCAGCGCGTCCAGATGAGGGTGACCAGGGCGTTGGCCTCGGTGCGGGCGTCGCCCACCTGCCGGGCGACGCGGATGGCCTCCTCGGCCAGGCTTTCCTTGTCGGCCCAGGCACGCGGGTCGTGAAGCATGCGCGACAGGCTCTCGAGAACCTGCGCGCGCAGCGACGAGGGAGGTTCGGCGGGAACCAGCTCGGCCGCCGCCCTCAGGTCCTCGATGTGCCCGGCGCGGCCGAGGTCGTAGCGGGTGAGGCCGCGCTGCCGCAGCAACTTGGCCGCCCGGAGGGGATCGGCGGCAGGGTCGATCTCGCGCAGCGCCGCCTTGGCCAGGGAGATGCTGCGCTCGAACTCACCGGCCAGGTGCGCCACCGTGGTGGTCTGCCGCAGCACGTCGATGAAGTCGCGGCCCACGCGCTCGGCCGCGTCGGGCACCGAGTCCCACAGTTCGATCACCCGGGTGAGCATGCGCAGCTGCTCGTCGAAGGCCGCCGACTTGCGGGCCGCGGCGGCGGCGCGCCACGCGGCGTTCAGGGCGCAGGGGGCGTCGTGCGCGGAGTACCAGTGGTAGGCCAGCTCGATGGCGCCGCGCGTGCCGGGCAGCAGGGTGGGGTCGTGCTCGAGCGCCTTGGCGAAGCGGGTGTGCACGCGGGCGCGCTCGCCCGGCAGCAGCTCGTCGTGGACGGCCTCGCGGATCAGCGCGTGCCGGAAGGCGTACCCCTCGCCGTCGACCTGCAGCACGTTGCCCGCGACGGCGGGGCGCAGCGCCCCGGACAGGGCGCCGTCGTCCAGGCCGGTGACCGCGGCCAGCAGACGGTGCTCGATGCGGGCGCCGCCCGCGCTGGCCGTCCGCAGGACCTCCTGGGTCTCCTCGGGGAGGCGCTCGACGCCGGCCAGGAGAAGATCGCGCAGCGACTCGGGCATCGGCCCGTCCTCGCCGCCGCTGAGCAGCGCCTCGACGAACAGCGGGTTGCCCTCGCTGCGCGCGTAGATCACGTCCACGTCGAGGGCGGTGGGCTCGTGGGACAGGATGCTCGCGGCCTGCCGGACCACCTCGCGGCGGGTGAGCCTGCGCAGCTCCAGCCGGGTGACCCAGTCGATGCGGGTGAGCTCGGCGAGCAGGGGGCGCAACGGGTGGGTGCGGTGCAGCTCGTCGGAGCGGTAGGTGACCAGGGTCAGGATGCGGGTGTCGGGCCGCTGGTAGCGGGTGAGGAACGACAGCAGGTCGCGGGTGGAGCGGTCGGCCCAGTGGGCGTCCTCGATCACAAGGACGGTGGGGCCCTGCTCGGCGAGCCGCTCCATCAGGCCGAGGACGTGCTCGAACATGCGGGCGCGCGCCTCGGGGCCGTCGTCGTCCGGCTCGCCGAACTCGGGCAGCAACCGGGCCAGGCCACGGGTGCGGCCGCCGGGCAGCAGCGCGGCGACACCGTCGTGGCCGAGATCGTGGGCGAGCCGCCGCAGGACCGCGGTGAACGGGGCGAACGGCAGGCCGTCGGTGCCGAGTTCGAGGCAGCCGCCGACGAGGACACGGGCGTCGCCGGCGCGGCCGGCGAACTCGCGGATGAGCCGGCTCTTGCCGACCCCGGCCTCGCCGCCGATGAAGACGGTCGTCGCCGAACGGGCGCGCACCCTGGCCAGGGCGTCGCGCAGGAAGGTGAGCTCGGCCCCGCGCCCCACGAACAGCGGACTCACCGAATGCCCGCTCACGCCGCCACCCCCGTCCCCACGACGGCCGCACCCCGGAGCCACGCACCGGCCCGCGCACCCCGGCTGGGCACCCGTACGCCCCGGCTCCGCACCCGAGCGGCCCGGCCATCCCGGCCCGGTACCCGGGCGGCCCCGCGATCTCGGCTCCGTACCAGGGTTGCCCCGCGATCACAACCGAGCGCGACGGCACCGTCGCGACCGGTCACCCCCACCGTCTCAACCACGCGACCAGCATGTCACCTCCCACCGACATTCCCCCACCGCATTTCCCCGCCCCCACCGGCCCCGTCCCGGCCACCGCTCTGACCCCGAACGTGCACACGTTGCCCGCCGCGCAACAGCGCCAGACGTACGTGGCCGGCGCACGCGGAGCCGGGGGGCGGCCGGTCGGGGGTGGTCACAGTGGTGGGAGCCTGGACTGTCGCGGTGATGGTCGTAGAGTGAGCCCATGAGCCCGAAGATCGCGACCGCGGACACCGTCACCCGTGAACAGCTCCTCGACTTCGTCCGCGACCGCCACCGCGGGCTGATCATCACGACGCGGCGCGACGGCGGTCCTCAGGCGTCCCCGGTCAGCTGTGGCGTGGACGAGCTGGGCCGCATCGTGGTCTCCACCTACCCCGAGCGCGCCAAGACCAAGAACGCCCGGCGCGACCCCCGGGTCAGCATCGTGATCCTTTCCGACGACTTCGACGGGCCGTGGGTGCAGATCGACGGGGCCTGCGAGGTGCTGGACATGCCGGACGCGCTGGAGCCGCTGGTCGAGTACTACCGGTCCATCGCCGGCGAGCACCCCGACTGGGACGACTACCGCGCCGCGATGGAGCGCCAGGGCAAGTCGCTGCTGCGCATCACCCCCTCCAAGTGGGGCCCGGTGGCCACCGGAGGCTTCCCCGCCCGCCTCGCCTGAACATCCCCGGTCGAGTGCTGGGCGATCAGGATCGGCTGTCGGAGTGCTGGGCGCGGATGCCGGCCAGGATGGTGGCGATGCCGTGCTCGAACTGGGCGTCGGTGTCGGGCGCGAGGAGGCCGCCGAGCATCTTGGCGGCCAGCGGGTACCGCTCGGCGTCCGCGAGTCGGGCGATCGTCTCAGCCTGGTAGGGATTGCCTCCCTCGCCGTACGCCTGGCCGAGCCTGGCCTGCTCTTCGATGGTGAACCCGATCGTGTAATGGAAGATCGTGGGCACGGCGCGCGCGGCCTCCTCCAAGGTGAACCCGGCGTCCTGCAGCGTGCGCAGAATCAACTCGATCGTCCTGATGACCACCGGATGGCCGACGTGGGTGCCGGCGACGACCCGCGCCCCGTCCCGGTGCCGCAGCATCGTGCGGCGCAGCCGCATGGCCCGCTCGCCCAGCCACTGATCCCAGGTGACGCCGCGGCGAGGTGACTCCAGGCCCTCGTCCGCCTCGACCATCACCAGGGTGGCCATGGCGTCGAGCAGTTCCTGTTTGTTCTTGACGTGCCAGTAGAGGGCGGGGGCCTTGACGTCCAGCTCTTTGGCGACCAGGCGCATGGTGAGCCCGTCCAGGCCCACCTCGTCGAGCAGGCGCAGGGCGGTCCGCGCGATGAGCTCGGCGGTTATCTTCATCGGTCCTCCCGGTCGGGCACGCGCTTGACAGCTTAACAGCGTTCGAGCGATCCTTAACAGCGTTAAGGGACGAAGGGAGACCCGATGGGTGGCATGACGGCGCAGGTGGTCATCGCAGGAGCCGGTCCGACCGGCCTGATGCTGGCCTGCGAGCTGAGGCTCGCGGGCGTGGACGTGCTGGTCCTCGAGCGGGACGCCGAACGCGCGGACGCCGAGTCCAGAGCCGGAGGGATGCACGCCCGCACCTTGGAGGTGCTCGACCAACGCGGCATGGTGGAGCCCTTCCTGAGGGCCGGCCGCCCGCTGACCGGCGGGCACTTCTCGGCGCTGCCGCTGGACTTCCGGAACCTTCCCACCCGCCACCCGTACCTGCTCGTGCTGTTGCAGCGCCGCATTGAGCGGCTCCTCGAAGAGCACGCGACACGCCTCGGCGTCCGGCTGTGGCGCGGAGCGGAGGTGGCGGGCCTGCGCCAGAGCGAGTCCGGTGTCGAGGTCGAGGTGCTTGGCGGTCCGCAGGGGGACGGGCGTCACGGCGAGGCCGGGCGGCGGTGGATCGGCGCCGAGTACCTGGTGGGATGCGACGGCGGGCGCAGCGCCGTGCGGCGGCTCGCGGGCATCGGCTTCGCCGGCACCTCCGCGACGCTCACCGCCATGCTCGGCGACGTTGAGCTGGACGCCCCGCCGGAGCACCCGCTGTTCCAGGAGCGGCGCGAACACGGGACGATCAGCGTGCTCAGCTTCGAGCCCGGCTGGCACCGGGTCATGACCACCGAGTTCGACCAGGTGGCGGGCAGGGACGAGCCGGTCACCCTCGAGGGGCTGCGCCGGACGTGCCTCAAGATCGCGGGCACCGACTACGGCATGCGGAGCCCTCGCTGGCTCTCCCGGTTCGGCGACGCGGCCCGGCAGGCCGTCGAGTACAGGTCGGGCCGGGTGCTGCTGGCCGGAGACGCCGCCCACGTCCACTTCCCGGCGGGCGGACAGGGGCTCAACCTCGGCGTGCAGGACGCGGTCAACCTGGGCTGGAAGCTCGCTTTGGTGGTGCACGGGCACGCTCCCGAGTCGCTGCTGGACAGTTACCATGCCGAGCGGCACCCGGTCGGGGCGCGGGTGCTCGAGAACACGCGTGCGCAGACCGCCCTGTCGCGCGTCGACGGGCACACGACCGCGCTGCGCGCGACGCTCGCGGATCTGCTCCCTCTGGACGACGTCAATGCCCGCCTGTCCAGCATGATCACGGCGCTGGACGTGCACTACCCGATGAACGGCGCGCTCCCAGGTGACGGCGCGCACCCGGGGGATGGCGCCCGACCGCGGGGCGGCACGCTCCTCGGGCAGGGCGGGCAGCCGATGGACGGCGCGCACCTGGTGGAGGGTGCGCTCCCGGATGCGGACGCGCTCTCTGAGGCGGACACGCTCTCGGGCCAGGAGGCGGACTCTGAGGACGGCGGGCGCTCGGTGGACGGCAGGCGCTCGGCGGACGATGGGCATCCACTCGTCGGATATCGGGTTCCGGACGTCGAGCTCAAGATCGGCACCGGCGAGGTCCGCGTCTTCGAGCTGCTGCACCAGGCGCGGGGCGTCCTGCTGTGCCTGGACGGCGGCGCGCAGGAGGGGCCGGCGGCGCACCTGGCGGGAATCGCCTCGGAGTGGGCCGACCGGGTCGACCTCGTACGGGCACGGCCCTCGGCCGATGTGTGGCAGGCGCCGGTGGTGGGCGCCGTGCGGCCCCCCATGGCCCTTCTCGTCCGGCCGGACGGTCACATCGCCTGGGCGACGGGCGCGCGACCTGACCTCGACGGCGCGCGTGCCGCCCTGACCACCTGGTTCGGACCGGCACGCCGATGAAGCCCAGAGCCGCACATCAGAGAGGGGCAGCTCCGAGGAGCCAAGGAAGTAGTGGATCCGACATAGGGGACCAGTGGGAACGTGCCACCTTTCTGGGGATATTGAGAAATTTGACGACTGATGTCACCTTGTGATCGGCTCTTGCCTTCCGTCTTACTTGCTGGCCGGTGTCCGGACAACGGGAGCCATCCATGCCGCGTCTCCAACGGCACGCGCTCGCGCGGATCGTGCTGTCCGCGTCCGTCGCCGGATCCCTGGTGATCACCACCGCTCCGGCCGCGCACGCCGTCCGCCCGGCGTCCTCGGCGTCTCCAAGGTCCTCGGCGTCCCCCACGTTTTCCACGTCCGCCAGGCATTCCGCGTCCGCCAGGCATTCCGCGTCCGCCAGGATCTCGGCGTCCCCCGCCACGACGCGCCCCAGGGGGACGGGCGGCGGGGCCGGCATGCGCAAGATCGTTCCGGTGCCGCCGATCGCCGTTCCTCCGGCCGCGAAGGCCGAGGTCCCTATGGGACCGTCGCTCGCGGACCGTCCCGTGCCGGTCCGGGCGGTCGGCCCGGCCGCGCCGGAGGTCACCATCCCCGCCGGCCCGGCGCTGGCCCGCAGGCTGGCCGACGACGCGGCTTCCCACCTGCGCGCCGAGGGCGTGTTGGGCGGTGACGGCGGCCCGTCCCCCGATCCGGACCGGTTGCTTCCCACGGCCGGCGACGCCGAGCCGCTGAGCGTGTCCAAGGCCCCGGCCGGCGCCGTCAAGGCCATGGCGGCCAAGGTCCGGCGGTTGTCGGGCTTCGACCTGCCCGGGCTCCACCGGGCGCTTCCGGAGGGCGTCCCGCTCGTGACCTACCGGCTGTGCGCGCAGGCCGCGTCCCTGGCGGCTTCCTGCTCGGCGCCCCAGCCGCTGGCCAAGCCGGTCGCGGCGGACGTGACCGGCGACGGCGCCCCGGATATCGTCGCGAGCCTGGTCCCCACGCTGGACCGCGCGGACCTGGTCGGCAGGGCGAACGCGCTGGCGAGCGCTCAGCGCAGGCTCAGGGAGCCGGTCGGCGGCACGGCCGGCTCCCTCCTCGGCGGCACGGGCAAGAGCGGCTCAGGTAAGAGCGGCTCGCCGGGCGACGAGGCCGAGCGCGATCGGCGGCGGGACGACCTGGCGGTGCGCGTGGCCGACGGGCTGGGCCTGGCGACGGCGCGACTGGGCACCGGTGCGGATCGTGACAAGGCGTTGAAGGCCCAGGTGTGGGCGCGGTTCGACATCCCCGCGGCGGCGTCGGGGGCCGGCGCCACGAGGCTCTCGGTCGGCTTCGACGGATTCCGGCGCGGCACGTCGCTGTCCGCCCTTGACTGGGCGGTCTACCGGTTCAGGACGGGCGGCCAGGGCGGCGAGAGTGGTCAGAGCAGCCGGGGCGGCGGGGGCGGTCAGGGCGGTAGGGGAAACCGGGGCGGCCAAGGTGTGGAGGAGGTCCAGGTGGACGTGCGGAGGTCCAGGCCGGGCGCCTCGATCGCGACCGTGGCCGGCGTCGCGACCCTCTCCCCAGGCGGACGGCCGTCCGAGCCCGTGCTGATGAGCCTCAGGCAGTCGCCGGTCCCCGAGAAACTGACCATCAGCGCGCGGTTCGACGCCGGCGAGGGCGAGGGCACGCTGAAAGCCGCCGTGTCCCGGCCCTCCACGCTGGACGCGCTGGTGCTGGACGCCAGAGACGCGGGAAGGACGGGCGGCCGGTGCACGCAGGTGGTGCTGGACAAGGTCGCGTCGCAGGTCACCGCCGATCTGACCCATAGGGCGGCGGGCGGCGCCACCGAGATCCACTTCACCGGGCCCTCGCCGATGAACAGGGCGGAACTGCGCGACTACACCTACCGGGACGGCCGGCTGGACAAAGTGATCTCGGGGACGATGACCGGCGTGCCGGCCGACTTCCGCGCCCGCTATGAGGCCGTGGACGGCAGATCCCAGGCGCTGACCATCGGAACGCCGCGACCCGGGTCGGCGCCGGGAGGCCCGGCGGGACGGACGCCGTCCCCGACCCGGGCCGCCGGGGCCGGCTCGCCTCACTTGGTGGCCGCAGGGCCTGAGTCCCGAATGTCCAAGGCCGGGGTCGCTGCGGGGGCGCGGGCTGCGGAGGTGGTGGTGTACGACCGGAAGGCGGCCGGAACGGTCTTCCGGGCGTCGCTGACCGGCCTCCCCGCCCTGATGCGGATTTTTTACGACATAGCGGGAAACCGCATAACGCACACCTCCAGCTCGCCGATCGGTGGCGTCGAGGTCCTCCTGCAACGCGACGGAGGCGCCGTCTCGGCCCCCGCGGGCGGCCACGTCACGGTCATCAAGGACGGCGGGCGGCTCGGCGTCTCGGCCAGGCTCACGGCGCTGGCCGGGTTCGAGCTGACCTACGGTGACCGGCCGCACGCCATGCTGGAACTCGCCTCCGCCGGACGGCCGTTCCTCGCCGCGGCGAACATCGACGGCGCGCATCTGCTGCGGATGGAGATGTCCAACACCCCGCGCCGGGTCGAGGTGGACCTGGACCCGGCCGCCAGGAAGGCGCGGTACCAGGCGAGCGGCGCGATCGCCAGGCTGCGCGCGGCTTACGCGGCCCCGCGACAGGGGCCCACCATCGACAGCAGCCTGTACGGCCTGCGGTCCACCGTCGAGGGCTCGTGGCGGCTCGGCGAGCGGCCCACGGTGGAGGTCACGACGACCTCGGGCCTGAAGAAGGCCGAGGTCTATTACAACCGCACCTACGTCACCCAGGCCGGCGGCCCGGCACAGGCCTCCGGCGGCCCCGCGGGCGCCGGGCGGGCCGGCAAGAGTCAAGGCGAGGGCGCCGGGAGGACCGGTACGGACCCGAGCGTGGGAGCCGGGAGGACCGGCTCGGGTCAGAGCGAAGGTGCCGGGCGGAGTGGTGGTGCTGGGCGGGGCGGCGAGGGCGGAGGGGACGACGTCTGGGTCACCGTGGCCGGGGTGCATCGGCGCGTCGCCATGCTGGCCGATCTGGCCGGCGGACGCCTGAGCTGGACGGCCGACCGGCCCACCGCCTCCGTGTCGGCCTTCGCTCGCACCCGGTTCCAGGGACGCGACTTCCGCGTCGCGGCCGAGGTGCGGGACGTTCCTGCCCGCTTCGAAGCCGGCTGGGGCGGCGGAACCTACTACTTCCAGGGCCTGTCCGGGCCGGTCGGATCGGCGACGGTCGCGGTGGCCGACCACGACGGCGCGCGGGCGCCCCGGGGCCCGCATCTGGCCGTGCACTACGACCGCTCCACCGGTGACCTGGACGGCAGCGTCCGCGTGGACGGTCTGACCGGCGCCCGGTTCGGTGGCGGCGGTGGCGGCTTCAAGGCGTCCTTTCAGAGCGGTTCCCCGGCAGTTCGAAACGGTTCCCCGGCGGCTCGGAGTGGTTCCCCGGCGGTTCGGAGCGGTTCTCCGGCGACTTCGAGTGGTTCACCGGCTGCTGGGAGTGGCTCCCCGGCGGCGGGTGGGGACGCGGGGCAGGGGGTGGCGTTGGATGCGGACGTGCGGTTGGAGGGTGATCTGCGCTTCGGGGTGCTCGGGACGCTGGGGCCGGTCCCGGGCGACGTCGAGGTCTCGGCCGTCCCGGGAGGGCCGGTCACCTACAGCGCCGCCGGGCGCCGGATGGACCTGGAAGCGCAGGTGTGGCTCGGCAAGGCGGCGGCGATCGGCGCGATCCCCGGGGTGCCGGAGGTGGCGAGCGGCCTGTCCCTGGTCGACGGCGGCTGCGCTCCCGGCGCCGCGGGCTGCGCCGCCGACCAGGGCGCCTTCTGCCTGGGCGGACCGCCGGCCCCCGGTGGCACCGTCCAGAGTCCGGCGGCGGGGCCCGCGGGCAGGCGCTGTTTCGGCGTCCGCGGGTTCGTGCGGCTCAGGGGCCTGCCCGCGAAGGCGACCGTGGACCTGGCCCGGAAGACCTTCTCCTTCTCCGGGTACCGGCCTTCGGACCGGCGGCTCGCGGTCTACCTGGCGAGCAAGGTGGTCGCCCCCGTGCCGATCAGGGCTTACGCGACGCTGGACGGGCTGCCGCGGGAGATCACCGGCATGTCGGTCGGCCCGTTCGAGGCCGGGCTCGGCAAGGACGCGGACGGCCGGAACGCGAACGTGATCAGGGTGACCTACCGGGTGGAACCGGCCGCGACGCTCACCTCGTTGCGCGCGGCGGTGGAGGCCGATACCGGAACCTCGTACGGCGTCGTGCGGGCGATGGCCGTGGTCGATCCGGTCCCGGCGGCGGTCGCGATCGACGGCGCGTACGGGCGGAAGACCCATCTCCGGGTCCAGAACTCCGCCCCCGTGAAGCGACTGGAGGCCAAGGTCACCGTCGTCCCGCCCGGGTCGCAGGCCGGAGGCGCGGTCGTCCCGACAGGGGTGGGGGCGCGGCCGGCGTCGGGGGTGGTGCGGTTCACGGATGTGCCGGCCGCGTTCACCGTCGACGGCGGGGATGCGGGGGACGGCGGGTTGCGCGTGCCGGGCTTGTCCTACCGGGCGGACGGCGGGGCCAACACGCTGGACGGGCTGTTCGCCGTCGAGGGCGGGCTGGTCGGGAGGGTGTACCGGCCGGCGCAGGGGGAGGTGCTGGGCGCCTCGTTCGCGGTGCGCGATCTGGCCTCCGAGGCAACTATCCGAATAAATACTGATCTGTCGGTCGAGCTGACGTCCAAGCCGGTGCCCACCCGGCTGCTGGAGGTCCACGCGGGCCTGTCGGTGAGCCCGGTCGCGCGGCAGCGGATCAGCGTGCGCAAGGACATCCCCTACACCAGCGGCTTCCTCGCCTTCCAGATGCGGGGCGGGTTCGGGCTGGGCCGCAGCGTGATCCGCGACGTCTCGCTGGGCGTCCACGGCGTGTCGTGGCTGAGGATCCGGCCCGGCAGGGTCCCCTTCGGGATCGAGGCGCCCGCCGAGCTGGGGTACGTGTCGCCCGGCTTCGAGGGGAACTATGACCACCTGGACCTGCGGGCGGACGGGGTGGACCTGCGTCCCGACGTGCGGCTGAAAATCCGCGTCGCCCGCGGGATCGGCAGGGACGCCTTCTCCGACACCGTGAGGCTGGGCCGGGCGACCTCGCTCTCGTTCCGCCGCTACGACCAGCGGACCCGGCCGATCAGCGCCGAACAGGCGCTCAAGGTGGGGTCGACGCCGATCGCCTGCCTGTCGATCGGCACCAGGCCCGGCCTGGCCGCCGCCCGCCGGGCGAACGCGATCACGCTGCGCGGCGCGGACGGGCCGCAGGTGGTCAGCCTGCTCGACGCGGGCGGCCAGGCGCAGGGGTACGTCCTTGACCTGCTGTCGCAGTTCATGTCC
Organism: Sphaerisporangium sp. NPDC004334; assembly: GCF_053602655.1. NCBI lineage: Bacteria > Bacillati > Actinomycetota > Actinomycetes > Streptosporangiales > Streptosporangiaceae > Sphaerisporangium > Sphaerisporangium sp. NPDC004334. The sequence continues at coordinate 89,689 of NZ_JBSGDZ010000022.1, forward strand.
CCCTTCGACGGCGCGGGCTGGGAGGTCTCGCGCCTGACCCCCGGCCGTTGCCACCGCTGACGTCCCAAGCGCCCAGGCCGGTGGGGCGGGGGATGGCGCGGTCGTGGGGAGGCTGTGGGGTTTGTGGGCCTTGCGGCCGGTTATGGGTCGCGACGAGAGGTTTCCACGCATCAGGGGGTGAGGGCCGTGACGACGACGTCCGAGGAGGACCTCGGCGCCGGCTCTGTGCCGGTGACCGTGGTGATCGCTACCAGGAACCGCCGGGAGGAGCTCCTGCGCACGCTGGAGCGCCTGCGCGCCCTGCCGGAACGTCCCCCGGTGATCGTGGTGGACAACGGCTCCTCCGACGGCGCCGCCGAGCGGGTCCGCGCGGCCTTCCCCGAGGCCGAGGTGATCCGGCTGCACCACAACCTCGGCGCGCCCGCCAGGAACATCGGCGTGCTGGCCGCCCGCACGCCCTACGTCGCCTTCAGTGACGACGACTCCTGGTGGGAGCCCGGCGCGCTGCGGCTGGCCGCCGAGACCTTCGACGCCCACCCCCGCCTCGGCCTGATCGCGGCGAGCATGCTGGTGGGTCCGGAACGCGCGCCCGACCCGATCAACGCCATGCTGGCGGGCACGCCGTTGCGCGGCGGCCCGGACCAGCCGGGGCCGCCGGTGCTGGGGTTCCTCGCCTGCGGGTCGGTCGTGCGCCGCCAGGCGTTCCTGCAGGCCGGGGGGTTCAGCCCCGTGCTGTTCTTCCCCGGTGAGGAGCAACTGCTCGCCTACGACCTGGCGGCGCTCGGCTGGGACCGGTGCCACGTGCCGGACGTCGTCGCCGTCCACGAGCCGTCGCCTCTGCGCGAGCCGGCGGCGGGCCGGCGCCGGGTGCAGGCGCGCAACGCCCTGCTGACCGTCTGGCTGCGCCGTCCGGCCGGAGTCGTGCTGCGGGAGACCGCGCGCCTGGCCGCCCGTGCGCCGCGCGACCCCGCCTGCGGGCGGGCCCTGCTGTCCGCTCTGCTCCGGTTGCCCCTCGTGATCGCCGGGCGGCGGCGCCTGCCCGCCCACGTCGAGGCCGCCGCTCGGCTGCTGGAGTCCGGCGCCCGCCCCGCCGAGCGGGAGGCCGGGCACACCGCCGCGCCCGGAGGGAGGGACGTCCCGGGCGTCGGGGTCCCTTCATGACCTCCGGGGACGGGCGGGTCACGGTCGTGGTGATCACCATGGACCGGCGGGAGGAGTTGCTGCGCACGCTGGGGCACATGACGGCGCTGCCCGAGCGTCCTGGCGTGATCGTCGTGGACAACGGCTCGCGTGACGGGAGCGCGGACGCGGTCGCGCGGGACTTCCCGGGGGTGCGGCTGATCCGCAGCCCGCACAACCTCGGGGCCGTCGCCCGTAACGTGGCGGTGCAGGAGGTCATGACGCCATACGTGGCCTTCTGCGACGACGACACCTGGTGGGAGCCGGGCGCACTGTCCAGAGCCGCCGACCTGCTGGACGCGCATCCTCGGCTGGCGTCGGTCACCGGCCGCATCCTGGTGGAGCCGTCGCTGCGCGAAGACCCGATCACGCCAGAATTGCGCTACTCGCCGGTCCCCGGTCCGCCGTGGCTGCCCGGCCCGGCGCTGCTGAGCATCCTCGCCGGGGCGTCCATGCTGCGGGTGACCGCGTTCCGCGAGGCCGGCGGGTTCTCGCCGAGGCTGTGGCTGGGCGGGGAGGAGGAACTGCTCAGCCTCGACCTGGCGGCCCGCGGATGGTGGCTGTGCTGGGCGGAGGACGTCGTCGTGCATCACGCCGCCTCAACCGTCCGCGACCGCAGGCAGCGGCGCAGGCTCGGCATCCGCAACACCCTGTGGACCGCCTGGCTGCGGCGTCCCGCGTTCGACGCGCTGCGCCGCACGGTGGCCGTCCTGCGGTCGATCCCCAAGGACCGGGCGAGCGTCTCGGCCGTGGGCGCGGCGCTGGCCGGGCTGCCGTGGGTGCTGCGGGAACGGCGGGTCGTGCCGATGGACGTGGAGCGGGGGCTGCGCCTGCTGGAGGAGCCGCAGCGCACCTCGGTCGCCCGCCGCTACGTCGACTGACGGAGATCATCGGGGTGCCCGACGTCGCGTCCACTGACAGAGATCATCGGGATGCCCGCGGGCCGGGCCGGGGAGGTCGGATGCTCATGGCACCCCGGTGGAGGGCTCGTTCGGGCGCGGAGGAACATACAGATATGGACGTATCACTCGATCCGTGTGCTTACTGCGACATTCTCGCGGGACGGGCCGAGGCGAGCCTGGTCTTCCAGGACGAGACCGCGATCGTCGTCATGGACGGCAACCCGGTGAACCCGGGACATGCCCTGGTGGTGTCGCGCGTCCACGCCGGCGGGCTGGAGGACCTCGACGAGGAGATCGGCGCGCACATGTGGCGCCTGGCCCAGCGGGTGGCGCGCGGTCTGCGCCGCTCCGGGCTGCGGTGCGAGGGCGTCAACATCTTCGTGGCCGACGGCGAGGTCGCGCTGCAAGATGTGTTCCACGCCCACATCCACGTGTTCCCGCGCTTCGAGGGCGACAACGTCGTGGTGGACGCCGACTGCGAGCCGCGAGACCGCCGGCTGCTGCTCAAGGAGGCATGGGCGCTCCAGGAGGCGATGAAGCCCCTCGTCGCGGCGCCCTCGGCGGAGATGTTCCCGCACCACGCGCCGACGCTGTGAGACGGCGGAACCTCGGATCGTTGACGATGGATCTTCCGACTGGGCCGATGACCGTGGAACTCATCGGGGATTCCGCATGAACGCCGGTGCCGTGACCCACGCCCGCGAGCCGTGAGCCACCCCCTCCCGCCGGGGCCGCCTGGAGGCGCCCGCGACAATGGAGGCGAGGGGGGATCGCGCATGCGGGTGGCCGTGCTGGGGATGGGCAACATGGGCAGGGCCGTGGCCGCGAGGCTACTGGCCCAGGGCTACCACGTCACCGTCTGGAACCGGACGCCGGGGCGCGCGGCCGAGGTGGTCGAGTCCGGAGCGGTCGAGGCGTCCTCGCCCCGGCAGGCCGCGAGGGACGCCGAGGCCGTGCTGATGTCGCTCACCGACGAGCGGGCCGCCCTGGAGGTGATGTCCGCCCTGACCGGCCCCGGTGACAGGCCCCCGGCGCAGGACACCCACGACCCCGACGACACCGGCCATACAGGTGGTCCCGGCGGTCCCGACCGTCCAGGTGGTTCGCCTGGTTCCGGAGGTTCCGGAGGTTCCGGCGATCCAAGTGGCTCCTATGGTTCTGGCAGCTCCGGCGGTCCAGGCGGTCCTACTGGTTCAGGGGCCGTTGGTTCCTCTCGTTTCAGCGGTTCAGACGGTTCCGCTGAGTCCAGCGGTGCCAGCGGTTCCGACGGTTCGGAAGGCTCCAGGGTCGTGGTCGACATGAGCACCGTCTCGCCGGAGGCGTCCCGCCGCCTGCGCGAGATGGCGCCCGGGCGGCGCTTCCTCGCCGCGCCGATCCTCGGGGCGCCGCAGGCGGTGCTGGGCGGGTCGGCCGCCGGGCTGGTCGGCGGCGACCGCGCGCTCGCCGAGCGCCTGGAGCCCATATGGTCACGGCTGTTCTCCGCGCATTGGTACTGCGGCGCCGACCCTGGGGAGGCCTCGGCGTTCAAGCTGCTCAACAACTACCTGCTGATGGCCGGGATCGCGGTGCTCGGCGAGGTGGTCGCGACGGCCGAGGCCGCCGGTCTGGACAGGACGCTGCTGCGCGAGGTGCTGCGCAGCTGGCCCACCGTGGCGCCGGGGCTGCACAACCGGCTCGACGATCTCATCGCCGGGCGCCACGAGGGATGGTTCGCCACCTCGCTCGGTGCCAAGGACGTGCGGCTGCTCACCGAGGTCGCCGAGTCCAACGGCGTCTCGCCGCCGATCGCCCGGCTGGTGCAACGGCGGTACGAGGAGGCGGCGGCCAAGGGATGGCAGGACGCCGACATCACCGCCGTCGTCGAACTGCTCCGCCGCCGCCCCTCACCCCCCTGACGCCAGGAACCTCCGCCCGCCGCCCCGCACCCCGCCAGGAACGTGCGCCCGCCGCATCTCCGGCGCTGACCCCCGGGAACGACCGCCCCGAGGACCACGGGGCCGCCCGGCCTGCGGCGGCGTGGGTTTCAGCCGGGCAGGCGCAGGACGGCGGCGCCGGTGACGCGGTCGGCGGCGAGGTCGGCGAGGGCCTGGTCGGCGCGGTCGAAGTCGTAGGGGACCGTGGTGACGCGCAGCGGATGGCGGGTGGCCAGATCGAGGAGCGCGCGGCCGTCCTCGCGGGTGTTGGCGGTCACGCTGCGCAGCGTCCGCTCGTAGAACAGGTGCTCCTCGTAGGTGAGCGAGGGGATGTCGGTGAGGTGGATGCCGGCCACGGCGAGCGTGCCCCCCATGTCGAGCGCCTTCAGGGCCACCGGGACCAGGTCTCCGACCGGCGCGAACAGGATCGCGGCGTCCAGCGGCTCGGGCGGGGCGTCGTACGCCCCGCCCGCCGAGGCCGCGCCGAGCTCCAGCGCCAGCTCCTGGGCGCGCAGCGAGCGGGTCAGCACGTGCACCGCCGCGCCCTGCGCGATCGCCACCTGCGCGACCAGGTGCGCCGAGGCGCCGAAGCCGTAGACGCCGAGACGCCCGCCCGGCGGGAGATCGGCGCGGGCCAGGGCGCGGTAACCGATGATGCCGGCGCACAGCAGCGGGGCGAGCCGCTCGGCGGGCAGGTCCTCGGGCAGCTCGTAGACGTAGTCCTCCAGCGCGGTGACGTACTGGGCGTACCCGCCGTTGACGTCCCAGCCGGTGTGGCTCGCGTTCGGGCACAGGTTCTCCGAGCCGCGCAGGCAGTAGCGGCACTCTCCGCAGGTGGAGTGCAGCCAGGCGACTCCGACCCGGGTGCCGGTCGCCGGCCGCCGCACGCCGGCGCCCTGGGCGACGACCCGGCCCACGACCTCGTGCCCGGGCACGGTGTCCGGCCGTTTGGGCGGCAGGTCGCCCTCGGCGAGGTGCAGGTCGGTACGGCAGACGGCGCAGACCTCGACCTCCACCAGCACCTCGCCCGGGGCCGGGGCGGGGATGGGCAGCCGCACGCGCTCCAGCGGCCCGCTGGACATGGGCCCGGGTCGGCGCACCACCCAGGCGGTCATCGTCTCGGCCATGCCTCCATGGTCACACGCCGGAGGCGGGAAGGACCGCCACGGCAGGTGAAGGCGCGATGACGCTTGGTGTTGGCGCGATCTCCTGCCTGCGGGTTTAAATCTCTGTCAGGAGGAAGCGAGGTAACCAGGACCACACGAGTCAGAGGGGAAGACCGTCGATGGACGCCATCGTGTTGTTGAAGGACGACCACAAGACCGTCGAGAAGCTGTTCAAGGAGTTCGAGAAGGCGGGCGAGAAGGCCTACAAGGAGAAGCAGCGGATCGTCGAGCAGGTGATCCGCGAGCTCACGACGCACGCCTACATCGAGGAGGAGATCTTCTACCCGACGGCCCGTCAGGACGTCCCCGACACCGCCGAGCACGTGCTGGAGAGCGTCGAGGAGCACCACGTCGTGGTCTGGATGCTGTCGGAGCTGCGCGACCTCGACCCGCAGGACGAGCGGTACGACGCCAAGATGACGGTCCTGATGGAGAACGTCCGCCACCACGTGGAGGAAGAGGAGCAGGAGTGGTTCCCGCAGGTGCGGGAGGCCATGGGCCGCAACAAGCTCCAGGAACTCGGCGAGCGGATGGAGAAGGCCAAGGCCGACGCCCCGGACAACCCCCTCGCGCTGATCAGCGCCCGCAAGTAGGCGGATCGCCGGCCGCCGGACGGGGGGTCCGGCGGCCGGCGGGGAGCCCGCGGGTCAGTTGGGGTTGCCGGCGTGGGTGAGGGTCTCCCAGGCGACGAAAAGGGCGTTGGTTCCGGCGGGGCGCTGCTGCTCGGTGTAGGTCTGGGTGTTGGTCATGGCGATGCCCATCCGGTTGTGCAGAGCGTTGAAGCCCACCTCCGTCACCGGCCCGAGGCCGAGGGTGAGGCCGCCGCCGCACAGCCAGGACGGCACTGTGGCGCCGAGCTGGTACTTGGTGTGGAACCCGAGCGCGTGCCGGAGCCGGTCGGCGATCTCCGGGTACAGGTCCTGGCCCTGGATGCGGGTGGTCTCGGCGACGTGCGAGATCGCCGAGATGCCGTAGCCGGTGTGGGTGAAGTCGCGGCAGGTCTCCTGGGAGAGACCGTCGGCGAAGGTGGACTGCCCCTGCCAGTACTTGACGATCTCGGCCTGGGTGTCGATGCCGCTGTTCGGCGGGCCGGCGGGGAGGGCGCCGTCGGTGGCCAGGTAGACGTATGCGGGTACGCGGCCGCGGAACCTCGCGATCGCCTTGTCGTAGTCGGTGCGGTCCTCAAGGAAGACCGATATGCCCACGGCGGCCTCCATCATGCTCAGTTCCCAGTTGCCGTTGCTGTTGGAGCCGTTGATGACCTTGGGGAGGTCCACGTTGCGGAGCTCTGTGCGAGGTGCTCGCGACGTGCGCCGGGCCGGAGGCGGCCTCAGCGGTGGAACGGGGTGATGCCCCAGTGGTGGGCGACGCTCTCGCCGGGGGCGAGGCGGATGAGGTCCTCGCCGGTGCGGAAGGCGTTGGGCGGGCAGCTCATCGGCTCCACGGCCAGGCCGCCGCGCCGGTGCTCCCCGGACAGGGAGTCGCCGGTGAAGAGCTGGAGCCATTCGACCCCCTCGCCGCCCCACAGCTCCACGCCGCGCGTGCCGTCGGCGGTGGCGAGCCGCACCCGCACGCGCCCGCCGGCGTCGCGGGTCAGCCCGGTGAACGGGGTGTCCAGGGACAGCTCGCCGATCGGGCGGGCGGCGCGGAAGTCGTACGGGGTGCCCTCGACCGGGCGCCTGCCGACCGGGATCTTGCGTTCGTCCACGGCGACCCACTCGGCGGCGGGGAGCGTGAGCACGGCCTCGTCGAGCGGCTCGCCGACCGTCAGGTAGGGGTGGGCGCCGAAGCCGTACGGCGCGGGGGTGTCCCCGAGGTTGACCGCCCCGATCTCGACCGCCAGCCCCGAGCCGTCCAGGGTGTAGGCGACCGAAAGGTCGAGGATGTGCGGGTAGCCGGTCTGCGGGAACAGCCGCAGGCCCAGAGTGATGGACGCCTCGTCGTGCGTGAGCACCCGCCAGGGCAGCGTGCGGGTGAAGCCGTGCGCCGCGTTGCCGGACTTGGGCTCGGTCAACGCGAGCTGCCGCTCTTGGCCGTCGAAGGTGTAGCGCCCGTCCTCGACGCGGTTCGGCCAGGGGAGCAGGGGCACCCCCGCCGACCCGGGCGGGGTCTGGTGCTCGGAGTAGCCCATGACGAGCGGCCGGCCGTCGTGCGTGAGGGAGCGCAGACCCGCTCCGACCTCGGTGACAACGGCGCGCAGGCCGCCGGCCTCGATGGTGTGCTGCTCTCCGGTGGGCGCGATCGTCGTCACCCGCCAATTCAACACCATGGTGCTCAGGGGTGACGGGCGGACCCGCGGCCGATAGGCGCCACCTGGACTTCTATCGGGGCCGGCCATGGTGCTATCTCGGCGGGTCCCGGCCGTAGGGGGACGCGGCGGCGACAGTGTGGGGCGCCGGTGGGGTCTCCGGGCGCGGGGGGCGGTGTTTGTCTTAAATAAGGCATTTCGGTGGGGCGAAGGACTTCCAGCGCAGTACGGAGCCGACGCCCACCGGCCGTCCCGGCACTGCGGGGTGTGTGGAAGGACGTACATGGACGCGATCACCATTCGGGAGGCGACCGGCGGCACGACCTCCGAGGTCCGCGACGAGCGGGCCAAGCTGCTGCGGTTGCACGAGTCACTGACCGCCCTCGGCGTGGACGCCGAACTGCGCGAGCAGATGCCCGCGCTGCTGGTCCACCGCCCCGACGTGGGGCTGCCCCTGTGGGTCTTCGTCGGGTACGGGGGCGCGTACTACTCCTGGCAGTCGGCCGAGAAGCGCCACCCCGTCCGCGACGTCGCCGGCGCCGCGCTCGCCTTGACCGACTACATCACCGGCAGGACCTTCTGACCCCGCTCCCGCGCCGCCGGGCGCGGGAGCGGAGCCCCCGGCGAGGGCGGGAGCCCTTGCCGGGGTGGAGATCAGAACAGGTCGCGCGAGGGCCGGGGCAGCACGACGTCCTTGGGCCCGCGCCACTGTCCCTCGGCAGGAGCCGGGGCGAAGTCCATGGTCGTCGCCGGGGCGGAGTCCTGGCCCGCCGGGGGCGCGGCCAGCGGCAGCCGGATCCGGCTGCCGGACAGGTCGACGGTCACCGTCGCCGGGGCCGGGTCCGCCGAGTCCGTCATGGTCTCGCTCGCGTCGCTCCCGGCCAGGACGACCGCGAGGCGGTGGCCCGCCTTGACGACGGAGTCGGCCGGCAGCGTGTCCCAGGTCAGCCGGTACTCCTTGCCGGGCGTCAGATCCTGCGAGGTCGTGAGGGAGCGGCGGTTGCGGGCGTCGAGCCAGCCGCGGGCCACGATCTCCAGCGGCAGGCGCGTGGTGACGGTCTCGGTCCGCCGGTAGCAGGCGTCGTCGTCGGCCGTGCTCTCGCCGTGACAGCTCTCGTCGGCCAGCGTCCTGACGCCGCCGCCGGAGTTGTAGAAGTCCAGCCGCTCGTCCTCGCCGTAGTCGACCACCAGGGCGGTCAGGTTCACCCCCGGGCGGTTCACCTTGGCGCGGATGTCCACCTCCGGGGTGCCGGAGATCCGTACGGCCCGCTTCAGCGGCGGAGTGAGGAACACCAGCCGGTTCGGAGAGGCGGCCGTCGGGTCGGAGACCATCTGGTCCTCGGTCTGCCACGGGTCGTCGGTGAAGCTCGCGGTCGTGCCCCCGCGCGCGGGCAGCAGCCCGAGGCTTCCCTGCGCGTCCTGGCCGGGGCGCAGCCACAGCGGCAGGTCCAGCGAGCGGGCCGGCCAGTCGGACTGCCTCACCCACTGCGCGGGCGCCACCTGCACGTCCACCTTGGGCCGTCGCAGGACGCCGGTGTCGATGCCGTGGAGCCACTGGTCGAACCAGGCGTGCAGCGTGTCGACCCATTCTTCGCGCCGGTAGTCGAACGGGTCGACGTGCCCGTACTGCGACAGCCACAGCTTGCGCGGCACGCCGCGCCGGGCGAGGGCCTCCCAGTAGGTGCTGAAGTTGTCGGTCTTGACGTTGGTGTCGCCGAGCCCGTGCACGGCGAACACGCTGGCCCGCACCTTGCTCACGTCGGCCAGGCTGCCCTTGAGGTAGTCGCGCTCGGCCCAGAAGGCGTTGTAGTTCCCCGTCGCGTCCTCCTGGCCCTCGTGCAGGCGTTGCCGCATGGCGGCGCACTTGGCCGGCGGGTCGGAGTCGATGGTCTCCGCGAGCCACGGCATGTAGTCCTCGGTGTAGAGCACTCCGTTCATGCGGGTGTAGCGGTACCAGCTGCTGATCGCCGAGATGGGGACGATGGTCGAGAGCCCCTGGACGCCGGTGCCCGCCACCGCGATGGGCAGCGTCCCGTCGTAGGACTTGCCGACCATGCCCACCTTGCCGGTGGCCCAGCTCGCCGTGGCCGGGCTGCCGTCGGGGTTGTAGCCCCTGGCCCGGCCGTTCAGCCAGTCGATCACGGCCTTGCCCGCCGCGATGTCGGCGGCGGCGCCCACGTCCGGGCAGCCGTCGGACCTGGTGGTGCCGAGCATGTCCACCAGCAGGACGGCGTACCCGCGCGGCACGAAGTAGTTGTCGTAGAACAGCGGGAACTTGACCGGCAGGCCGGAGGCGTCGTACCGCTTGTGCTCGGCCTCGTTGCCGCGTCCCACGGTGTCGTAGTACGGGCTCTCGTCCATGATGACCGGGACCTTCAGTCCCTGCTCGGTCTCCCCGGGCCGGACGAGGTCCACGGCGGCCAGGTCGTTCCTGCCGTCCCCGTCGCTGTCGACCGGGGTCTCCACCCTGATGTGCTCGCGGACGGCGCCGGCGTAGGAGAAGACGGGCTGGGTGCGGCCGTCGACGACGCTGATGCGGGGCAGGACGCGGGCGGCGGCGACGCCGCCGGTCGTGGCGGTCAGCGCCAGGGAGATGCCGATGGCGCCGAGCAATCTGGACGATCGCCGCAAGGTGTACCTCCGGGGGGATGCGCGCCGATCATGCGCAGATCACTGTTATCTCAGTTGACAAAGGATGTAAATACCGTCCTATGTCTGGATCAACTGTCTGGATCAACGGCCGTTATAGGGAAACCGGCCCCCACCGGCCGGGCGCTCCTCCGAAGAAAAAGGCCGGGGTCGGGGCGTCCACGCACGGTGAACTCGGCGGTCGCCCAAGGAGCTCGGGCGCGAGCGGTCGTCCACAGGCAGAGCATGGTCCTGGATGGTCGTCCACAGGGAGGGCCGTTCGCCTTCCGGGGGTGCGGGCGGCTCATAGAATGACGCGATGACCTCCCTCGACGATGGCCTCCAGGCGTCGGACGCCTTGCGGGTGCTCGGCCGCGTGTTCGGCTACGCGTCGTTCCGCGAGGGCCAGCAAGAGATCATCGACCACGTCGTCGCCGGTCACGACGCGCTGGTGCTCATGCCCACCGGCGGCGGCAAGTCGCTGTGCTACCAGATCCCCGCGCTGGTGCGCGAGGGCACGGGCATCGTCGTCTCGCCGCTGATCGCCCTCATGCAAGATCAGGTCCACGCCCTGACGGCGCTCGGCGTGCGGGCGGGCTTCCTCAACTCCACGCAGGACATCGACGAGCGCCGCCAGGTCGAGACCGCCTTCCTCGCCGGCGAGCTCGACCTGCTCTACCTCGCCCCCGAGCGGCTGCGGGTGGACGCCACGCTGCGGCTGCTCGACCGCGGCGCCATCTCCCTGTTCGCCATCGACGAGGCCCACTGCGTCGCCCAGTGGGGGCACGACTTCCGGCCCGACTACCTCGCGCTGTCCATGCTGCACGAACGCTGGCCCGACGTGCCGCGCATCGCCCTCACCGCGACCGCCACCCCGGCCACCCACGCCGAGATCGCGACGCGGCTCAACCTGCGCGACGCCCGCCACTTCGTCGCGAGCTTCGACCGGCCGAACATCCAGTACCGCATCGTCCCCAAGAGCGACCCCAAGCGGCAGCTCCTCGCGTTCCTGCGCACCGAGCACGCCGGCGACGCCGGCATCGTCTACTGCCTGTCGCGGGCCTCGGTCGACAAGACCGCCGAGTTCCTGGTCGCCAACGGCATCGCCGCCCTGCCCTACCACGCGGGCCTCGACGCGCGCACCCGCGCCGGCAACCAGTCGCGGTTCCTGCGCGAGGACGGCCTGGTCATGGTGGCCACCATCGCCTTCGGCATGGGCATCGACAAGCCGGACGTCCGCTTCGTCGCCCACCTCGACCTGCCCAAGTCCGTCGAGGGCTACTACCAGGAGACCGGCCGCGCCGGGCGCGACGGCCTGCCCTCCACCGCCTGGCTCGCCTACGGGCTCCAGGACGTCGTCCAGCAGCGCAAGATGATCGACACCTCGGAGGGGGACGACGCCCACCGCCGCCGCCTCGCCGCCCACCTCGACGCCATGCTCGCCCTGTGCGAGACGGTCGAGTGCCGCCGCGCCCGCCTGCTCGAGTACTTCGGCCAGCAGGGCGTCCCCTGCGGCAACTGCGACACCTGCCTGACCCCGCCGCAGTCCTGGGACGGCACCATCGCCGCCCAGAAGCTCCTGTCCACCGTCGTGCGCCTGGCGAACGAGCGGCGGCAGAAGTTCGGCGCCGGCCAGATCATCGACATCCTCCTCGGGCGGACGACCCCCAAGGTCGTCCAGCACGGGCACGACTCGCTGAGCGTGTTCGGCGTCGGCACCGAGCTCGGCGAGTCCGAGTGGCGGGCCGTGGTGCGTCAACTGCTGGCCCAGGGGCTCCTCGCGGTCGAGGGCGACTACGGCACCCTGGTGCTGACCGAGGCCAGCCGCGAGGTGCTGGGCCGCCGCCGCGAGGTGCCGATGCGCCGCGACCCCGAGCGCCCCGCGCGCGCCGCGGCGAAGGCCGCCAAGACCGCCAAGGGCGCCCCCACCGACCTCCCCGAGGAGGCCGTGCCGGTCTTCGAGCGGCTGCGCGCCTGGCGCGCGGCCACCGCCAAGGAACAGGGCGTGCCCGCCTACGTCATCTTCCACGACGCCACCCTGCGCGAGATCGCCACCATGATGCCCACCTCGCTGGACGAGCTGGGCAAGGTGAGCGGCGTCGGCGAGAACAAACTCGCCAAGTACGGCCAAGGCGTCCTGGACACCCTCGCCGCCTAGCGTCATCCGCCGGTGACTCATCCGATGCCGTATACCGCCGCACGGGTCCACCCGGGCAGCCGAAGCCCCCGCCGCGTCGCGCGGCGGGGGCTTGGCGGGTGGGCCGGGGCGGTCAGACGATCTTCGTCCAGCTGCGGCCGATGAGGTCGTCTCTGGTCAGCTCTTCGACGTGGTCGCGGACGCTGCCGCCGCCGAGGCTCACCGGGGCCCAGTAGTGGTTGGCCCTGAACTTGCCGCCGTACCTGGTGGAGATCCAGACGTTGAACGACATGGTGATCCTGCTGTGGTTGAGCGAGCGCACCAGGCAGTAGATCTCGTAGTTCCCGGCCGAATTCCGTTTGCGGGTTCCGCAGGAGGCGCCGCCCGGTTTTGTTACAAAACGCACCTTTGACACGACGCCGTGCGGCAGGTCGGTGCGCAGGACGAGCGCGTCGTTGTTTATTTGATTCGGATTGGTGACTTTGAAGGTATAGCGAGCGGGCCAGCCCCGCCGTATCGCCTTGGGGTAGGAGACGGTGACCCGGGACCTGAGCTGCGAGACCGTCTCCGTGGCCGACGACGCGGAGGTGGCGCTGGTGGCGGCCTGGGCGCTTTGCGGCGCCAGCAGGAATACACCGGCGGCGAACGCGACGGGCAGGAGAAGTTTGCGCATGAATGCTACTCCAAGGGGGACGTCGAAACGCTGTGCACCGTGTACAACGAGCATGTGTTGCCGAGGTTCCCCGGGCGCGGCACTTTTTTCCGGTGATTTCGCCGGGCCTGGTCGCACGGCCGCGAGGCCGCCCGCGGGGCCCGTTACGACCGCCCGCGAGGCCCGTTACAGGTCGGCCGGCGGCCGGCCGGTCTCGGCCGGCGTGGCGGCGCCACGCGCCCAGGGCAGCGCGGGCAGCCCGTGCCGGGTGCGCAGGAACATCCAGAACACCGGCGCGGCGACCAGCACGCCGACGAGCACCCAGACGGTCGCCGTGGTGGAGACGTCGAACATCTTCAGCGCCGAGGCGAGCAGCACGAACGCCAGGGCGCGGCGGATCAGCCCGCCCGGCGCCCGCGAGGAGATGCGGGAGCCGATGTACACGCCCGGGATCGAGCCGGCCAGCAGCGCGACGGTGACCGAGAGCTGGAAGTCGCCGAAGATCAGGTGCCCGATCGCCGCCGACATGACCAGGGGGACGGCCTGCACCAGATCGGTGCCGACGAGCTGGTTCGCCTTGAGCGCCGGGTAGACGGCGAGCAGTGCCACGATGATCAGCGAGCCGGAGCCGACCGAGGTCATGCCGACCACGAGCCCGCCGATGACGCCGATCACGACGGTCGGCAGGGGACGCACCGGGACGGCGGCGGGCGGGGCGGTGGCGGCCGGCTCGCCCGGCTCGGCGGTGCGCCGTCCGGTGGCCGCGGTCCTGCGCTCGGCGTTGTCGCGCATGGCCAGGTAGCCCCGCACGGCCAGGCCGGTGGCGGCGATCAGCAGCGCGACGCCCAGCGCCTTCTGGATGACCTTCTGCACGTCCTCGCCGTCGCCGAGCGCCCGGGCGATCAGCACGCCGCAGAACGCGGCCGGGACCGAGCCCGCGCACAGCCAGCCCACCATCCTGAGATGGACGGTGCCCCTGCGGAGGTGGACCAGGCTGCCGACCGGCTTCATCACCGCCGCGGCGACCAGGTCGCTGGAGACGGCGGCCAGCGGGGGGACGCCGAAGAAGGTGACGAGCATGGGCGTCATGAGTGCGCCGCCGCCCATGCCGGTCAGGCCGACGACGATGGCGACCAGGAACGAGCCGATCGCCATGGTGAAGTCGAAATCCACCCGCATACCCTACCAAAACCATCGGAATATGGCCTTATGTAAAACGGCGATGTGCCCGGCGCCGTAAGGGGCCGGGCACATCCAGGGGATCAGCGGACGCAGCCGGCCAGTTCCGCCCGGTCCGGCGTGGTGGCGGTGGCGCCGAAGAACAGCTTGGCGCAGTCGGTCAGGAAGGGCGCGTTCTCCTCGGGGATGTAGTGCCCGGCGTCGGGGACCACCACCGGCCGCACGTCGTCGGCGACCTGGGAGAAGGAGGCGCCGACACCGGGGCCGAAGGAGAACTCCCCGCCCATCGCCAGCACCGGCATGGGCAGCCGCGTGCCCGCGTTGGCCTTGTTGTTCTCGGCGTCCGCCGGGAACGCCCGGTAGTACTCGTACCCCGCGCTGCGCCGCGCCGGGTCGGCGTAGGCGGCGTAGTAGGTCTCGCGGTCGATCAGCTCAGGGTGCTTGCTGAACTGGAACATCATGCCGAGGTAGGTCGGGACGTCGTCGTTGTCCATGATCGTCTCGGGAATGGGCTTCGGCGACATGTTGAAGCGGAAGTGCCAGCTGATCCCGTAGAGGTCCTCCAGGCCGAAGCCCGCCAGGGGCGTCTCCAGCACGGCCAGGCGGGTCACCTCGCCGGGGAAGTCGCGGGCGTACGGGTAGGCGATCAGCGCGCCGAAGTCGTGCCCGACGAGCTGCACCTGGGTGAAGCCGAGCCGGTTGACGGCCTGCCGCACCCGCCGCGCGGCGGCGGCCTTGTCGAAGCCGCCGGTGGGGATGGAGGAGGCCCCGAGGCCCGGCAGGTCGATGGCGATCACCGTGTGGTCGCGCGCGAGCTCGGGCATGACCTTGCGCCACATCCACCAGGTCTCCGGCCAGCCGTGGATGAACACCAGGGCCGGGCCGGACCCGCCCCGCACGTAGTGGACGAAGCCTCCGTCGACGGCCACCCGGCCGTGGACGAAGCCGGGGGCGAAGCGGGCCGGCCCCTCGGTCGGCTCGGTCGCGGCGCGGTCGGCGCCGGCGGCCGTGGTGAACAGCCCCATGACCAGGACGAGGAGCGCGCCGACCGCGCCCGCCCGTAACCTTCCGCGGCCCCGGCGCCGTGCCGGCGTATGCGCGGTGTTCTCCTGCGACGACATGTGTTGCCCTTCTATCGGGGAGCCGCGGACCGTTCCAGAGCCCGAGAAGGCGGCACGGTCGCGGCGGTCGGATCATCGATCAGCGTATGGCGGCCCACGTCTCGGTGTCGGTGGCCGCGCGGCGCCGGATGAAGCTTTCACGATCCCGGGCCCCGCCGTCTTCTTCCAACGTGCTCAACCCGCTGGTGGCCGCGCCGGAAAGCCCCCCTGTGAAGCCTGCCGACGGCCCGCGGCCCCGCGCCCGCCCGGCACCGCCCGCTCCTGGCGCCTCGGTGTCCGGGCGTCGCCGCCCGTTCGCGGGGCCTCGGTGTCCGGGCGTCGCCGCCCGCTCATCGGCCCCCGCGGGCGGGCTCAGGCGCCGACGGTGCCGTCGACGCCCTCGCGGATGAGGTCGGCGTGCCCGTTGTGCCGGGCGTACTCCAGCAGCACGTGCAGCATGACCAGGCGCAGCGACACGTCCTGCTCCCACCGGGCGGCGTGGGCGGTGACCTCCAGGGACGGAGCCCTCAGCTCGACGCGGCGCGCGTGCTCGACCTCCGCCTGCCAGGCCGCGAACGCCTGCGACCGGGTGGCCCCGCTCGCGTCGTAGGCGACCTGGTAGTCGCCCTCGTCGGACCAGACCAGCGGGACGTCCTCGCCGCCCACCACCCGGCGGAACCACGCGCGCTCGACCTCGGCCATGTGCCGCACCAGCCCGAGCAGCGACAGCGTGGACGGCGGCATGGAGCGACGGCGCAGCTCCTCGTCGGACAGGCCGTCGCACTTCATGGCGAGCGTCGCGCGCTGGTAGTCGAGGAAGCCACGCAACATCGCGCGCTCGTCCCCGATCACGGGCGGGGGGATCCGTTCGGTGGTCATTGGCGCCTTGTCCCTTCTGTGCCAGATCGCGAGGATCGCGAGGATACTGCGCGACACGAAGGATCCGGCGGGGGCGAGCGGACGTCGCGCGTCACTCGCCGCGGCGGGCGCGGGCGCGGCGCTTGCCCTCGTGCATGGCCTGGACCCGGGCCACCGGGATGGTGTGCCCCTGCTCGACCAGGTCGTCCGGCAGCCGCTGGGGCGGCGGCATCAGCTCGGCCCAGGGGTCGCCGTCGCCGAGCAGCCGCGCCGCGGTGTGGACGGTGAAGTCGGCCGGCGACACGCGGGGCAGGTCCTCCCACGCCACGGGGAAGGAGACCGGCGCGCCCGGCCGCACGCGCGGGCTGTAGGCGGCCACCACCGTCGCCCCGCCGGCCCGCGTGGAGTCGAGGAACACCTTGCCCTCGCGGTCCTCGCGGATGAACGCCGTCGTGGCGAGCGAGGGGTCGACGCGCTCGGCCCGCGCGGCCAGCGCCCGGGTCGCGGCGGCGAGGTCCTCCATCGCGACGCCCTCGGCCACCGGGACGAAGATGTGCAGCCCCTTGGCCCCGCTGGTCTTGACCGCGCCTGCCAGCCCGGCCTCGTCCAGTGCCTGCCGGACGAGCCGGGCGGCCCGCACGGCGAGCGGGAAGGCGTTGTCCTCCGGAGGGTCCAGGTCGATCACCAGGTGGGTGGCGTGGTCGCCGCGCACCAGCGCCGGGTGGTACTCCACCGCCCGCTGGTTGGCGAACCACAGCAGCGTCCGCCGGTCGTCGCACAGCGCGTAGGACACCTGCCGGTGGGAGGTCTCCGCCCACACCGACACCGTGCGCACCCAGGACGGGGTGTACTTCGGGACGTTCTTCTGCATGAACGGCGCCTGCCCCGGCCGCACGCGGAGCACCGACAGCGGGCGGTCGCGCAGCACGGGCAGGATGCGGTCGCGGACCGCGTCGAGATAGTCGACCAGATCGCGCTTGGTCGCGTTCGCCCCGTCGAACAGCGGCCCGCCGAGATTGGTCAGCGGCACCCCGTCCCGCGTCTCATCGCTGGTCATCAGCCCTACGATGCCCCGCCCCCGGCCGCCGGGTCAACCATCACCGGCGGGCGGGCCGTCCTGCGGATCGGCCGGGGGCTCGCCGGCGAACCAGGCGACCCAGCGCCGCTGCCAGGGCGTCTCGACCGCCCTCGGGTGGTGGTGCTCGCGGACCCACGCGACCGCCTCGTCGGGCCCGAGCCCCGCGAGCGTGGCCAGGCAGGCGATGACCGTGCCGGTGCGGCCGACGCCTCCGCCGCAGGCGACCTCCACCGGCGAGCCCGAACGGGCGTGGGCGTGCAGGCGGATGACGGCACGCGCGGCGGCGTCCCGGTCCACCGGCAGCAGGAAGTCGGGCCAGCGGACCCATTCGTGCGGCCAGGCCAGGGCGCCCTGGTGGCGGCGCTGGAGACGCGCCGAGCCCAGGTAGAGCCCGTAGCCGGGCACCGGCCCGTCGGGCAGGGGCCGCCGCAGGCCGCGACCGCGAACCCAGACGCCGTCGGGCAACTCGA
Organism: Sphaerisporangium sp. NPDC004334; assembly: GCF_053602655.1. NCBI lineage: Bacteria > Bacillati > Actinomycetota > Actinomycetes > Streptosporangiales > Streptosporangiaceae > Sphaerisporangium > Sphaerisporangium sp. NPDC004334. The sequence goes on from NZ_JBSGDZ010000022.1 coordinate 107,199, forward strand.
TCGCACCGGAGAGCGTTTCCGCCATACGAAGATTGTCGCGCACCGCCTGACCTGTCCGTCCCGCCCGTCCTGTGACGGGCGGGCGACGCGCCCTTCCGGTGCGCCGCCCGCCCGCCAGGATCACCGCGCGACGCGGAGGAACTCGCGCAGGTCGCTGACGAGCAGGCCGGGTGTCTCCATCGCCGGGAAGTGGCCACCCCGGTCGAACTCCGACCAGTGGTCGACGGTGTTCCCGGGGTCGGCGAGGGCGCGGATCGTCATGTCCGCCGCGAACACCGCGATCCCCTGCGGCGGCGCCGGCACCGACGGCCATCCGGCCTGATCGTCGCCTGACGGCCCTGAGGCCATCTCGCGGTAGGCGCGCATCCCCTCGTAGAGGATGTCGGCCGAGGACGCGCCGGAGCCGGTGAACCAGTACAGGCTCACGTTGGTGAGCAGCCGGTCGCGGTCGACCGCGTCCTCGGGCAGGTCGGCGGCGGGGTCGGTCCATTCCTTGAACTTCTCCGCGATCCACGCCAACTGTCCGATCGGCGAGTCGTTCAGCGAGTAGGCCAGGGTCCGCGGGCGGGTGGACTGCAGGTGCAGATAGCCGAGTCCGTCCTGGCGGGCGGCGTTGAATCGCTCGGCGCGTGCCCGGTCCGCGTCGGACAGCCCGTCCAGCTCGATGGGCGGTCCGAACGGGTACGGCGATGGACCGTTGATGTGGGTGGCGACCACGCGGCCCGGGGCGGCCATGGGCAGCAGCGTGGTCACGCCACCCCCGATGTCGCCGCCTTGCGCGGCGAATCGCTGGTAGCCGAGCCGGCTCATCAGCTCCCCGAACGCGGCGGCCACCCGGAACAGGTTGCCCCAGCCCGGTTCCCGCACCGGGTTGGAGAACCCGAAGCCGGGCAGCGACGGGATCACGACGTGGAACGCGTCCGCCGGGTCACCGCCGTGCGCGCGGGGATCGGTCAGCGGCCCGATCACGTCCAGGAAGTCCACGAACGATCCTGGCCAGCCGTGGCAGAGGATCAACGGCAGCGCGTCCGGCTCGGGTGAGCGGACATGCAGGAAGTGGATGTCCTGGCCGTCGATCGTGGTCACGAACTGCGGGTGCTCGTTCAGCGTCTTCTCCTGCGCGCGCCAGTCGAAGCCGCCGGCCCAGTAGGCCGCCAGCTCCTTGAGGTGGTCCGCGGGAACGCCGCGCTCCCAGCCGGTTCCGGGGATCTGCCGGGGCCAGCGGGCGCGGGCGATGCGGTCGCGCAGGTCGTCCAGTTCGGCCTGCGGAATGTCGACGCGGAAGGGGCGGATGTCGGTGGTGTTCTCCATGCCGGAGAATCTAGGAGGGATACAGGAACCTCCCGTTCCTGTATCCGGGCAGACTTGAAATATGTCGGACACGGCACAACGACTGCTGCGGCTGCTCTCCTTGTTGCAGACGCCGCGGGACTGGAGCGGACCAGAGCTGGCCGAGCGTCTCGGCGTCACCGCGCGCACCGTGCGCAATGATGTGGAACGCCTGCGTGGTCTCGGCTATCCGGTGCAGGGCATCAGGGGCGTCACCGGCGGTTACCGGCTCGGGGCGGGTGCGGAGTTGCCGCCGCTGCTGCTCGATGACGACGAGGCGGTCGCCGTCGCGGTCGGGCTGCGGGTGGGCGCCACACAGGGAGCGGTCACCGGCATCGAGGAGGCGGCGCTGCGTGCCCTGACCAAGCTGGAACAGATGCTGCCCTCACGGCTTCGCCGTCGTGTGAGCGACCTGCGCGCCTACCTCGTCCCGCTTCCGCACGCGGGCCCCCGCGCGGACGCCGATACGCTCACCGCGATCGCGGCGGCCGCGCGCGACCACGAGCGGCTCCGGTTCGACTACGTCGGTCATGACGGGTCGACCGGCCGCCGCGAGGTCGAGCCGCACCGGCTCGCGCACAGCCGGGGCCGCTGGTACCTGGTCGGATGGGACGTCGCGAGATCCGACTGGCGCACCTTCCGGGTGGACCGGCTGCGGCTGCTGACACCGAACGGCCCGCGGTTCACCCCGCGTGAGCATCCCGGCGGTGACCTCGTCGGCCATGTCGCCACCGGCCTGGCCACGGCGACCTGGCAGTGCCGGGCGCGGGTGACGGTCCGCGCACCGGCCGAGCACGTGCGCGACCGGCTGCCGTCCGGCGTCCGGGTGGAACCCTTGGGCGACGACGCCTGCGTGGCCGAGGTCGGCTCGGACACACCGCGGATGCTGGCCTGCTATCTCGGCATGCTCGGTGCCGACTTCGAGGTCACCGGGCCGCCCGAACTCCTCGCGGAGATTCGCGCGCTGGCCGGCCGCTACCGGCGGGCGGTTCCGGAGGGAGCACCTTGAGGTACGTCGCCGCCCGGCGTGCCGGGCATCGAGCCACCCGGCCGACCCGGCGGGCCTAGGCGGTCACGGCACTGGAGGGGATCGGGCCGGCGTAGACCAGGCCGGCGGCGGCGACCTCGCCGTCCTGCTCGACGGAGACCCGGACGGGCACCTCGCCGCCGCTCGCCTCCCCCTCCACGCGGGCGCGGACGACGGCGGCGCCCCACAGCTCCACGTACCGGGTGAAGGTGGCGTACATCTTGACGGGGGTGAGCGGCAGCGGGTGGGTGAGGGCGAGCGCCGCCTGCCGCATGGCCTCCATGAGGGCCATGCCGGGGATGTGGTCGAGGCTGTGGTCGAACAGCACCGGATGCGCGGGGTCCACTCGCAGCGGCCAGGCTCCCTCCTCGGGCGTGCGGTCGAGAGGCACGCCGAGGACGACGTCGAAGGGCCGGTCCCGGCCGACCAGGCGCGGGTCGACCGGGTCGGCGAGCGGCCGGTCCCGCGCGGGCCGGCCGGCCAGGCTCGGCGCGCGGAGCCGGTCGTGGGCCGCCCGGGACACGCAGTCGAAGCTGCCCTCGCCCATGCCGACCAGCCGCCCGTCCCGGTAGAAGTCGACGTGCCCGCGCAGCCCGGCGAGCGTGCGTCCCCGGTGGCGCACCTGGCTGCGGGTGAAGCGGAGTGTCAGGTCGGTGGGGCCGGTGCCGACGGCCAGACCGGCGAGATTCACCTCATAGGACAGGTCCCACATGAGGAAACGGCGGTCGAGCGGGCAGTCCAGTTGCGCGTGGCTCACCACGAGCCCCGCCTGGCGGATGGTCTCGGCGGCCAGCAGCGGGTCGTGGCATCCCCCGGCCGGTCCGTAGAAGCCGTGGGCCCGGGGCCACTGGGCCGCGACCACGGAGGTCTTCTCGTCGAGCGCCCGCCAACCGGTGATCATCACCTCGGACACCGCGCTCCGATGGACCAACTGCCGAGGGACGGTCTGCTCAAAAAGTGCTGGATCGGCGGATAAATCCAGCACATCGGGTGTAGCCATGGGGTACCACCTCTCTAGAGCTGCTGCCCTCGAGGGGGTCGAGGGCGTAGAATACCGACCGACCGGTTTTTTTTAGGAGGAAGCACTTCCGCGATGGCGAAACAGGCACGTGCGCGGGCCACCAGACAGCGCATCCTCGAAGGCGCGGCCGAGGTGTTCGAGGAGTGCGGCTACGCGGCGACGACGATGGCCGAGATCCTCCAGCGCTGCGGAGTCACCAAAGGCGCGCTCTACTTCCATTTCGCCTCCAAGGAGGAACTGGCCAGGGCGATTCTGGCCGCCGACGAGACCCTCCTTTCCACGCTGGTGTCCGGCGAGTCGGCGGCCCTGCAGGTGCTCATCGACGCCTGTCACGGCTTCGCCCGCGACCTGCTGGACAACGTCATCTCACGGGCGAGCGTGCGCCTGGCCATCGAGCACGGCACGTTCTCCGGAGGCGACTTCACCACCCACGTCATGTGGCAGGACGGCGCGCGCGACCTGCTGCTGAAGGCCCGTGAAGAGGGCGACCTGCGGCCGGAGGTCGACGTGGACGCCGCCGCCGCCACCGTGGTCGCCGCCTTCACCGGCGCCCAGATCGTCTCGCAGGCCGTGACGCGCCGCCGCGACCTGCACGAGCGGCTCACCGACTTCTGGCGCCTGATGCTGCCGGGCATCGTGCCGCCCGACCGGCTCTCCCGGTTCGATCCCGCAGGGGCCGCCTCCACCGGCCCCGTGCCGGACTACACCAGGGTGTAGCCGCCGTCCACCGGCAGCGTCGCGCCCGTCACGAAGGACGCGCGGTCGCTGGCGAGCCAGGCGGCCGCCTCGGCCACCTCCTCGGGTTCGGCGGTCCTGCCCTGCGGGGTCGCCGCCCGCAGCAGCTCCTCCATCTCCGGCCGCAGGGCGAACCAGGCGTCGATCATCTCCGACCTGGTCGTCCCCGGCGCGATCGCGTTGACCCTGATGCGCTGCCCCGCGTACTCCGCGGCGGCGGCCTTGGTGAGCCCGATGACCGCGTGCTTGGCGGTGACGTACGGCGCCCCCACCGGCGTGGCGACCAGACCCCCGACGCTGCTGGTATTGACGATGGAGCCGCCGCCGTTGACCAGCATCTGGCTGATCTGCCGGCGCATGCAGTGCCAGACCCCGCGGAGGTTGACGTCGATGACGGCGTCGAACACCGCGTCGTCGAGCAGGTGCATCGGGGAACGCTCCACACCGAGCCCCGCGTTGTTGAAGCCGATGTCGAGTCGTCCGTACTCGCGGACGGCCGTGGAGACGGCCCGGTCGACGTCCTCGGGGCGGGTCACGTCGGCCACCGCGTAGACGGCCTCGAAACCCTTTCCCCGTAATTCGTCCACCAGGTCGCCCAATTCGCGTTCTCGCCGTGCGACGAGAACGACGGCGGCGCCTTCGCGGGTGAATACCCGCGCGGCCGCCGCGCCGATTCCACTGCTGGCCCCGGTTATCAGAGCCACCTTGCCCGATAAAATATCCGACATGTACACATTGTCGCTGCGATCTCTCCCGGCTGACAATATGTTCCGCGTTTAAAGTATGTGAATTCTAAAGATCGATCGGCCGATTGTGATATGGCTTTTGGGGGATCAGGTGCCGGAGCGATAGCGGTGCATCAGGGCGACCGCCATCGCGCCCTCGCCGACGCCCGAGGCGACCCGCTTGACCGAACGGGCGCGCACGTCGCCGGCCGCGAAGACGCCCGGCACGCTGGTCTCCAGCGGGTACGGCTCGCGTTCCAGGCTCCACGCGCCCGCGGGCATGTCCGAGCCGGTCGGCAGGAAGCCGTGGTCGTCGCGCTCCACCACGCCGTCGAGCCACCCGGTGCGCGGCCGGGCGCCGATGAAGGTGAAGACGAAGCGCGCCTCCTGCTCGGTCGTCTCGCCGGTGGCGACGTCGGCCAGCGTGATGCGCTCCAGATGCTCCTCACCGGCGAGTTCCACCACCCGCGTGCCCAGCCGGACCTCGATCGCGGGCGTCCTGCGGATCTCGTCCACCAGGTACTGCGACATGCCCGCTTCCAGGGAGGCGGCCCGGATCAGCATGGTGACCTGGCGCGCGTACTTCGCGAAGTGCAGCGCCGCCTGCCCCGCCGAGTTGGCGCCCCCGATGACGTGGACATGCTCCGACGTGCACGACTGGCTCTCGGTGGTGGCCGCGCCGTAGTACAGGCCCGCCCCGGCGAAGCGGTCGGCGCCGGGGATGTCGAGCCGGTTGTAGGACACGCCCATGGACAGCAGCACGGTCTCGGCGCTGATCTCGGTGCCGTCGGCCAGCGTGATCACCCGCGCCGGGTCGGCGCGGCGCAGCGCCGTCACCTCCACCGGGTACAGCAGCTCGGCGCCGAACCTGCGCGCCTGCGAGACCGCCCTGCGGGCCAGGTCGCTGCCGGCCAGCCCGGTGGGGAAGCCCAGGTAGTTCTCGATCAGGCTGGAGGTGCCCGCCTGCCCGCCCGGCACGTCGGAGTCCACCATGAGCGTCGACAGCCCCTCCGAGGCCGCGTACACCCCGGCCGCCAGCCCGGCGGGGCCGGCCCCGATGATGACCGTCTCGTAGTGCGGGCGCGCCGCCGCCGTGGGCAGCCCCAGCCGCTCGGCGAGCCGGGCGGCGCTCGGCGCGGCCAGGTGGTCGCCCTCGGCGAAGAAGACCAGCGGCAGCGCCTCCCGCCGGCCCTCCGCCAGCAGCCGCGCCTCGGGGTCGGCGTCGACGTCCAGGAAGCGGAACGGCTGCTCGTTGCGGGTCAGGAAGTCCCGCACGGCGTGGGTCGCCGGCGAGACCGGGATGCCGACCACCTTGATGCCCCGGTAGGCGGGCCGGTGCGCGGCCAGCCAGTCCGACAGCAGGTCGTCCAGCACGGGGAACAGCCGTTCCTGCGGCGGGTCCCAGGGTTTCATCAGGTAGTGGTGCAGCCGGACCCGGTTGATCGCGGTGATGGCCGCGTCGGTGTCGGCGTAGGCGGTGAGCAGCACCCGCCGCGCCTCGGGGTAGCGCGCCCCCGCCTCCAGCAGGAACTCCACCCCGGCCATCTCGGGCATCCGCTGGTCCACCAGGAACAGCGCCGGATCGTCGCCGCGCTCGTCCAGCGCGTCGAGGATGCCGAGGCCCTCCTTGCCTGAGGCGGCGCCGAGGATGCGGTAACTGCCGGAATAGGTGGCGCGCAGGTCCCGCCGTACGGCCCTGAGCACCTGCGGATCGTCGTCCACGGCCAGGATGACCGGCTTGCCCGTCTCGTCGCTCACGTCTGTCCGTCCTCCTCGTCCACGGGGGAACACCAGGCCATGGCGGCCTCCAGAATCGGGACGTGCTCCAATCGAGACCTTCAGCGTAGGTACGCGCCCCGGGCGGGCCATCGTGAACCTGATTTAGTCCCGCGAATCGGGTCTCCGCCGCCTCGCGCGAGCGCGCGTACCCGACAAAGTGCGCCCGGATCCTTTGACCGCCCGCCGACGCCGGTGCGAGGCTCCGACACACCTGGCCTGGGAGCCGTAGGGCCGAAGGCCGCACCTGCCCCGAGAGGAGCCCGCCCATGGGCGCAGCAGATCTCCTTCCGGACGAACTCCGCGCGCATCCCCTGTTCGACGGGCTGACCGGGGAGCAGTACCGATGGCTGGCCGACAGCGGCCGCTCACGCGAGCTCGGCGACGGCGAGGTGCTGTTCGCCGAGGGCGCCCCCGCGCGCTTCTTCGTGGTCCTGCTCGACGGCGAGCTGCTCATCTCCAAGGTGGTCGACGACCGGGACGAGGTGCTCGCCCGCCACTCCACCCGGGACGGCGCGGAGGAGCGGGCCATGCTCGCCCACACCTTCACCGGCGAGCTGTGCGTCCTGGCCGGCGACGCCTACCTGGCCACCGCCACCTCGGTCGGCCACAGCCGCGTCGCCCTCTACGACCGGGACACCTTCCTGCAGATGCTGGTGCGCGCGCCGCGCGTGTCGGAGATGGTGGTGCCCGTCCTGGCGCTGCGCGCGCAGGACATGATCGTGAGCGGTGGCCGCCGCTCGACGCTCGCCTCGCTCGGCACCCTGGCCGCGGGCATCGCCCATGAGCTGAACAACCCCGCCTCCGCCGTGATCCGCGCGATCGGCGAGCTGGACGACGCCGTGGAGGAGCTGGAGGCGGCGGCGGAGACCTGGGGCCAGACGGCGGAGCAGGCGGAACGCGCGGCCCTCGCGGCCGCTCGGCGCGACTGGCTCGCCCGCCCGCGCGGCAGCGGTCCCGGCGACGCGCTCGGCGTGAGCCTGCTGGAGGAGGAGCTGCAGGACTGGCTGGAGGACCACGGGCTCGGCGACGGGTCCGCCCTCGCGCCCCTGCTGGCCGAGCGCGGCCTGGACACCGGCTGGCTCGACGACCTCGGGGCGCGGGTGTTCGACGCCCGTCTCCCCGCCGCGCTGCGCTACCTGTCGGAGAGCCTGCGCATCCGCTCGTGCGTCATGGACGTGCGCGAGGCCGGCACGCGGGTCTCGGCGATCGTCAGGAACACCAAGGAGTACACCAACCTGGACCGCGCGCCGGAGACCGACGTGGACGTGCGCGAGGGCCTTGAGTCCACGCTGGCGATGCTGCGCCCGAAGCTCGCCGGCATCACGGTCGTGCGCGACTACGCCCCCCCGCTGCCCCGCGTCCCCGGCTACCCGACCGAGCTGAACCAGGTGTGGACGAACCTGGTGGACAACGCGGCGGGCGCGATGGGAGGGCGGGGCGAACTGCGCGTCAGCGTGCGCGGAGAGGGCGGGTGCGTCCTGGTCGAGGTGGCCGACACCGGCCCCGGCATCGACGCCGCCGTGCTGCCGCGCGTCTTCGAGCCGTTCTTCACCACCAAGGACATCGGCGCGGGCACCGGGCTCGGCCTGCACCTGTCGCACCGCATCGTCACCAAACGGCACCGGGGATCCATCACCGTGCGCTCGCGCCCCGGCGACACGCGGTTCCAGGTGCGGCTGCCCGGGCCGCCGGCCTCCCCGGGGGCGGCAGCGACGGCGGAGGAGGACGGCGCGGCGCCTACGTCGTGCCGGGCGCTTCCCGCCGATGCCTGACCTCGGCCCAGGTGAGCAGCACCAGCAGGCCGGCCAGCGCCGCCGTCTCGGCCGGCGGTGAGAACGATGTGGAGGAAAGGCCCAGCAGCAGGGCGCCGAGCGCGGCGGCGACGCGGACCGCGACCAGCCTGCGGGCCAGCGGCCGGCGGATCACCAGGTGCGCCGCGGTCGTGGCCAGCAGGAACGCCGCGGCGCCGCCGGTGAGCGCGAGGCCGGCGCCGGCCGGCATGTGCGCCTCGGCGGCGTGCTCGATGAGGGCCTCCGACCCGACGGCCGTGGCCGCCAGCCCGGCGAAGATCAGCAGGTGGCCGTACCCGTAGGCGAACCCGCGCACCAGCGAAGAGCGCCCGCTGGTCAGCGCGTTGATGATGACGCGGTGGTCGACGTGCTCGAAGTACACCCACCACAGGCACGCGGCGATCACGAACGTGAAGAACGCGACGGGCAGCGCGCTCGGCGTCGAGGGGGCGCCCCGGGCGCCCCAGGCCACGGCGAGCACCGACTCGCCGAGCACGATCAGCGTGAACAGGCCGAGCCGCTCGGGCAGGTGGGAGGCGTGCGCCGGCGGCGAGGCCACCGTCAGGTACGCCACGAACGGCGTGGCGATCTCCACCAGCAGCGCGAGCGCCCACAGCGCCAGGTGCCAGGGCGCCGACACGGCCACCGAGGCCAGCCACAGGGCGCCGCCGCAGCCGAACCCCGCGACGTAGATGCCGCACAGCTGGCGCAGCGCGGCGTTCTGCGGGGGGCTCTGCGGGGCGTCCCGGCCGGCGCCGGGGCGCGGGGCCCCGGGCGCGTCCGGGGCGGTCCCCGGCGCGCGGGCGGCGCGGCGCGCGTACCAGTACAGGCCCACGAGGATGGCCTGGAGGGCGGCGTTGGCCAGCGCGAACCCGTGCGCCCCGTCCAGCGTGCGGCCGTCGGGGGAGATGGCGACGCCGATCGTGCTGGCCAGCACCAGCGAGCCGAACATCCCCGCGAGCAGGGCGATGCGGAAGTGCGTCGCGTCCGTCTCGAACAGGTCGGCGTAGTAAGCGAAGCTCATCCACACCCACCACACCGGGACGAACAGCGCGCAGAACACCAGGAGCCCATGGAAGGTCAGGTCGCCGTGCAGCAGGCGTGCCAGCTCGGAGACGGCGGCGACGAAGACCAGGTCGAAGAACAGCTCCAGCCACGAGGCGTGCGTCGCCTCGGTGGAGCCGGCCAGATAGCGCAGCGTGGGAGAGCGTCCGGTGCTCACGAACCTCCTCGGTGGAGCGCCGCCGGGCGGGGCGCTCCGAGCCTACGACGGTCCTCCCGCCCGGACCCGGCACCACGCCAGACGGGGCGAGCACGGCACCCGGCGGGGACGACCGGGTGCCGTGCTCGGGGAGGGGGCGGAAAGGGGGACAGGGGAGCTCAGGACAGGACGAGCTCGGCGGGGACCTGGCCGGCGGGGATGTCGAGCAGGCGGATGACGGCGCCTGCGATGTCCTCGGGGCGGAGCATCGACGCGCGCGACGCCCACGAGCGCGCCCAGTCGGCCATCGGCGTGTCGACCAGCCCCGGGCAGATCGCGCACGCGCCGACGCCCTCGCCGGCCAGCTCCTGGTGCAGGGCGGCGGTGAAGCCGACCACGCCGAACTTGGCCGCGCAGTACAGCGAGAAGCCGGGGTCGGCGCGCTTGCCGGAGATGGAGGCGATGTTCACGATGAGCGGGCGCCCCTCGCGCGCGACCTTGCGCAGGTAGGGCAGCGCCGCCTGGCAGAACAGGATGGTGGCCCGCAGGTCCACCTCCAGCACCTCGGTGATGGTGGTCGTGCTGTAGGACTCGAAGGGCCCGGCGGCGAGCAGGCCCGCGCTGTTCACCAGCACGTCGAGCCGCCCCCAGCGCTCGATGTGCGCGGCGACCGCGGCGTGCGCGGCGGCCGGCTGGGCGACGTCGGCCACCACGGTGTGCACGGCCCCGTCCCCTCGGCCGGCCTCGGCGCCGAGCCGGTCGGCGGCGTGGCGCAGCCTGCCCTCGTCCCTGCCGAGAATGGTCACCGCGTGCCCGCGGGCGACCAGCGCGCCGGCCACGGCCAGGCCGATGCCGCTCGAACCGCCGGTCACCAGCGCCGCGTGCTTGGGACTGCTCATCGGTGTCTATTCCTCCACGATGTCGGGGATGATGGCGGCGAGCGCCCGTTCGGCGAGCGCTCCGATGGTCAGGGCGGGGTTGGTGCACGCGGCGCTGCCGCCCGGCAGGAGCGCCCCGTCCACGACGTACAGGCCCGGGTAGCCGTTCACCCGGCCGTACTCGTCGGTGGCCAGGCCCAGGGGGACCCCGCCGCAGGGGTGGCCGGTGAGGCCGGCGTCGATGGCCTCGATCTTGCCGGTGCCGAGCCGCTCGAACGCCGCGCGCGCGCCGTCGGCGATGACGGTCGCCTCGGGGTCGTCCTTGGGCCAGGTCAGGCCGACGGTGTCGGTGTGCCCGTCGTAGGAGAAGGTGCCCTTCGCCGGGCCGAGGCCCATGCCGATGAGGCCCATGAAGCCCTCGGGCATCTTGGCCTGGGGGATGGGCATGGCCGCCATGGCGATGGGCGCGACCGGGTTGTCCAGGTCTTCGAGCACCGCGCCCGCCGGGCCGCCCTCGCTCGGCCCGGTGGGCGGCAGGCCGCTCCGGATGATGACCAGGTCGCCGTTGGCGCCCCAGCGCGTCCCGACGGAGTCGGCCAGCTTGGGCAGCGCGCCGGTGTCGCGGGCGCGGACGAGCAGCTTGGTCGTCGCGACCGACCCGGCGGCCAGGAACAGGTGCTTGGTGTGGATGTCCCTGCGGGCGATGACGCGGCCGTTGTCGTCGAGCTCGTCCACCGTGACCAGGTAGCCGGAGCCGTTCTCGCGCACGTCGGTGACCTGGTGCAACGGCAGCACCTCGACCTTGCCGGTGGCCTCGGCCCTGGGCAGGTGGGTGCGGTCCAGGCTGCGCTTGGCGCCGCTGTTGGCGCCGTACCAGACCTGGCCGGCGATCTGCGAGGCGGGGACGACGCCGGCCAGCTCGGCGCGGATGACGTCCCAGTCGAGGCCCAGCTCGAACAGGCGCGCGGTCATCCCGGCGGCGGCGGCCTCCTCCAGCAGCACCCGCTGGCCGCGGTAGCGCTCGTGGGCGAGCACGTCGGCGGGCATGGTGGACACCCCGACGGCCTCGCGGACCTTGGGGTACCACACCTCGTCCATCTCGTCGTAGCTCAGCCAGGAGGGGAACACCCGGCCGAACAGGTCGCGCCGGGGCTGGTAGAGGACGGTGTTGTAGACCAGCGAGCCGCCGCCGACGCCCGCGCCCACCAGGACGTCGATGCCCTCGCCCCTGACCCGTTCGAGCACGCCGGTGTAGACGTCGATGGGCAGGCCCTCCTGGGCCGGGGCGACGGTCACCGGGCTGAGCCAGGCGGCCCGGCCGTCGGGGCTGTCGTAGGTGGCGAAGGTGTCGTGCGCGTCGGTGATGGGCCAGCGGCGCCCGCGTTCGAGCACGAGCGTCTGGACGCCCGCCTCCGCCAGGCGCAGCGCGGCGATGGCGCCGCCGAACCCGCTGCCGACGACCAGGGCCTCAGTGTCGCGCATTGCCGCCTCCCGCTATGAGAACGGTGACCTCGTGATCGTCCCCGAGGACCTCGCGCGCGAGGTCGAGCGGGGTCTTGCCGTCGTGGCCGGTCAGGCCGAGTGGCGCGCCGGCCTGGACCAGGATGCGGGCGCATTCGGCGTAGCCGTGCCACAGCGCGTCGTGCAGGGGGCTGTAGCCGTTGGTCGCGCCCTGGAAGGCCAGGTCGGCCTCCGGGTGGGCGACCAGCAGGCTGGTGATGTCGGCGTGCCCGTTGTAGACGGCCTTGTGCAGTGGGACGGCGCCGAACGTCGGCTCGACGGCGTTGACGTCGGCCCCGGCGGCCAGCAGCTCGGCGACGATCTCAGTGTGCCCGTCGCGGCAGGCCACCAGCAGCGCGGTGTGGTCGTCGTTGAAGCCGTTGACCATCGGCCAGCGGGTGTCGACGGGGAATCCCTCGGCGAGCAGTTCGCGGACCTTGGCCAGGTCGCCGCCGGTGACGGCGTTCATCAGGGCGTGCCCGGCCGCCGCCGCGTCGTCGGACTCCTGCCGGGCGCGCAGCAGCTTGTCGGACTCGATGAGGCGTTCCTTGCCGAAGGTGTTGACGTTCAGCTCGTACGCGAAGTGCTCTTTCATCGAGAAGCCGTAGTGCGTGGACAGGTTGAGTCCGGCGCCGTGGTCCAGAAGCACCTCGACGATGCCCGGCCACTTGAACCACAGGGCGTCCATGAGGGGGGTGTGGCCGGTGGTCGCGGCGACGGCGTCGACGAAGGCGCCGGCGCCGAGCAGGTCGCGCACGACCTGCGCGCTGCCGCCCTGGCAGGCCTTGTGCAGGGCGGTCGCCCCGGCCTTGGCGTCGGTGGTGAAGACGTCGGCCCCCGCGTCGAGCAGCGCCCGCACGGCGGGGGCGTCCGCGCGGCCGGAAGCGATCATGAGCACGTTGAGCCCGGTGTCGGTGTCGCGCTCGTCGGGATCGGCGCCGGCGCTCAGCAGGTCGCGGATCTCTCCGACGGCGCCGCGGCGCACCGCCGCGGTCAGCTCGCCTTTCATGTGCCACCTTTCGGTAAGGCATCCGTTGAGCTGGACAGTAGGCCCGGCCGCCCGCGGTGGCCATAATCGCCGCGCTTTCGCCGGGCACTTTGTCAGTTGGCCGTCCTGCGGCGAAGACCGACCGAGGATAAGCCGATATTTCCCGATTGCCAGGTGACTTGACTTTAACGGCGGATTCAATGCGCTATGTCGAGAAGTAATGGTTTCTGCTTTGACGGTGGCCGAACGGCGCTGCGATCGTCCCAGTGAAGATCCCTGGCGAAAAGGAGATCGCATGATCCACCAGTTCATCCTGGCCGCCCCGAAGCCAGGCATGACCGCACAGGAGTTCCAGGACTACTGGGTCAACGTCCACGCGGTGAAGTTCGCCGCCAAAATCCCGCAGATCCGCCGCTACCTGATCGACTCGCGCGTCCCGTCCACGGCGGACCGCGGGCGCCCGGCGCTGCCCCACCAGGGCATGGCGGAGATCTGGCTGGCCAACGAGCAGGAGCAGCTCGCCTCGCTGCAGACCGAGGAGTTCCTGCACGGGGCGCGGCTCGACGAGCCGAACTGGGCGGCGTTCTGGCTCACCATCGTGCTGGACACCGACGCCCACGAGATCGTCCCCGGCCCGCCGCTCACCGAGGCCGCCCCGTCCTGGGTCAAGGTCACCACGCTGATCAAGCGCCGGCCCGGCCAGGACCTCGCCGACCACCGCGAGCGGACGCTCTCGGAGTACGCCCCGATCGTCAGCGGGCTGCCCGGGGTGCGCCGCCACCTGCACGCCCACACCAGGGACGGCTTCTACACCTTCGGAGAGGCGTCCTTCGACAGCGTCGAGCAGATCTGGTTCGACGACGTCGCGGCGGCCGAGGCCGCGCTGGCCTCCCCGTACTTCACCGAGAAGGTCGCCCCGGCGCTCGACGCCGTCGCCGACCCCGCGCACGTGTTCTCCCTCACCACCCGGGAGAACTGGATCATCGGCCCGCAGGAGGAGCGATGAGCAGGAAGGTCCTGGTGCTGCTGTCCGAGCACGGCTACTGGGGGGAGGAGCTGCTCGGTCCGCTCACCCACTTCGACCAGCGCGGATACGAGGTCGTCTTCGCCACGCCCACCGGCGGGCGCCCGCACGCGCTGCCGCCGAGCATGGACCCCGACTACCTCGACCCGCCGCTCGGCCGCTCGGTCACCACGCCCGAGGTCGCCAAGCTGGTGCGCGAGCTGGACGACTCCGACCGGCTGGACCACCCCCTCGACATCTCCGCCGTGGTGCCCGAGCGCCCCTACGTCAGCGACGACGACTACCTGCACGCCCTTGAGGCCTACAACAGGACGCTGGACAGGCTGGCGGAGCACATCGACGGCTTCGACACCATGCTGATCGTCGGCGGCAGCGGCCCCATCGTCGACCTGGCCAACAACGGCCGCGTCCACGCGCTGATCCTCGGCTTCCTCAAGGCCGGCAAGCCGGTGGCCGCCGAGTGCTACGGCGTCGCGTGCCTGGCGTTCGCCCGCGACTGGGAGGACCGCAAGAGCATCATCTGGGGCAAGCACGTCACCGGCCACTGCAAGGAGTACGACTACAAGGACGGCACCGGCTTCCTCGGCACCGACTTCAACATGGGGCCGCCGCCGTACCCGCTGGAGTACATCCTGCGAGACGCCACCGGCCCCGAAGGCCGCTACCACGGCAACTTCGGCAAGGAGACCTCGGTCATCGTCGACTACCCGTTCATCACCGGCCGCTCGACGCCCGACTCCTTCCTCACCGGGCAGAAGATCGTCGAGACGCTGGAAGACGGTCTGCGCCGGTTCGGCTGGTGAGCCCGATGAGCCCCATGGACGCCAGAACGGGCAACGAGGCGATCATCGAGCAGTTCCTCGCCGACGGCATGCGGTACATGTTCGGCAACCCCGGCACGGTCGAGCAGGGCTTCCTCGACGCGCTGGAGAAGTACGACGACTTCCACTACGTCCTGACGCTGCAGGAGACCGTGGCGGTGGGCATCGCCGACGGCTACGCCCGCGCCACCGGCGGCCCCGCCCTGGTGCAGCTGCACAGCGGCGTCGGCCTCGGCAACGGCATCGGCATGATGTACCAGGCCAAGCGCGGCCACACCCCGCTCGTCGTGGTCGCCGGTGAGTCCGGCGTCCAATACGAGGCGATGGACGCGCAGATGGCCGCCGACCTGGTCGCCATGGCCAGGCCCGTCACCAAGTACGCGACCCGGGTGACCGACTCCTCCTCGGTGCTGCGGACGCTCCGGCGCGCCGTCAAGATCGCCATGACCCCGCCGCGGGGCCCGGTGTTCGTCTCGCTGCCCCTGGACGTGCTCGACCGGCCCAACGACGAGCCGGTCGTGCCCTCGGTGGTCCCCTACACCGCGACGGCCCCCGACGCCGCGACGATCCGCAAGGCGGCGGCGCTGCTGTCGGACGCCACCGCGCCGCTGGTGCTGTTCGGTGACGGCGTGGCCGCCTCCGGCGCGCAGGCGGAGCTGACCCGCGTGGCCGAGGTGCTCGGCGCGGACGCGTGGGGCGTGGAGATGTCGGAGGTCTCCATCGACGGCCGCCACCCGCTGTACCGCGGCCAGACCGGGCACATGTTCGGCGAGGTCAGCCGGGCCGTGGTCGCCGGCGCCGACGCCGTGCTCGTCGTGGGCACCTACCTGTTCCCCGAGGTCTTCCCCGACCTGGCCTCGCCGTTCCGGCCCGACGCGCGCATCGTGCACGTCGACCTGAACTCCTACGAGATCGCCAAGAACCACCCGGTGACGCTCGGCCTGGTCGCCGACCCCAAGGCCACCCTGGCCGCGCTCGCCGCGGAGCTTTCGTCCTCCATGTCGCCGGCCGCGCGCGAGGCCGCCGCGGGACGGCTGCGCCGCGCCGCCGAGCGGCCCTCGGCCCCAGCCGACGAGGAATCGCTGCTCGGCGCGTTCGCCCGGCGGCTGGCCGAGCGCGCGCCCGAGGACCTCATGGTCTTCGACGAGGCCCTGACCGCCTCCGGCGTGCTCGCCGCCCACCTGCCGCCGCGGCTGCCGGGGCACTGGTTCCAGACCCGCGGCGGCTCGCTCGGCGTGGGCATCCCCGGCGCGATCGGGATGAAGCTCGCCAACCCCGGCAAGACCGTCGTCGGCTTCACCGGCGACGGCGGGAGCATGTACACCATCCAGGCGCTGGCCACCGCGGTCCGCGAGGGCGCCGGCGCCAAGTTCGTCGTCTGCAACAACCGCGGGTACCGGCTGCTCGACCTCAACATCGAGCAGTACTGGCGCGAGCGGGACATCGCCGCGCACGCCTTCCCGCGCTCCTTCGACCTGGCCCACCCCGAGCTCGGCTTCACCGACATCGCCCGCGGCATGGGCGTGGAGGCGATGCGGGTGGAGAAGCGGTCCCAGGTGGAGGAGGCCGTCGAGCGCATGCTGCTCGACGACCGGCCGTTCCTCATCGACCTCATCACGGAGTGACCGTGGCCGACACCCGCGTCGCCGTCCTGATGGAAAGCGACTACTACGAACCCGAGATCTTCTACTACCAGCGCAGGTTCGCCGAGGAGGGCATCCCGGTCGACTTCATCACCCGCCTTTGGGGCCAGAAGTCGATGACCTTCACCGGCCACGAGTACCGCGCGCCCTTCACGGTCTCCAAGAGCCTGGAGGAGGTCGACCCCTCGGACTACGCGGCGCTGGTCGTGCCCTCGGGCATGGTGTCCGACCGGCTGCGCTACACCGACGACGTGGACCGGCTCGCGCCGGCCACCGAGCTGCTGCGCCGCGCCTTCGAGGACTCCCGCGTCATCAAGGGGATCATCTGCCACGGCATGTGGCTGGCCGCCTCCATCCCCTACGTCGTGCGCGGACGCAAGATCGTCTGCCACAACAACCTGGTCGGCGACGTGCGCAACATGGGCGCGGAGTACGTCGACAAGGACGTGGTGATCGACGGCGACCTCGTCACCGGACGCTCGGGACAGCAGTGCCACCTGTTCGCGAGGACCCTCGTCGACCTGCTCACCCAGAAGGACGAAATCCTATGAACTTCACCTTCTCCGACACCATCGCCGGCCAGGTCAGCGCCTACGACGCGGCCTCCCGCACCGCCACGGTGGTCACCGCCGACGGCCGCGACTTCGCGGTCTCGATGGACGGCGGCCCGAGCGCCGAACTGCTGCACAACCTCGGCGAGCCCTACACCGACGCCTCCGGCCAGCTCGACGCGATGCTCGTGCCCGGGCGCTACCTGTTCGCCTATGGCGTGTTCTACCCGCACGCCGAGGGTCAGATCTTCGACGCCAAGCGCGTCATCTTCCTCGGCCGCCGCCCCGGCGAGTTCCGCTTCGAGGAGCAGAACTGGTGGGTCCACCAGATCCAGGAGATCGCCGCCTTCTACCGCAAGGCGCAGTTCGGCGACGGGCCGGTGGACTTCTCCGACTACCGCACGATGATCAGACTCGGCGGCGAGAAGACCGACAGCCACGTGCAGGAGACCGACACGATCTCGCGCCTGGTCTACGGCATGGCCTCGGCCTACATGCTCACCGGCGACGACGCCTACCTGGAGGTCGCCGAGCGCGGCACCGAGTACCTGCGGGCCAACCTGCGCTTCGTCGACGCCGACGAGGACATCGTCTACTGGTACCACGGGCTGAAGATCGAGGGCGACGTGCAGCGCAAGCTGTTCACCTCGGAGTTCTCCGACGACTACGACGCCCTCCCGATGTACGAGCAGATCTACGCGCTCGCCGGCCCCGTCCAGACCTACCGGATCACCGGCGACCCGCGCATCAAGAGCGACGCCGAGGCGACGCTGCGGCTGTTCGACCGGTTCTACCTGGACCGGGAGAAGGGCGGCTACTTCTCCCACATCGACCCCATCCTGCTGAGCCCCGACCACGAGTCGCTCGGCGAGAACCGCGCCAGGAAGAACTGGAACTCGGTCGGCGACCACGCCCCCGCCTACCTGATCAACCTGTACCTGGCCACCGGCGACCCCAAGTACGCCGCGTTCCTGGAGTACACCTTCGACACCATCGTCGAGCACTTCCCCGACGACAAGAACAGCCCGTTCGTCCAGGAGCGCTTCCACCGCGACTGGTCGCACGACACCGCGCACGGCTGGCAGCTCAACCGCGCGGTCGTCGGCCACAACCTGAAGATCGCCTGGAACCTCATGCGGATGAACTCGCTGAAGCCCAAGGCGGAGTACGCCGAGCTCGCCACGCACATCGGCGACATCATGCCGCCCATCGGCGCCGACCGGCAGCGCGGCGGCTGGTACGACGTCGTGGAGCGCCTGCGCCGCGAGGGCGAGGACCGCTTCCGGTTCGTCTGGCACGACCGCAAGGCGTGGTGGCAGCAGGAGCAGGCCGTGCTGGCCTACCTCATCCTGTTCGGCGTCACCGGCCAGGACCGCTTCCGCGACGAGGCCCGCGGCGCCGAGTCGTTCTACAACGCCTTCTTCCTCGACCACGACGAGGGCGCGGTCTACTTCAACGTGCTCGCCAGCGGCCTGCCGTACCTGCTCGGCACCGAGCGGCTCAAGGGCAGCCACTCGATGAGCATGTACCACTCCTCCGAGCTGTGCTACCTGGCCGCCGTCTACAACAACCTGCTCATCAGCGGCAAGCCGATGGACCTGTACTTCAAGCCCGACCCCGACGGCTTCGACGACCGCATCCTGCGCGTCTCGCCCGACCTGCTGCCGCCCGGCTCCATCAGGATCGGCGCGGTCGAGATCGACGGCGAGCCCTACGACGACTACGACGCCGGCGCGCTCACCGTGAACCTCCCCGAGGCCACCGGGCGCGTCAAGGTGAAGGTCACCGTGGAGGCCGTCCGATGACGGCCGGCGTCACCCTCAGCACGGCGGGCGGCCTCACCGTCGCCCGCGTCGAGGGCGAGATCACCAGCGCCACGGCCCCGGCCGTCCAGGAGCGCCTGCTGCCCCTGGTTGCCCCCTCCGGCACGCTGCTCGTCGACTTCTCCGCCGTGACCTACGTCTCCAGCGCCGGACTGCGCATGCTGCTGATCCTGTACCGGCGGGCCCAGCAGGCCGAGGCGCGCGTCGTCATCGGCGGGCTGTCGCCGGAGGTGCGGTTCGTCATGTCGGCCACCGGGTTCCTCGGCTTCTTCGAGGTCGCCGACGACGTCGAGGGCGAGATGGGCCGCCTCGCGGCCGAGATGGGACGCGTGGGACCGTGACCGCCGAGCGCATCGACCTCCCGCGGATCGACGACTTCCCGACCCGGCGGATCGGCGCGTACCGCGTGCGGCAGGGCCGGCCCTTCCCGCACGGCGCCACCCTGGTGCCGGGCGGGGTGAACTTCTCGGTCTTCTCCGACGGCGCCACCGCCATGACGCTGGTGCTGTACCGGCGCGGGGACGCCGAGCCGCTGGAGGAGCTGCCGTTCCCGCCCGAGTACCGCATCGGGAGCGTCTTCACCATGACCGTCTTCGGCCTGGACCTGGAGAGCCTCGAATACGGCTACCGCGCGGAGGGCCCGTTCGACCCGGCGCGCGGCGACCGGTTCGACTCGGGCGCCATCCTGGCCGACCCGCACGCGCTGCTGCTGTCCGGGCGGGACGTGTGGGGCGTCCCGCCCGACTGGAGCAAGCCCTACCAGTACCGGTCCATGATCGCCCAGGAGGACTTCGACTGGGAGGACGACGTGCCGCTGCGCACGCCCAGCGAGGACCTGGTCATCTACGAGACCCACGTCCGCGGCTTCACCCGCCACCCCTCCTCGGGGGTGGCGGCCCCGGGCACCTACGCCGGGCTGCGGGAGAAGATCCCCTACCTGCGCGACCTCGGCGTCAACTGCGTCGAGCTGATGCCGATCTTCGAGTTCGACGAGTTCGACAACGGGCGCGTCAACCCCGCGACCGGCGAGCGGCTGCACAACTACTGGGGCTACAACACCATCGGCTTCTTCGCCCCCAAGGCCGGCTACGCCGCGACCGGCGCGTTCGGCATGCAGGCCGACGAGTTCAAGGCGCTGGTGAAGGACCTGCACAGGGCCGGCATCGAGGTGATGCTCGACGTGGTGTTCAACCACACCGCCGAGGGCAACGAGCAGGGCCCGACGATCTCGTTCAAGGGTCTGGACAACGCCACCTACTACATGCTCACCCCCGAGGGGTACTACTACAACTTCAGCGGCACAGGGAACACCGTCAACTGCAACCACCCCGTGGTGCGCGACTTCGTGCTCACCTGCCTTCGCCACTGGGTGTCGGAGTACCACGTCGACGGGTTCCGCTTCGACCTGGCCGCGATCCTGGACCGCGGCCCGGACGGCGCCCCGCTGCCCAACCCGCCGCTGCTGGAGCAGCTCGCCTACGACCCGATCCTGCGTCACACCAAGCTCATCGCCGAGGCGTGGGACGCCGGAGGGCTCTACCAGGTCGGGCACTTCCCCAACTACGGCCGCTGGTCGGAGTGGAACGGCAAGTACCGCGACGTCCTGCGCAGGTTCCTCAAGGGCGACGAGGGCACCACCGGAGAGCTGGCGGCGCGCGTCGCCGGCTCGCCCGACCTGTACGGCGGGCGCGGACCGGCCGCCTCGGTCAACTTCGTCACCGCGCACGACGGCTTCACTCTCAACGACCTGGTCTC
This sequence comes from Sphaerisporangium sp. NPDC004334, assembly GCF_053602655.1. NCBI lineage: Bacteria > Bacillati > Actinomycetota > Actinomycetes > Streptosporangiales > Streptosporangiaceae > Sphaerisporangium > Sphaerisporangium sp. NPDC004334. Next base: position 127,789 of record NZ_JBSGDZ010000022.1, read on the forward strand.
CTACAACGACAAGCACAACGAGGCCAACGGCGAGGGCAACGCCGACGGCGCCAACGACAACAACAGCTGGAACCACGGCGCCGAGGGCCCGACCGAGGACCCGGCGATCAATGCGCTGCGCACCCGCCAGATGAAGAACGCGCTGGCGATATTGCTGGTCAGCCAGGGCATCCCCATGCTGCTGGCCGGCGACGAGGTGGGCCGCACCCAGCTCGGCAACAACAACACCTACTGCCAGGACAACGAGCTCTCGTGGTTCGACTGGACGCTGGCCGACGCCAACGCCGAGCTGCTCAGGTTCGCCCGGCGGATGATCGCCTTCCGGCACGCCCACCCCGTCCTGCGCGAGGGCAGGCACCCGCTCGGCGTCGACACCACCGGGGTCGGCCTGCCGGACGTGAGCTGGCACGGGGTGGACGCCTGGCGGCCCGACTGGTCGCCCGGCAGCAGGCTGCTGGCCGTGATGCGCGCCGGGCGCGACGCGGACGGGGCGATGGACCAGCTCTACGTGGTGATGAACTCCCACTGGGAGGGCCACGACGTCGAGCTGCCCGACCCGGCGGGCGGCGTCTGGCGCCTGTTCGCCGACACCGGCGCCTCCGCGCCGCACGACGTCCACGACCCCGGCGCCGAGCCGGCGATCGCCTACCCCGGGCGCCTGTACGTCGCACCCCGCTCAGTGGTGATCCTGACCCGCTCCGATGACTAGGAGAACTGACGTGGCATTCATCGCAACCCTCAGCACCGGCGCGGGCACCGCGACCATCCGCCTGGCCGGCGAGCTCGACGCCGCCACCGCGCCGGAGTTCCACGACGCCATCGACGACGCCGTGGCCACCGGGGCCGCCCGGCTGGTGATCGACGCCTCCGAGCTGACCTACATCGCCAGCGCCGGCCTGCGCGCCCTGGTGTTCGCCCGGCAGAAGGTCGCCGAGGACGTCACGATCTCCCTCGTCGGCGTCACCGAGCCCGTCCTGAAGGTCATCCGGATGGCCGGGCTCGACCACGGCTTCGACATCACCGGCTCGTGAGCCCGTCGTGCCGCGCATCCCGGCGTCCCTGTCGTCCCTCGACCAGGTGGCGGCCTACGTGCTCTCTCTAGCCGAGCGCGCGGGCCTGCCTCCCGGCCTCTCCGACCGGCTGCGCCTGGCGGCCGACGAGCTGGCGACCAACATCGTGGTCCACGGCTACGGGGAGACCGGAGGCGAGTTCGCCGTCGAGGGCGGGATGGACGGAGAGTCGGTCTGGGTCAGGTTCGAGGACGACGCCCGGCCGTTCGACCCCAGGTCCGGATACCGGCGGCCGGACTACGGGCTGCCGTTCGCGCAACGCCGCATCGGCGGTCTCGGGGTGTACCTCGCCCTGACCGCCGTTGACGGCTTCACCTACCGGCGAGTCGCGGGGCGCAACATCAGCACGCTGCGGATCCTCAGGGATGGAGCACAGCAAAATGACCAGCGTTCTCGTGCTGGATGACGATTCGCCGCCCCCCGCCCTGCGGCGGGCCCTCGCCGAGGCGGGGGTCCGCGTGCGGGTGCACACACCGGCCGACGCGCTCGCGGCCGAACGGATGCCCGAAGTGGACGTCTTGCTGGCCTCCGCAGCCGTGCCACCCAACATCGTCCGGGCCGTCGCCCGGAGGATGGACGAGGAGGGATGGCGGCCCACGCTGCTCGCCTACACCGAACACGACTTCGGCGCGCTGGAAGGGCACGTCCATGGCGGGGCCGACTACCTGATGCCGCCGTTCCTGACCTCGCTCGTCCGCGCGCGGCTCGGCACCTGTCACGAGCAGGCCGAGCTGAGCCGCGCGCTGCTGCTGGCGGGAGGCGAGGCCGATCTGCACCGGTACGAGCGCGAGCTGGAGATCGGCAGGGAGATCCAGCTCGGCTTCCTGCCCGACTCGCTGCCCACGCCCGCCGGGTGGGACATCGACGTGCGCTACCGTCCGGCGAGGACCGTCGCCGGTGACTTCTACGACGTGTTCGAGCTGGTCAACCGCCGCAGGCTCGGGCTGGTCGTCGCCGACGTGTGCGACAAGGGGGTGGGGGCCGCGCTGTTCATGGCGCTCATCCGCAGTTTGCTGCGCCACACCGCCGAGCACGGCGGCGTCCATGGCCTCAAGAGCGTCGACCTGCCGGGCGACGCGCGCTCCATGCCCGTGGTCGGCGCCGCCACCCTGCTCAACGCCGTCGAGGCGACCAACGAGTACCTCACCCGCAACCATGTCCACCAGGGCTACTTCGCGACCATGTTCTTCGCGGTGCTCGACCCGGTCACCGGAGGCCTGGTCTACATCAACGGAGGCCACAACCCGCCCGTGCTGATCCGCGGCGACGGCGGGGCCCCGCTCGTGCTGGACCCGACCGGGCCAGCCGTGGGCGTGCTGCGCGACTCGACCTTCACGCTCGGCCACGCCCACCTGGACCCCGGCGACCTGCTGTTCATCTACACCGACGGGGTGACCGAGGCACGCGACCCCCACCGGGCGTTCTTCGGGGAGGACAGGATGCTGGACGTGCTGCGCGAGGGCGCCGGCTCCGGGGACGACCTGCTGCGGCGCGTCGACGGCGCGCTCACCGGGTTCGTCGGCACGGCCGAGCAGTCCGACGACATCACCATGCTGGCCCTGCACAGGACCGGCGCCTGATGGCCCGCGTCGTGACCATGCACTCCTACCGGGGAGGCACCGGCAAGTCGAGCACGGCGGCCAACATGGCGCTGCTGTTCGCCGCGGGCGGCCTGCGGGTGGGCGTCCTGGACACCGACATCCAGTCCCCGGCCGTGGACGCCATCTTCGGCCTCGAACCCGGCCCCTCGATGTGCACCTTCGCCGACTACCTGGTCGGCCGCTGCGAGATCGAGGACGCCGTCCGGCCCGTGGACGGCATGGACCTGTTCGTGGTCCCGAGCCGGGCGGGGCTCACCGCCATCAACGAGATCATGACCAGCGGCTACGACCTCGGGCTGCTGAACGAGGCCGTCCTGCGGCTCACCGCCTCGCTGGCGCTGGACGTGCTGATCATGGACACGCACACGGGCATCAACACCGAGACCGTCACCGCCGTGGCCGGCTCGGACGCGATGGTCATCGTCACCCGCGCCCACCGGCTGGACCTGGCGGGCGCGGCCGAGAGCGTCGCCCTGGCCGACCGGCTCGGCTGCCGGCAGCGCATCGTCGTGGTCAACATGGTCCCCGAGGGGATCGAGGACGGTGACCTGGTGCCGCGGGTCGAGCAGGCCTACGGCCTGCCGGTCGCCGCGGTGCTGCCGTACGTCCCCGCGATGGCCGAGCCGGACGGCGCCCACGTCTTCGTCACCGCCGACCCCGGGCACGCCTCCGCCGCCGGATATCACGACATCAACGCCTTGGTGATGTCCGACACCGTCTGCCGGCTGCCCTCCTGACGGGCACGGCGCGACGGCGCCTCTCGCACGGCGCGGCCGGCGCGGGGGGCGGCCGGTCAGGGGTTTTCCCGGCCTTCGCTTGACAGGCGGACTTGACACAGTAGCCGCGCATGCATGTCGATCCTCGGCGTCGGCGGGTACCGTTACGTGCAGTGAACGCGCAATCGCTCCCTTGGCTGAAGGCGGGAGGCGACACCGTGAGCTTCATTGTCAGGCGTGACGGTTCCCCGCTCGGCGGCATTCACGTTCCATCCCGGCTGCTGGGCGAGTTCGACCTGCGACGCATCCGCCAGGGCCGTCACCAGCGCCTCTGGCAGGTGTTCGGCGCGCACACCACCGGTTCGGGCACGACCTTCTCGGTGTGGGCGCCGAGCGCCCGCGAGGTGCGGGTGGCCGGCGACCTCGACGGCAGGGAGGGCGGGTCCTCGCACCGCATGCTCCCGATCGGCTCCTCGGGCATCTGGGAGCTCTATCTGCCCGGTGTCGGCGACGGCTACCGGTACATGTACGACGTCCTGGGCGCCGACGGGCAGTGGCGGCGCAAGGCCGACCCGTTCGCCTCGGCCGCCGACCGCCCTCCGGGCACCGCGTCGGTCGTTTTCACCTCCGGGCACCGCTGGCGCGACGCCGCGTGGCTGGAGCGCCGGGCGCGGACGGTGGCGCAGGAGGAGCCGATGAGCGTCTACGAGGTGCATCTCGGCTCCTGGCGGCCCGGCCTGACCTACCGCGAGCTGGCCGAGGCGCTGCCACCGTACGCCGCGGGGCTCGGCTTCACGCACGTGGAGTTCATGCCGGTGGCCGAGCACACCTCCGACGAGCGGCTGCCCACCGCCCTGTACGCGCCGACCGCGAGATACGGCGACCCCGACGACTTCCGGCGCCTGGTCGACCGGCTCCACCAGGCGGGCGTCGGCGTCATCCTCGACTGGACGCCGCTGCGCTTCGCCGCCGACGAGGAGGGGCTCGCCCGCTTCGACGGCACGCCCCTGTACGAGGCGGTGGACGCCGGCGACGGCGGGCCGCGCGTCCCCGGCGGCGCCCGTGAGGTTCCCGCCGCGCACGCCTTCGACCACCGGAGCCCGTGGGTGCGCAACTTCCTGACGGCCAACGCGCTGCACTGGTGCTCGCAGTTCCACATCGACGGCCTGCGCACCTCCGGGTACCCGGGCGACCGCGACCCCGAGGCCGTCGCGCCGTTCTTCCGCGAGGTCAACTCCACGCTGCACTGGCTGAGCCCGGGGACGGTGGCGGTCGCCGAGGCGGCGGGCGCGGCCGAGGAGACCGCGCCGCTCACCGGGGTCGCCGGGCCGGGCTTCGACCTGCGGTGGAACACCGGCTGGACGCAGGACTGCCTCGGCTACCTGGCGAGGGACCCCGGTGACCGCAGGTACCACCACGGGGAGATCATCTTCCCCATGGTGTACGCCTACTCCGAGCGCCACATCCTGCCGGTCTCGCACGCGGCCGGGTCGCTGTCGTCCGCGCTGCCCGGCGGCGCACGGCGGCGGCGGGCCGGCCTGCGGGGCTTCCTGGCCTTCATGTGGGCCCATCCGGGCAAGAAGCTGCTGTTCATGGGCCAGGAGTTCGCGCACGAGGGGGAGTGGGACGAGCCTGTCGGCCTGCGGTGGGAGGAGGCCGACGAGGGCGTGCGCACCCTGGTGCGCGACCTGAACGCGGCCTACCGCCGGCTGCCGGCGCTGTGGCGGCGGGACGCCTCTCCCGACGGGTTCGGCTGGATCGTCCCGGACGCGGCGAGCGACAACGTGCTGGCCTTCCTGCGCTATGACGGCGACGGCACGCCGCTGGTGTGCGTGTGCAACTTCTCCGCGGTCGCCCGCGAGGGCTACCGGGTGGGGCTGCCGTTCACGGGCCGGTGGGCCGAGGTGATCAACACCGACGCCGCGCCGTACGGGGGGAGCGGGCTGGGCAACCTCGGGGCCGTGGAGGCGACGGCCTCCCCGTGGCACCGCTGCGAGGCGAGCGCCTCCATGGTCCTCCCGCCGCTGTCCACCCTGTGGCTGCGTCCAGACTCTCGTCCGGTTTCTGACAAAGTCAGCGCCCCCTAGCGCAAAAAAACCGCACGGCCGGTATTGTTTTCTTCGGCACCTCTTACGGGTGTTCGCCTTTAAACTCTGTGGGCGCGGGCCGCGGACATAGGGGGTCGCCCGTGAGCGTCAGTTCCTTCACCTCTGAACAGGAGAACGCGGCGTCGGAGTTCTTCGCACGGTTCTGCGGCATCGTGTTCTCCTCCCTCAAGCGTCGCGACCAGCGCAGATGGGCACGGCTGTACATCCGGGGGCTGCTGTCCATCGAGGGACGCAAGACCATGCGCGGCATCGCCTCCCTGGAGGCCGAGCCCGCCGTCGAGCAGAGCCTGCAGCAGTTCATCAGCCAGTCCCCGTGGGGCTGGATCTCCGTGCGGCGCGCCCTGGCCGGCTACCTCGAACAGGCCATCCGCCCGATCGCGCTGGTCGCCGAGCCGCTGGTGATCCCCAAGTCGGGGGACCACTCGGTCGGCGTCGAGCGCCGGTTCGTCCAGAAGCTCGGCCGCCTGGCCAACTGCCAGCAGGTCGTCGGGGTGTGGCTGGCCTCCGAGCAGGCGGCCTTCCCCATCGACTGGCGTCTCATCCTGCCCGAGAGCTGGACCGACGACCCGGGCCGCCGGCGACGGGCGGGCATCCCCGACGAGGAGGTCAGCCTCACCGTCGAGGAGTGCGCCGCCGAGGTGGTCACGAGCATCGTCCACGGGTGGGGCCTCAAGCCGCGCCCGGTCGTGATGGACGCCAGGGAGATCGACCTCGGACGGCTGATCTACGAGCTGTCCGCGCGGCAGGTCCCGTTCGTGCTGCGGGTGAACGACTCGGTGCCGGTCAGCCCCTCAGACCCGCGCATCCCGATGGGCATGGGCCGCCGCATCGAAGCCGGCCGGCTGGTCGACGCGCTGCGCGACGTCAACCGCATCGTGGAGTCCCGCAGGCCCTCGTCCACGGGCACCACCCCGGCGCCGCAGTCGGTGGTCGTGGCCGCGCGGGTGCACACCCCGTTCCACTCGGCGACGGCCCAGGACGAGCCGCCGGCCCTCACCCTGCTCGGCGCCTGCCTCGGCCCCGAGCGGCGCTCGGTCGCGGTGTGGCTGTCCAACATCACCACGCTGCCGCCCACGACGCTGCTGCGCCTGGCCGAGACGGCCGAGCGGGTGGCCTGGGACCGGGCGGGGGTGACCCACCGCCTCGGCCTGCGCGACTTCGAGGGCAGGTCGTTCCGCGGCTGGCACCACCACGTGACGCTGGTGTCGGCCGCGCACGCCTTCTGGATGCTCCTGTCGGGCGCCCGCGACCACCGCCTGTTCCCCCCTGGCCCAACCCCCGCCGTCTCCGCCGCCTCCACTCCCCGCACCGCCTGACCCGCCGGGAACGCGAGCGTGCGCCCCCGGCGGCGCGGCGGGACAGGACTAGGCGGGCGGCGTGAGCAGGGTGCCGAAGACGACCGTGAAGAACGAGGCGAAGGCGTCGGGGGAGCGGGTGGCCCGGGCGTCGATGAGAGTGCCCTCCCAGGCGTTGACGATGAGCCGGGCCGTCGCCGCGGGGTCCAGGCCGGTGCGGAGCGCGCCGGCGTGCGCGGCCTCGGCGAGCACGCCCGCGACCAGGTCCGTCCACACGCGCAGGCTCTCACCGACGCTCGCGCGGATGGTCTCGCTGTGGTCGGTGATCTCGGTGCCGAAGTTGCCGAACATGCAACCGCGCTTGTAGCCCCAGCCGACGACGTCGTCGCGCAGGAACTCGAAGTGCTTCCTGAGCCGGGTCAGCGGCTCGACGGAGGTGTCGGCGAGGTCGCGCATGCGCCGGCTCTCGCCGTAGCGCTCCAGGGCGATGACGGCCAGCGCCTCCTTGCTGGCGAAGTGATTGTAGAAGGATCCCTTGGGCACGCCGGCGCCGTCGGTGATGTCCTTCACCCCCGCCGCGTTGTACCCGCGGGTGTGGAACCGGTCGAGCGCGGCCTCGACGATCTCTTCGCGCATGCTCTGCCGTGCCACGGCCATCCCCGCCTTCGTCCACCAATATGGTCGGTCGTCTTATAGTAGTCGGACGGGACCGGCCGTTCGCCTCGCATGCGAGCGACCGGTCTAAGACGACCGGTCATATTGTGATCGGCATCCTCGTCGGAAGGAATCACGACATGTCCACCTACCGTGCGGTCCAGGTGTCCGGAGCAGGGACGGGCGACTGGGCCCTGGTCGAGCGCGAGCTGACCGGTCCGCTGCCGGGCCAGGTGCGCCTGCGGGTCGAAGCCTGCGGCATCTGCCACACCGACGTCCTCGCCGTCGGCGGCGTCATGCGGCCCGACCCCTCCGCCCCGATCGTGCCGGGCCACGAGGTCGTCGGCGTCATCGACGCCGTCGGCGCCGGGGTGACCCGGTGGCACGTCGGCGACCGGGTCGGCGTCGGCTTCCTGAACGGCCACTGCGGCGAGTGCGACTTCTGCCGCCGCGGCGACTTCGTCAACTGCGCCGACCAGCCCGTGACCGGGACCTCCGTGGACGGCGGGTACGCCGAGGTCGCCTACGCCAGGGCGAGCGGGCTCGTGCGCATCCCCGGCGGGATGGCCCCCGCCGACGCCGCGCCACTCCTGTGCGCCGGCCTCACCGTCTACCAGGGCCTGCGACAGGCCGGCGCCGGTCCCGGCGCGCTGGTGGCGGTCTTCGGCATCGGGGGCCTCGGGCACCTGGGCCTCCAGTACGCCCACAAGCTGGGTTACCGCACCGTCGCCATCGCCCGTGGCGCCGACAGGGCCGAACTGGCGGCGCGGCTGGGCGCCCGCCACTACATCGACGCCACCGCCGAGGACCCCGCCGAGGCGCTGCGCGGGCTGGGCGGCGCGGCGGCCATCATCGCGACCGTGCCCGACGGCCCCGCGATGTCGCCGCTGGTCACCGGGCTGGCGCCGCACGGGCGGCTGGTCGTCCTGGGCGCCGGGATGGAGGCGATGTCCGTGCTGCCCGGCGACCTGCTCTTCGGCCAGCGGTCGATCGTCGGAAGCCTCGTCGGCACCCCGATCGAGAACGAGGACAACCTCGCCTTCGTGAGGGAGCACGGCATCGGTTCCATGAACGAGGTCATGCCGCTGTCGGAGGCGCCCAAGGCCTTCGAGCGCATGATGTCGGGAAAGGCGCGCTTCCGCGTCGTGCTGGACGCGCGGGCGTAGGCACGCCGGTACGCGCACGCGGGGTCAGGCACGCCGGTACGCGGCGTGCGCGTCGCCGGAGGGAGCGCCCGCGAGCCCCTCCGAATATGCGATGCGACCGGTGTGAGGCGTCAGGTAGCGTCGGCGGGCGTGACTCCTCCCCGCGTTCGGCCTCCGTTCGTCGCCGACGAGCGCACCCAGCTCGTCGGCTGGCTCGACATGCAGCGTGCCATCGTCCACTACAAGTGCGAAGGGCTGTCCGAGGCCGACGCCCACCGCCCGGTCCTGCCGTCCTCGCCGCTGATGACGGTGGCGGGCCTGGTGTCCCACCTGCGGTGGACCGAGCACTGCTGGTTCGAGGTGCTGTTCCTCGGCGGTCCCGCCGAGGGGCCGCAGATGGCCGGCGAGCAGGAGGACGCCGACATGATGGTCGAGGAGGTGCCCCTCGCGCGGCTGCTGGACGACTACGCCCGCCAGTGCGCGCGGTCGAACGAGATCATCGCCGCGCACTCCCTGGACGAGCCCGGCCGGCACCCCGACTTCACCTCGGCCGCCGCGAGCCTGCGCTGGATGGTCATCCACATGGTCGAGGAGACCGCCCGGCACGCCGGCCATCTGGACACCATCCGCGAGATCCTCGACGGCGAGACCGGCTACTACTGACCTTCGTCCGCTCGTCCCGCCAGGCGTCCCGTTGACCCTGACACGGTGTGAGGCCATAGACCGGAGGGGTCATGTACACCATCGGAGACTTCGCCCGTCTCGGCCGGGTGTCGGTACGGATGCTTCGGCACTATGACGTGCTCGGACTCCTCCGGCCGGCGCGGGTCGACCAGGTCAACGGCTACCGCTACTACGAGGCGGGGCAGCTGTCGCGGCTCAACCGGCTGATCGCGCTCAAGGATCTCGGCCTCACCCTGCACGAGGTGGGGCGGATCCTCGCGGAGAAGGTCGGCACCGACGAACTGCACGGCATGCTGCGGCTGCGCCGCGCGCAGTTGGAGGCCCAGGTGGCCGACGACATGGCGCGGCTGGTCCGGGTCGAGGCGAGGCTCCGGATGATCGAAACGGAGGGCGTCATGCCCGCAGACATCGTGATCAAGAGCGTGCCCGCGGTCCGCGTCGCCGAGCTGAGCGCCACGGCCGACGGCTTCGAGTCCGACAAGATCGGCTCGGTGGTCCAGCCGCTGTACCGTGACCTGTGCGACCGGGTGGAGGCGGCCGGGCTGGTCTTCACCGGTCCGGCGATCGCCTACTACGAGCCGGTGCCCGAGGGGGTGCGCGTGCACGCCGGAGTCCAGGTGAACCTCGCGCCGGGCGGGACCTACGACTTCGACGTCGTCGACCTGCCGGCGCTCGAGCGGGCGGCCACCTTGATCCACGAGGGCGGCATGGAGAGCGTCGACGTCTCCTACCAGCAGCTCGCCCGGTGGATCGAGGACAGCGGCCACCGCGGCTCCGGCGTCGCCCGCGAGGTGTACCTCAACTACGGCGAGGGCGACCCGGCCGGCTGGGTGACCGAGCTCCAGGAGGCCGTTACCCGCGCCGAGTAGCCACCGCCCCCCCTCGCGCCGTACCCCCTCGGACGTCCGTGAGGGGGTACGGCGGCGGCGCAGCGGTGGTCTCCGCGTGGCGGCCCGTGGGGCCGGGGCCTGCGCCGGTCCTCACGCGGCGGGCTGCCCGGCCGTGGAGGACCTGCCGTAGCGCTGGTTGAAGCGCTCGACGCGGCCGGCGGTGTCCAGGATGCGGCCGCGGCCGGTGTAGAAGGGGTGGCTGGCGGAGGAGACGTCGACGTCGACCACCGGGTAGGTGGCGCCGTCCTCCCACGTGACGGTCTTGTCGCTCGCCGCGGTGGACCGGGTGAGGAACGAGTGGTTCGCGCTCGCGTCGCGGAACACGACGGGGCGGTAAACGGGGTGGATGCCCTTCTTCACGGGGGTCATCGCTCCTCTCGGCGCAGGTCGTGCTCGTGCACGACCGGCTCGTACTTGGTCGGGGTGAGGGGGTCTTCGCCCTCACGGGTATGAAAACCATTGCCAATACCTCGATATTCCCGCCCATCCGACCGGCCCGCCGAGCGGGACCGCGTCCACGGTGCCCACGGTGCCGCCGTGGACGCGCGCCGGAATGCCCGGAGCCGGCCCATGGTTCGGCCTACTGCTCACGCAGTGGAGGAAGGCAAGGGATGTCCGAACAACTTGAGTTCGCCGTCGACACGTTCGGGGACGTGACCGCCGACGCGGACGGGAACCGGCTGCCGTACGCGCAGGTGATCCGCAACCTCGTCGAGGAGGCCGTGCTCGCCGACGGCGTCGGGATCGACGCGATCGGCATCGGGGAGCACCATCGCGACGACTTCGCCGTCTCGGCGCCCGAGATCGTGCTGGCGACGATCGCCGGCCGGACCGAGCGCATCCGCCTCGGCACCGCGGTGACCGTGCTCAGCTCAGACGATCCGGTGCGGGTGTTCGAGAGGTTCGCCACCCTTGACGCGGTGTCCCGGGGCCGAGCCGAGATCATCCTCGGCCGTGGGTCCTTCACCGAGTCCTTCCCGCTGTTCGGCTACGACCTCGCGCAGTACGAGGAACTGTTCGAGGAGAAGCTCGACCTGCTCTCCCACCTGCTGGAAGAGGGCCCGGTCACCTGGCGGGGCCGGCTGCGGGCGGGGCTTGAGAACCAGCACGTGTACCCGAAGACGGAGTCCGGCCGGCTGCGCACCTGGATCGGCGTCGGCGGCAGCCCCGAGTCGGTGATCCGCGCCGCGCGCTACCGGATGCCGCTCATGCTCGCGATCATCGGTGGCCCGCCCGCCCGCTTCGCGCCGTTCACCGACCTGTACCGGCGCGCCCTCGACCAGTTCAAGGCGCCGAAGTCGCCGATCGGGGTGCACTCGCCCGGCCACATCGCCGAGACCGACCGGCAGGCGCGCGACGAACTGTGGCCGCACTACCAGCGCATGCACGACCGCATCGGGCGTGAGCGCGGCTGGGGACCCACCACCCGCGCACGGTTCGAGTCCGAGGCCGACGAGGGCTCGCTGTACGTCGGATCGCCCGACACGGTGGCGGCGAAGATCGCCGGCACCGTGCGCACGCTGGGCGTCGACCGCTTCGAGCTCAAGTACAGCTCCGGGACGCTCCCGCACGAGAAGCTGATGACCACGATCCGCCTCTACGGCGAGGAGGTCGTGCCCCGGGTGCGCGCGCTCCTGTCCGACACCCCCGCCGCCACGCCCGCCGGGTGAGGCCGGCTCCGCCGCGAACTTTGTCAACCAGAAGGTTGTGAAACCTTCTGGTTGAGAATAAGGTCGGGGCATGACAGTCGTCGAAGACGAGATGAGCCTGGTGTTCGCGGCCCTGGCCGATCCCACCAGGCGTGCCATCCTGGAGCGCCTGGCCCATGGCGAGGCGACCGTGAACCAGCTCGCCCAGCCGTTCGCGATGTCGCAGCAGGCGGTCTCCAAGCATCTGAAGGTGCTCGAACGCGCGCGCCTGATCTCGCGCACCCGCAGCGCGCAGTCGCGGCCGTGCGTCCTTCTGACCGAGCACCTGGACGCGGCGGCCGGCTGGATCGCGCGCCACCGGCGGGTCTGGGCCGACCGCCACGACCGCCTCGGCGACCACCTCGCCGCCCTGCGGGACGCACGCCGCGATGGGGAGGAGACCGCGCGGGCCGTCCCGCTGGACGCGCGGCGCGACGGCGAGGGGAGGGCGAAGTGAGCGAGACCGGCGAGCTGACCTACCGTCGCGTGCACCACGCGACGCCCGAGCTGCTGTTCGACTGCATGACCACGCCCGAGCACCTCACCCACTTCTGGGGTCCGGCCGGGACGACGACCCCCATCGACGACATCGTCGTCGACCCGCGCCCTGGCGGGATCTTCCAGACGACCATGGTCAACGACGCCGACGGCGGCTCCTACACGATGCGCGCCGTCTACGTCGAAGTCCGCCGCCCCGACCTGCTGGAGTGGGTGGAACCCGGAGTCGAGGGCGGCATGCGCACCACCATCACCTTCGTCGACCTGCACGACGGGCGCACCGAGGTGATCACCCACCAGACCAACGTGCCCGCCGCCTACCTCGACGCCGCGGCGCGGGCCGGGTTCGCCACCAGCCTCGACCGGTTCGACGCCTACCTGGCCGGGCTCGGAAGGAGCACGGAATGCCGATAGTCACCTCCGCCGACGGGACCGAGATCGCTTACGAGCGCGCCGGCGAGGGGCCGGCGCTGGTCCTGGTCGACGGCGCCATGTGCCACCGCGCCGCCGGGCCGATGCGGCCGCTCGCCGCGCTGCTGCGCGACCGCTTCACCGTCCACGCCTACGACCGCCGTGGCCGTGGCGAGAGCTCCGACACCCCGCCCTACGCCGTCGCCCGCGAGGTCGAGGACCTCCAGGCCGTCATCGCGCGGGCCGGCGGCCGGGCGTTCGTCTACGGCATCTCCTCCGGCGCGGCCCTCGCCCTGGCCGCCGCCGCGGCCGGCTCCGGCATCGCCGGGCTGGCGCTGTACGAGCCGCCGTTCATGGCCGAGGTCGAGGACGGCCCCCACTCCAAGGAGTACACCGAACGGCTGCGCGAACTGCTCGACGCGGGCCGCCGGGGCGACGCCGTCGCGCTGTTCATGACGCGGGTCGGCGTGCCCGCCGCCGTCGTCGCGGGCATGCGGGAGCAGTCGTCCTGGGCCGCGTTCGAGGCGATCGCCCCGACGCTGGCCTACGACGACGCGGTGCTCACCGGCGGCGTCGTTCCCCGCGACCTGGCCCGGGCGGTCGCCGTTCCGTCCCTGGTGCTCGCCGGGGACGCCGGCCCCGCGCCGCTGCGGCAGGCGGCGCGGGCCACGGCGGAGGCGCTGCCGAACGCGGAGTACCGCACCCTCCCCGGTCAGACCCACGATGTCGCGCCCGAGGCGCTCACGCCGGTGCTGACGGCGTTCTTCGGCGGGTGATCCCGCGCGGTCGGCACCTGGCGGCACCTGGCGGCACCTGCCGCCGCGGCGCCGGTCAGCGCCGGGCGGCGGCCAGGGCCTCGCGCAGGGTGGCCGCGGTGACCCTCACGCCTGGACCGCTGAAGTCGTGGCTCTCCCCGGCGTAGGGCACGCCGTAGGCGGGGGTGCCGGGCTGCAGGCGCCAGCTCTCGGCCAGCGTCCCCGCGTCCAGGGTGTCGTACCCGATGCGGTCGAGGAACGCGGCGACCTCGTCCTTGGCCGCCTGGTCGTCGCCCGCGATCGCCAGGGCGCTGCGGTCGGCGGCGCCGGCGGGCCGGGCGAGCTCGCCCAGGTGCCGGAAGCTGATGTTGTTGAACGTCTTGACGACCCGTGACGCGGGCAGATGCCGCTGCAGCAGCTCGCTGGAGGTGGCCGACGCGTCGTCCAGCTCGGGGATGTTCCCGTCGCGCTGGGGATAGTAGTTGTCGGTGTCCATGACGGTCTTGCCGGCGAGCGGCTCGGCCGGGACGTCCAGATAGGCCCGCAGCGGGATGCTGACGACCACCAGGTCGCCGGCCGCCGCCGCCTCGGCGGGGGTCGCCGCCCTGGCCTTCGGTCCCAGTTCGGCGACCAGGTCCTTCAACGTCTCCGGCCCCCGCGAGTTGCTCAGCACCACGTCGTAGCCGGCCGCCACCGAAAGCCGGGCGACCGTGCCGCCGATGTATCCGCTGCCGATGAATCCGATAGTCGTCATGTGCGACTGCAACCCCCGCTCCCCACCGGGCATTCCTCGTCGCCACGGCCCCGCCTCGCCGCCATGCCGTGGCTCGGAGGAGTCCTGGGGCCGCTCGCGTCAGTGGCGTGAGCCGAGCTCATATCAGGTGCTGCGCGGAGTCCGGCGTATGGGACAGTTGGCCGCAATGATCCTCACGCGGATTCTGGAGCGTAACCATGGCGGCGGAGTTCGAACTCGGCGATCACATTCTGGTGCTGGACGGCCGCGTCCTGGAGATCTTCCGCAGGGACGCGTCCGAGAGCATGCGCTACCACGTGGCCTTCATCGGCGTGGACGCCCAGCCGAAGGGCGAGGGGTTCAAGGTCCGGCTCGGCGCCCGGCGGCATGACGACACGATTCTCGGCGGACTGAGCCTGAAGATGGACCGGGAGCAGTTCCAGCGTTTCAGTGCCTTCATGGCCTTGGCCATCGCTGCCCGCGACCAGGTGGACGCCCCCTGACCGATCCGGTGCGGCCGCGTCGCCGCCGGGTGTCCCCGGACGCGACAGGGAGTGCTGACCGGACCAAGGCGGACGGCGCCCCAGACGTCGGGCGCATGAACAGCACGGGAAAGGCCGGCAGCGGCTGCTGCCGGCCTTTCCGGGCTCGTTCCGCGTTGATTCCGTGTCACCCGGGAGGGTCAGGCGCGGGTCCACTTCTGGTTGGAGGCGCCGGTGCAGTCCCACAGCTGGAGCAGCGCGCCGTTGGCGGTGTTGCGGTCGACGACGTCCACGCATCTGCCGGAGGCCGGGTTGACCAGGTCGCCGGCCGAGTTGAGCGTGAAGCGCTGGGCGGCGGTGCCGTTGCAGGTGTAGAGCTGAATGCGGGTGCCGTTGGCGGTCCCGGCCGCCGCCGCGTCCATGCACTTGCCCATCGCGCGCATCGTGCCGTCGCCGTTGGCCGACCACTGCTGGGCGGCCGTGCCGTTGCAGTCGTAGGTCTGCAGCGCGGCGGCGTCGACCGGGTTGGCGCCGGGGATGTCGATGCATCGGCCGCTCAGGGCGGACTTCAGCGCGGTGCCGGTCCCGGGGTTGTCGTTGGTCCACGCCGAGACGCGGACGTAGTCGACCAGCATCGTCTGCGGGAAGCTGCTGCCGCCGTCCGGGTTGCCCGGCCAGTAGCCGCCCACCGCCACGTTGAGGATCATGAAGAAGGGGTGGTCGTAGACCCACCGGTTGCCGTTGAGGTTGGCCGGGGTGACGCGGAAGTACTCCGAGCCGTCCAGGTACCAGACGATCAGGTTGGGCGACCAGTCGACGCGGTAGTTGTGGAATGCGTCGCCGAGCGGGGCGCCGATCGTGCGACCGCCTCCGATGCCGCCGCTGCCGGAGTAGCCGGGGCCGTGCACGGTGCCGTGGACGGTGTTCGGCTCCTTGCCGATGTTCTCCATGATGTCGATCTCGCCGGTGTTCGGCCAGTCGCCGCCGCCGAGCATCCAGAACGCCGGCCAGATGCCCTGGCCCTTGGGAATCTTGATGCTGGCCTCGAAGCGACCGTACGCCTGACTGAACTTGTCGGCGGTCAGGATGCGGCCCGAGGTGTACTGGCAGGTGCCGTAATGGCACTGCAGGTTGGACGGGTTCTCCTTGCGGGCGGTGATGGCGAGGTGGCCCTGCCCGTCCTGGTACACGTTGCGGGTGGAGTTGGTGTAGTACTCCAGCTCGTTGTTGCCCCAGCCGCCGCCGCCGGTGTCGAACTTCCACTTGGAGCCGTCGATGGACGACCCCGAGGCGCCGTTGAACTCGTCGGACCAGGTGACAGGGCCGATGGCGGCTTCGGCCCTCCCGCTGCCCGTGACGGTGACCAGGCCGCTGGTCAGGGTGACCAGCACGGCTGCGGCCATGAGGAGAAGCCGGGGTTTGCGCATGGAGACCTCCGGTCGTGTGGTCCTTGCCAGGCACGGACTTCCGGTCGCGCGGGGGCACGGCGCGGGGGAGCGCGATGGGACTCCCTGGTCTTGCCGGAAGTTCTTTTAGACCTTGAATCAAGAGGATGTAACACCGCTGTCACAACCCTTGTCAATAGGAAAGTTTATTTCTGGTTTATGATCGCGCCGCCGCCCGGTCCGCCCACCGGACGGCTCCCCGCGCACTGCCTGAACCGCCGCGTACCGCCTCAGCCGTGCGCCACACCGACAAATTAGACTTCCTTGACAAGAATATTTGTCGCGCGTAGCGTGCGGGCCATGTGGGACAGCACCGTGAACGGGAGATCGGCCGCAGCCGAGGTCGGCCGCGATCCCGTCATGGTCCGGCCGGCGGCCGGGGGAGAAGAGCTCGGCGCGGCGGCCATGCCGCCCGCCGCGGCCGGCCCGTCCCGGCACGAGACCGACCACCACCTCGGCACCGTACCCATGAAGGAGCGAGTCCCATGCGCATCGTGATCATCGAGTTCATGAGCCTGGACGGCGTTGTACAGGCGCCGGGCGGCCCCGAGGAGGACACCGACGGCGGTTTCGCCCACGGTGGCTGGTCGCACCCGTTCTTCGACAACGACGTCGCGGGCGGCGCCTTCGACGAATCCCTGGGCAAGGCCGAGGCGCTGCTGTACGGGCGGCGGACGTGGCAGTCGATGGCCGCCGCGTGGCCCGAGCGGGCCGGTGACCCCTTCGCCGACCGGATGAACGCCATCCCCAAGTACGTGGTGTCGGAGACGCTGGGCGACGACAAGCTGACCTGGGACAACACCACGCGCATCCCCGGCGGCGAGGCGGTCGCCCGCATCCGTGAGCTGCGCGGCACCGACGGAGGCGACCTGCTGGTCATGGGGAGTCCCACGCTCGCGCGCACCCTCATGCACGAGGGCCTGGTCGACGAGCTCCGTCTGGTGATCATGCCGGTGCTCCTCGGCGGCGGCAAGACGATCTTCCCGGACGACGGCGGCAAGCGCACGCTGGAGCTGGTCACGACGACCACCAGCCGCGCCGGCGTCCAGGTGTGCACCTACCGCGCGCTCGCCGAGGCCTAGCCCCGCGCCCGCCCTCGGCCGACGACACGAAGGGCCCATCCCGCGGCCGGTGTGCCGCGGGCCGGCGGGGCGGAAAAGCAGTGGCATCGTGACATGGGCGGGGAGTTCACTTGGGGCCACTGTTCCCAGAAGGAGTCCCATGATCGCCGTCTCGGCCGCCTCCGGTGCGCTCGGCCGCCTCGTCATCGACCATCTACGGCCTCGGTCGGAGGTGACGGCGGTGGTGCGCGACCCTGGCAGGGCTCCCGAAGGCGTCCCGGTGCGGCGCGGCGACTACGACGACCCGGCGAGCCTGCGCGAGGCGTTCAAGGGAGTCACGCGCCTGCTCCTGATCTCCTCCCCGGAACTGAACCCCGCCCGCAGGATCAGGCAGCACCTGGCCGCCGTGGCCGCCGCCGAGGAGGCGGGCGTCGAGGCCGTCGCCTTCACCAGCTTCCTCGGGGCGGGCACCGTCGCCACCGGCATGACCGAGGCCTACCATGCCACCGAGCAGGCCATACGCGCGAGCGGGCTGGCGTACACGATCTTGCGACACCCCTTCTACAGCGATGCCTTCGTCCCGCGCGTCACCAACGGGGAGATCACCGGCAGCACCGGTGGGCGCGGCCTGAACACGGCCTTCCGGTCCGACCTCGCGGAGGCGGCGGCGAACGTCCTGACCGGCGAGGGACATCTGGGCCGGGCTTACGACTTCACCGGTCCTGTGTGGAGTCATCCCGAGGTGGCCAAAGCGGCCGGAGTGCCCTACCGCGAGGTGCCCGACGCTGGGCAGGGCCCGATGAGCTGGATCAACGCTCAGGTGCGGGCGGGCGCGCTGGAACTGCAGACCGCCGACCTCGAACGGGTGCTCGGGCGGCCCGCCGAGACGGTGCTGTCCCGCGTCCTGTCCTGACGGTGACCGCGCGGTCCGGCCTGCCGCGGCCCGCCGTCTCCAGGAGACCGGCCCCAGGACCGCGAGCAGGACGATGGCGATATGAGCGCATCGGCAGATGAGCACATGAGCGCATGAGGAGATGCGCAGCACTGCGGGCATGACGGCGGGCATCGTGCCGACGGCATGCTGACGCCTACTCGCGGCCCCGTGCCGCTACGACCGGGGCCGAGGAAGGCAGGACCGGGCCGGGACCGCCGGCGTGGACGCATCCGAATCGTGATGCTTCCCCGCCTGCGGCGGCCTCAGGACTCAGGGCTCAGAGTTTGTACAGCTTGTTGAAGGGTGTGGTGATTCGTTCCTGCCGCGATCCGAAATCGACGATCACGGCGACCTCGTCTTCCACACCGATGACGACGCCAAGACCATAGCGATCATGGGTCACCCGGTCGTTCACGCTGAACCGCTCGACCGGTGGCGTGGGAGGCGGGGGCTTGAAGGGACTGGTGGGCAGGTGGCGACGGGGCACGCCGCTAGCTTGGTTCATCCCCTCCAGTATGTGCCGCCTGGGGGAACGCTCGCGACCGAAGAGCCGCAAGTACCCCAAACGATCAAGATGTGGACGGCGGCCAGGAGCCCGGTTCGCGGGCCGGAAGGGCAGCGTCACGATCGTCGCCGACCGAGGGTGACGTCCGTGATCACGATCTGACATCGGCCGGTCCGCCCCCCGCGGGCGCGGCATCGCACCGCTTCCGACGGGCGTCCCGCGGTCCGCTCGCGTCTCCGCCCGCGGGCCGCGGAAATATTGACTGCCGAGGCCGCGCAGACCTCCGGCCGGGGGAGACGGCATGTCTCCACCCGGCCGGAAATTCTCCTGGTGAGGGCGTCCACCTCGGCGCGTGGCCGGCCTGGTGATCGGCTACCTACCTCCAGGCGGAACGGCGAGGTGTCAGGGGGTCACTTGATCTCGTAGGCCCGCACGACGGTCTCGCTGAAGGCGTTGCCGCCGGTGTCGGTGGCCTTGACCCGCAGGGAGGCGAACCCGCCCCGCGCTCCGGACGGAGTCCAGGTCTCGGCCGACCAGGCGCCCTTGCCCGAGGGGTGCACCAGCGTCGGCAGCCAGGTGCGGCCGTCGTCGTAGGAGACCTCCACGGTCAGGGTGCTCACCTTCAGGTCGGCCGAGCCGGCCTGGCGCTGCAATTGCAGCGGGATGCGCGTGTGGCCCACGGCCGCGCGGTTGCGCTCGTCCAGCTCGGGGTTGACCTTGACGGCCAGCAGCGGCAGCAGATCCCGTTCGCCCGCCTTGGGCGTCTTGGACCTGAACCGCCACTCGGCGCTGACCCGCGTGGACACCTTGGTCATGGCCGGGTCGCGATCGGCGGTCATCGTGAGGCGATAGTCGGCCTTCTTTCCGTCGGCGGGCAGCTCGACGTTCCCGGGCAGGTAGTCGGAGGCGAAGATCTCCTTGCCGTCGCGGTAGAGCTTGGCCCGCGGGGCGATGTAGCTGCCGTAGGAGTGGCGTTCGGGCACGCCGTCCTCGAACAGCGCGGCGGAGACCTGCAGCAGGTCGCCCTCGCGCCAGGAGTAGTCCCCGTCGGGGTTCAGGGAGGCCCCGAAGACGCCGGTGTTCCAGCGGTCGGTGGTCTTCTGGCCGGCGCGGTAGACGGTGGTCCGGCCGAAGAAGAACTGGTCGAGGTTGTCCCAGCCGTCGTCGGCCGGCTTGTACTGGACGAAGGAGGGGTACCAGCCGGTGTCGCCGGGCGTGTAGTACTCGGTCCGGCGGAACGGGAGCGGGAACCGGGAGACCTCGCCGTACGGCATCCAGGCCAGCGTGGTCCCGTACACCGCGGGAAGGGCGAAGTGCTCGCCGAACTTGCCGTCCCGCTGGGCGGCGTAGGTCGAGGTGACCTCCGCGAGCTCGCGGCGGCGCGGGCGGTAGCCGGGATCGGCGGGGATGCGCGGTTCGGCCTTCATCAGGTGGTAATAGTACGGGCTGTCGTCGTAGCTCCCGTCGCCCTTCGGCCTGGCCCACTGGGTCCAGCGGTAGTAGGCGAACTTCTTGCTCGCCGTGCGCGTGGTGGGGATGGCCTTGACGCCTTCGACGTGGTCGGCTCCCCACAGGCCGCCGAGGTCGACGTCCACGCCGAAGGGCTGCAGGCCGTCGACGAGCTGGAGCATGCCGAGCATGCCGATCGCGAGCCGTGCCGTCGGCTCGTCGGTGCGCACGTCCACCGGCTTGGATCTGCGGGCGTCGGAGGCGAACGTGCGGTCGCCGTCGAGGGTGAACTCCGGGTCCGCGGCCATCACCACGGCGCCGTCCTGGTCGGCCATGAGGGTGACGACCGTGTACCGGTGCCCCTTCTCCAGCCGCAGGTCCAGCGCGCCGGTGGAGACGTCGTAGTTGCGCTGCTCCTTGGCGTCGATGTCGATGACG
Organism: Sphaerisporangium sp. NPDC004334; assembly: GCF_053602655.1. NCBI lineage: Bacteria > Bacillati > Actinomycetota > Actinomycetes > Streptosporangiales > Streptosporangiaceae > Sphaerisporangium > Sphaerisporangium sp. NPDC004334. The sequence goes on from NZ_JBSGDZ010000022.1 coordinate 148,351, forward strand.
CCGGCCAGGGCGATGCCGGCGGGCTCGCCGTCGGAGCCGGTGAAGGTGAGCTTGAGCCCGCGCTTCTCCGGTTCGACCTGCATGCCGATGCCGGTGCGCACCGAGGCCCCGGCGCCGGTGGCGATGACCGTGCCGCTGAACATGCCGGTCGCGCCCGGTACGGCGGTCACCTGGACCTGCGCGGTGCCGTGCGCGGGGACGTTCACCGTGGTGGCGCCGAGCTCGAACGGCGTGACCGCCTTGCCGTGGCCGTCCTTGGCCGTCACGGCGAGGTCGAGCCGGACGTCGGCGTCGCCGTCGTTGCGGTAGGTGAGCGTGCGCCGGACGGGGCCGGCGTGGGGCAGCTCGATCAGGCCCATGCTCAGGGAGGCGGGCTCGGTGGTGATCCGCTGGTCCACGGCGCGGGCGACGTCCACCCGGCCGGAGCCCTGGACGTAGGCGCCGAGCTCGTCGCCGGGAGCGGTGGAGGCCATCAGCGCGGCCTTGATCTGGTCGGCCTTCCAGTCCGGGTGCATGCCGGCGACGATCGCCGCCGCTCCCGTGACGTGCGGGGTGGCCATGGACGTGCCGCTCATCTCGGCGTACGACTCGTTGTCGACCGGGGCGCCGGTGTAGGTGTCCGCGGCCCGGGCGGCGACGATGCCGACGCCGGGCGCGATCAGGTCGGGCTTGACGGCGGCGTCGCCGGGCCGGGGGCCGGTGCTGCTGAACTGCGCGACGGTGTCGTCGTCGCGGAAGGAGGCGCCGACCGACAGCGCGCGGTCGGCGCTGCTGGGCGAGCCGAGCGTCTGGGGGCCGTCGTTGCCGGCCGCGATGACGAACAGCGTGCCGTACTTCTCCGACAGCGCGTTGACGGCCTGCTCCGCCGGGTCCAGCCCGGGAGCGTCGGGTTCGCCCAGGCTGAGGTTGACGACGCGGGCGCCCTTCTCGGCCGCCCAGGTCATGCCCTCGATGATGCCCGAGTCCGGGCAGTTGCCGGTCTGGTCGCAGACCTTGCCGATCAGCAGCTTCGCGTCGGGGGCGACGCCCTTGTACCTGCCGCCCGACGCGGCGCCGGAACCGGCGATCGTGGAGGCGACGTGGGTGCCGTGGCCGTGCAGGTCGCGGACGTCGGGCTCGGCGGTGAAGTTCTCGGTCCCGGCGACCAGGCCCGAGAGGTCGGCGTGGCCGGGGTCGTAGCCGGTGTCCAGCACCGCGACGGTGACGTCCTTGCCGGTGTGGCCGGCCGCCCATGCCTGGGGCGCGCCGATGTGCGGGACGCTGACGTCCAGGGACACCTTGGCCTTGCCGTCCAGCCAGATCTTCTCCGGCGCCGCCGCCGTCCTGGCCTGGGCGGTCAGGGACTTCCACAACGCGCCGGCGGCGGCGTGCGGCTCGCTCTGCGCCATGCCGTTGATGGCCGGGAGCGGGCGCCCGCCCGCGACGCGCAGCGCGGCGGTGTCGCCGGCGTAGGTCACGATGAGCGGCAGGGCCTGGCTGGCGGCGTCGTCGTAGCCGAACTCGGCGAGCCGGGTGACGTTGAACAGCCGGGGGTCCAGCCGGCCGGCGGCCAGCAGGGGCATGGCGTCCATGGGGACGACGCTGAGCCCGTCCTGGCTCCGGCGCCGGGTGAAGGTGATCTTCTCCCTGCCGGGGCCCGGCTTGACGCTGAGCTGCTCCTGCTTGTCGGGCAGGGTGCGCAGCGTGATCTTGTCGCCGGTGAGGAGGGTGATCGTCTTGGGCGGGCCGGCCTTGGCGGCGGCCTGCGTCTTGGGGGAGGCGGCGGGGGCGGGCGTCGGGGTGAGGGCGGCCTGGGCCGGCGCCGCGGCCGTCACCAGCGCCGTTATCACAACGCCGAGAAAGGCGGTTCTCTGAAGCACGACCCGATTTCTAACTGTTTGAGAATTTTGGTGACAAGGTGATCCGGTGGCCTATTGCGGCAGCCGCCGGAACCGGCCAAGATCGGACGCGTGCTCGATGACGGCCCGGCGCTGGAAGTTGTGGGGATCAGCGCGTTCGATGAGCGGATCTACCACGGCGTGCTCGCCTCGCCCGGCATCACGGTGCAGGAGCTGGTCATGCGCAGCGGCGAGAGCTCCAGCCGCATCCAGTCCTCGCTGCGAAGACTCCGCGCCAAGGGCATGGTCAGCCGCCTGTGGGGGCGCTCGCCCCGCTGGACGGCGACCAATCCCGGAACGGCGATCCGCTCGCTGGTGCGCGGCCTCCAGAGCGAGCTGGACCGGCTCACCGACACGGCCGACACGCTGGAGGCCGCCTTTCGCACCGTCGGCCAGGACCCGGCGGAAGGCGGCCAGTTCGAGGTCCTCGCCGGTCCCGAGGAGACCGCCCGGTGGTACGTCCGGCTGCAGCAGGAGGCCAAGCAGGAGGTGCTGACCTTCGACCGGCCGCCCTACGTGCTGGACTACCGCAACACCCTGGAGGGCGAGCGCCTGCGCGCCGGCGTCCGCTACCGGGCCGTCTACGCGCGGGAGGCGTTCCTGCACGCCGGAGCGCTCGACGAGCTGGACGAGCAGCTCAGGGCGGGCGAGGATGCGCGCATTCTGCCCGAGCTGCCGTTCAAGATGGTGCTCGTCGACCGCCGGGCGGCGATCATGCCGTTGCACCTGGACCCGCCGCTGAGCCGCAGCGTGCTGATCAGGGGATCCACCATGGTCGTGGCCCTGGTCGAGCTGTTCGAGCGCGTGTGGCGCGAGGCGGTCCCGGTGTACCCGCGGCCCGCGGCCCACGACCGCGCCGCCGAGTCGCCTGGCGGCCCCGAATCGACCGGCGCCCGCGAGCCGGCCCGCGCCACCGGCCCGGAAGAGGAGGTGGAGGGGGAGGAGCTCGGCCTCGCGGATCGCCGGCTGCTGGCGCTGCTGTCGGCCGGGCTCAAGGACGACGCCATCGCCCGCCAGCTCGGCACCAGCCCGCGCAGCCTCCGCCGCCGTCTGCGCCACCTGTTCGACGAGCTGGACGCCGAGACCCGCTTCCAGGCCGGCGCCCAGGCCGGCCGGCGCGGCCTGGTCTGACCTCCCCGGCGACGGCGCCCCTCGCGGACGCCGGTCGCAGGGTTCGCGGGGTTCGCGGGGCCGCGGGGCTTACGGAGCCGCGGACGTGGTCAGGTCGCGGGTCCGCGGACGACGGGCCCGGCGGTCGTCAGGCGGGCGGCCAGTTCCTGAGGACGGCGTCGAGGGCGTCGAGCGTCCTTGCCCACGAGGCGTCCGCCGCGCGCAGACTGTGGCGGAACCCGCCCGCGGTCTCCAGGCTCACGTACCCGTGGAAGGTGCTGTGCAGCATGCGCACCGCGTCCGTCTGGTCGGGTTCCGGCAGGTCGTACCCGCGCAGGATCGCCCGGGTCATGTCCGAGTGCCGGCCCGCGGCGCTGGTGACGGCGGTCTCCCAGTCGAGCTCGATCTGGGCGGCGGCGTACCGTCCCGGATGCTCTTTCGCGTAGCTCCGGTAGGCGTTGGCGAAGGCCACCAGCGCCTCCTTGCCCGCGCGGCCGGCCAGCGCGCGTGCGGCCCTTTCCGCGAGCTCGCCGAGGGCCAGCAACGCCACCCTGACCCGCAGGTCCTGGGCGTCCTTGACGTGCGCGTACAGGGCCGCGGGCTTGACGCCGAACCCGCGCGCGAGCGCCGAGACGGTCACGTTCTGGAAGCCGATCTCGTCGGCCAGGTCCGCCGCCGCAAGTGTCAGGCGTTCCGCGGTCACTCCCGCGCGTGCCATGCGCCACCCTTCTCGCTTACTTACAGCCTTTAAGCATTTGCCTACCTCTACAAGGAAAGCTAGCCTCACCTCTCATGAGACCGGTAACCGAAGACGACATCCGCGCGTCGTTCGTCAACTGCTCCAAGGGAGAGGCCAAGCGCGCCAACCTTCCCAAGGATCTCGCGGACCTGCCCTGGGAAGACCTCGACTTCCTGGGATGGCGGGATCCGGGCGCGCCCGAACGCGCCTACGTGGTCGCCGAACGCGACGGCGGACTCGTGGGCATCGCGCTGCGGGTGACCTCCGGCGGGCTCCGCAACTTCACCCAGCGCAGCATGTGCTCGCTGTGCCTCACCACCCAGACCGGCGGCGGCGTCGGGCTGATGACCGCGCGCCGGACCGGCGAGGCGGGGCGCCAGGGCAACTCGGTGGGGCAGTACCTGTGCGGCGACCTGGCCTGCTCCCTCTACACGCGGGGCAAGAAGCAGACCGCGGGGAGCGGGGTCATCGAGGAGTCCCTGACCGTGGAGGAGAAGGTCGCCCGCACGCGGGCCAACCTGCACTCCTTCCTGGACAAGGTGGTCGCGTGACGGCGGTCGCGTGACGGCGGTCGGAGACTCGTCCGCACGGCCCGCCGAAGCTCACACCCGGTAGCCCTTCTTCACGTCCTCGACGAAGCCGAGGTAGTCCCGCAGAGGCCAGACCTGCTCGTACTCGAGGTACTCCCGCATCGGGAGCCGCCCGAGCGCGGTCCGGTCCAGCTCCTCGGCGTCGGGAGAGTCGACGATCGCGATCAGCCGTTTCTGCGCGGCGACCTTCCAAATGCCCACGCAGAACCCGGACTCGATCGACGCAAGGACGTGTTCGGCCTCGTCGACCTCGATGTCCCACAGTTCGTCGAGGTGGATCCTGCCTTCGTGGTTCCACTTCATCTGGACGTAGAAGAGCATGAAGTCTCCTGTCACTCGGGAGCACGACGGCGGCCCCGATGCCGGGCCGGTCGCCCGCGCGGCGGGACGCCCGCGCCGATGACCTGCCGCCGCGAGCGGTTCAGCGAGGTCGTTCATGCTCGAAGGCCGGTGGGGCGCCGGCGCCCGGCCGGGATTCCGGCGACGTGCTCATGGCCATGCCGCAGTGCGTCATACGGTGGGCGATCGTTAGTGAGCCCGCAGGGTGCCGAGCCGTGGAACCTTCCTGCCGTCAGTCTCGCCGCGGCCCCGGCCGGGGCACAAAGCCTGGCCCCACATCAGTCCCGATTACGTTATGTCCGGATATGTCTCACTGTGCGACGCGTCCACCGGTTACCACGCCAGGCGCGTCGACTCGATTCACCTTCTGGTCCTACCTAGACCGCGACGACGATCTTCTTTCCGGCGTGGAGTCCCTTCTCGAGATGGCGGTGTGCCTCGACGACGTCGTCGAGGGCGAACACCTTGTCGATGGCGGGCCGCAGTGCACCGAGGCGTACACCGGCGTTCAGGAAGGCCGCCATGCGCTTCACCACGACGGCGTCGAGGGTGTGCTCGAAGCTCCGGTAGCCGAAGATCGTGAGCGGTGTGCTTCTCGGAAAGGATGTGGGCCGAGGGTCCAGGAAGCCCGCGGCGACCAGCGTTCCGCCGGGGCGGGCCGCCTTCAGGAGATCCTGCTGGCCGGGACCCATGACAACGTCGAGGACGATGTCGGCGCCGGTCCCGCCGGTGTGGTGGCGGACGGCTTCGACGACGTCCTCGCGGTCGGTGGCGATGACCGCGGCGGCGCCGGCGGCGAGCAGGTCGTCCTTCCTCGCGGTGTGCCGAGTGATGGCGATGGGCACGGCGCCGATCTGATTGGCGATCTGCATCGCCGCCCGGCCGACGCCGCCGGACGCGGCAGTGATGAGGACGTGGTCGCCGGGACGCATCCTCGCCTTCTCGACGAGCGCGCCGTAGGCGGTGGAGTACGCGACCCAGATCGCCGCCGCCTCCGTGATTGCGAGCCCGGCGGGCCGGGCGGCGACCTGGCTCGCGGAGACCGTGGTGTATTCGGCGTAGCTGCCCCTGGCGCTCGCGTCCGGAACGGCCGTGAGGATGACCGGATCGCCGATCTTCAGCCCGGTGAGCTCGGGGCCCAGCGCGTCGATGACGCCGGTTCCTTCGACGCCGAGGCGAGCGTGTGGCAGGGGGATGGTCGCGGGCGAGGTACCCGAACGCATCATCTGGTCGAGCGGGTTGACGGCGAACGCTTCGATCCGGACCCGTACCTCGCCGGCGGCGGGCTCGACGACCGGCTCCTCCACGACATGCATGACATCTGGCCCGCCGAACTCGTCGAACACGACGACTCGTGGCATGGTGACTCCTCCGCATGGTGCTGGTTTCGTTGCTCGCGGAAGACGTTACGGAGCCGCGGGTTACCTCCTGGTACCTTCGATTTTCATGCAGAACGTGGTTGGACCAGCCTTCCTGGCCGACTGCCCCACGCGCCTGGCAGTCGACATCATCTCCGACAAATGGGCCGTGCTCGTGATCTTCGGGCTCAGCCATCAGCCTCGCCGGCACGGTGAGCTGGTCGACCTCATCGGCGGCATCTCGCGCAAGGTCCTCACCCAGGCGCTGCGCCGGCTCCAGCAGTACGGTCTGGTCGAACGCCATGCCGAAGCGCCACGGCGGGTCGAGTACAGCCTCACCGACCTCGGCCGGACCCTCGTCGAGCCCATCGAGGTCCTGACGAACTGGGCGAGGGACTACGGCGGGGCCATCGTCGACTTCCAGGAGGCGGCGGAAGCCGCTGCTGCCGTCGAACGACACGACCGCTTCGAACTCGGCGTCATCGAACGCCTCACCGCCCGCAAGCCCTCCGGGTGACGTCGCCGGACGAACCGGTGTGACCCCGGGCCGCCGTTCAGCGCTGATCAGGTCGTTCGAACGTCTCGAACCGCAGATCCGTCCGCTGGGTGAACTCCAGGTACCGCTTGGCCTTGTCCACGCAATCAGGGCAGATCGGTTCCTTGACCGACCTGGCCGTCGCCTCCGGCGTCGGCTCGCGGAAGCTCCCCAGAACCGTCATGCCGGGAGGAAGCCCGGTATCCGGATCGATCATGATCGTCATGACCCTCGCGGGGTGGAAACCGAAGGTGCGCTTGCACGCGTAGCACCTGCCGATCGTTGAGAGCCCCTCGTCCGCCATATGCCCTCCCTCCCCAGCACCGTACATGCCCGAGATTCCGGTCTTCCCGTGGATCAGCGGTTGCGACAGGATGACGATCGTGATCCCGTCCTGAGAGGTGGTCGCCGTGTCCGTCACGTCGCCTGGCGGCTTACAAGAGGTCCCCCCTCGCTCCCCGGGACGGGTACGGCGATGGCCTCATCGTGCGGCGATCGCGCTCGGTCTCCTGCCGGTCGTCATCCTGGCCGGGCTCGTCATGGCACCCGTATGGATTCACGATCAGCACCTGAACGCTCTCGCCGAGGAGTTCCTCCACCATCCCCTTCCTCCGAACACCGAGTTCGCCGATGAGGAGGTGCAGGCTTCGGTGGCGCTGCGAGGCAACAGCAACCACTGCGACTACCGCCTGCGGTTCAACCTGGCGACCACGTTGCCGGTCGATGAGATCGTGCGTCACTACGCCGATATAGGCCCCGTCGTCGTGTGGACTTCCTCGGAGAAGCTCTCTTATCCGCTCCCGCCCGGTGACGACCAGAGACTGATCATCGTCGAAATTCAGCATTACTACCAGGACCCCAGCTGGGATCTGCGCTGCCACTGATCTCGGCGGCCATGTCGCGAAGTGGCGGCCGGACCGGTCGGCATACCGGCTGAAGGCCGCTTGACCCAGGTGAGCAAACGCATGCTTGACGATCAGCGTGATCCGCGATCTCTTAGGTGGAGCGGCCGGGCCTGACGGAGATCTTGACGCCGTCGGCACGGCATGTTGTGATGCGAATGCCCGTCATTTCATGCTGGTTTAATGGGAAATGGGGAGTTGTGAGGGTTCTCCGGCGTGTGGCAGCCATGGCCGCGCTCCTGATCGGCACGGTCGGCATCCAGGTGATCAATGGGGGAACGGCGCAGGCGGCTCTGCCCACCGCCGCCGTCGCGCTCGGCGACAGCTTCATCAGCGGGGAGGGCGCGGGGAACTACCAGCCCGTCGCAGACGCCTCCGGGACGGCACAGGGCTTCCCCGGCTGGTCGGCCGCCAACAGCAACGCCTACTTCTGTCACCGGTCGGCGAACGCCTCGCTGTTCAAGGCGTCACTCTCCGGCATCCAGGACCGCTTCAACCTCGCGTGCTCCGGGGGACAGCCCGCCGACATCGCCAACCCCGGAAGCGCCCGCGCCAAGGGCCGTTCCGTCGCCTCGCAACTCGACCAGCTGCGCGCCGTCGCCCAGACCCACGACATCGACGTCGTCCTCATCGGCCTCGGCTCCAACAACAGCCAGTTCACCTTCGGCGACGTGGCGGAGCTGTGCGCCAACCGCTTCATCGCCGACGCCTGGACGGGCTGGTGGGAGTTCTGGGCCTACCTGAACGGCGACGTGCCGCAGGAGCCCTGCACGGTCTCGGACCTGGCCACCGACGCCGAGGTCGCGGCCGCGACCACCGAGACCACCGCCGCCCTGCGCCAGGTCCTCGACACCCTCGACCAGGTCGACGCCGACGGCGTCCACCGGGTGGTCCTGCAGACCTACACCAACCCGCTGCCGCTCGACGTGGCCTCGCAGTACTGGGACGAGGACGACCGCACTGACACCCGCGACAAGTTCCGCGCCCTCGGCGCCGAGCGGTACGCCGCCGGCTGCCCGATCCACCGCGCGAGCCTCGCCCCCGGGCACGTGTTCTCCCAGAACCTCGCCTCGCTGGTCAAGAACGCCTACACCACGCTGGCCGCCGAGCGTCCGACGGCCGACCTGCGCGTGCTGGACGTCCAGAAGGCCTTCGACGGGGCCCGGCTCTGCGAGAACCCCGGCAGCCCCACCGGCGCGCTCGCCACGCCGCTCCGCGTGCAGGACGGGCCGTCCGGCACGCCCGTCACCAGCCTGTCCGGCTGGGACAAGATCGGCATCCAGCGGCTGGCGAACACCTGCGTCACCTACTTCCAGACCTGCCAGGAGTCGTGGCACCCCAACGCCGCGGGCCACGTGGTCCTCGGCCAGTGCCTGACCGGCGCCCTCACCGCCGCCCCCCGCACGGTCGTCACCTGCGCCCGCAACCCGAACGGCACGCTCACCATCTCCTGACGTCTCCTCGACGGCGCGCGTCCCCTCTCCGGGGGCGCGCCGTCCTGCACGCGGCCTGTCACGGAGGTCGGCGCACGGCCGGCGGACCGCAACATCCAAACCGGCACCTGCGACTGCTGTCAGACACCCTTCGAACGCATCACCGGCTTCATCAACAACGACGACGGCTCCTACGCGATCTACTACGCATCGTGCTACCACCACGACGGTATCCATGAAGCATGGATCGACGTCATCATCGACGACGCCTG
>NZ_JBSGDZ010000023.1:0-155497 GCF_053602655.1 Sphaerisporangium sp. NPDC004334
ATCAGGTACGGGTGGAACTACGCGCGGCTGCTCGCCGAAGGGCCCTCGCGCGAGGCGTTGACGCCCAGCCCTGTCATGCGCGCCATGGCCGAAGGATCCCACGGCGCGCCCTCGGGGTCGGCCGGGTCGACCGGCTCGCCGGCCGGCCACAGCGTGACCAGGCGCCCGTCCAGGCGCTCGGGACGGATCGACAGCGGCGGCAGCAGCACCCCGGGCAGCGCGGAGGCCGCCCGCAGGCGCGCTGTCAGCGCCGGCTCGTCGGTGCCCGGCGCGTGGGCCTTGGCCACCACGCCGCCGGCCCGGACGACCGTCACGCGGGTGTCCTTCAGCACGGACGTCGTCGGCCCGCCGCCGTGCGCCCGGGCCAGTCGCACCAGCCCCTCGATCAGGCCCTCTACCGCGGTTTCCCGCTCTCCGGCCGAACCGCGCGTTCCGATGTCCGGTCCGTCCGGGGTGGTCTCCTGTCGTTGAGCGAGGCCGGGTGCGGCGGCGTCCGGGCCGTCCGCGGTGGTGTCCCGCCCTCCGGCGAAGCCGCGCGCGGGGGCATCCCGGCCGCCAGGCGCCGTGTCCTCCCGTTGCGCGCCCGCCGGTGCTGCTCGCCCATCCTCCTCGCGCACGGTCACCGGACCAATGTAGAGGCGTGCTGCGTAGGGTGGGAGCATGAGGATCGGTTTCGGAGTGCCCGTCTCGGGCTCGTGGGCGACGCCCGCCAACATGCTCCGCGTGGCCCGGCGCGCCGAGGAGCTCGGCTACGACTCGCTGTGGACCTTCCAGCGGCTGCTCTACCCGGTCGGCCACCCCATGGGCCCGGTGTACCGCAGCGTCCAGGACCCTCTGGTCACCCTGGCCTACCTCGCCGGGGTGACCGAACGCGCGCGCCTCGGGGTCGCCGTGCTCAACATGCCGTTCTTCTCGCCCGCCCTGCTGGCCAAGCAGCTCGCCACGCTGCAGCAGGTGTCGGGCGGGCGGCTGGAGGCCGGGCTCGGCCTGGGCTGGCTCCCCGAGGAGTTCGTCGCCTCGGGGGTGCCGATGCGGGGCCGGGGGCGGCGCGCCGTGGAGTACCTCCAGGTGCTGCGGCGCTTCTGGCAGGACGACATCGTCTCCCACAAGGGGGAGTTCTACGAGGTGGCGCCGTCCCACCAGGATCCGAAGCCCCCGCCGGTGCCGGTGCTGCTCGGCGGCACGGCCGAGGTGGCGCTGCGGCGGGCGGGCGAGCTGGCCGACGGGTGGATCAGCTCCAGCCGAGCCGACCTGGCCGCGATCGATGACCAGATCTACATTGTAAAGGACGCGGCTCGGGTCGCCGGGCGCGACCCCGAGGCGCTGCGGTTCGTCTGCCGCGGCGTCACCAAGGTCCGCCAGGCGGGGCAGGACGATCGCGCGCCCCTGACCGGGTCCCTGGAGGAGATCCGCGCGGACGTCGCCGCGCTGGCCGCCACCGGGGTCACCGAACTGTTCCACGACCTCAACTTCGACCCGGAGATCGGCGACCCTGAGGCCGACCCGGCCGCCTCGATGCGCCGCGCCGAGGAGGCCCTGGAGGCCCTGGCCCCCGGCGCCTGAATCACTTCCCACGGCACGCCCTCGTAGGGGGTCCGAAGCGTCCGCATGACTCCCGGGCCGGGGCGACCCCACCTGTTCAGCGCCCGTCAGGTGAAGGAGGGGCCGGCACCTGTCATCCTGGGGGCGTACGCACAGAAGACGCCCGAACGCGGGGGAACGGTGAACGAGCGCAAGCCGATCGAATGCTGGCTGTCGGACATGGACGGCGTCCTCGTCCATGAGGGGAGCCCCGTGCCCGGGGCGGACGAGTTCATCCGCAAACTGCGCGACTCGGGCAAGCGGTTCCTCGTGCTGACCAACAACTCCATCTACACCCCGCGCGACCTGTCGGTGCGGCTGCGCGGGGCCGGGCTGGAGGTGCCGGCCGAGTCGATCTGGACCTCCGCGCTGGCCACGGCCCGCTTCCTCTCCGACCAGCGGCCCGGCGGGACGGCGTACGTGATCGGCGAGGCGGGCCTGACCACGGCCCTGCACGAGGTCGGGTACATCCTCACCGACACCGCGCCCGACTACGTGGTGCTCGGCGAGACCCGCACCTACAGCTTCACGGCGATCACCAAGGCCATCCGGCTCATCGACGCGGGCGCCCGCTTCATCGCCACCAACCCCGACGCGGTCGGCCCGTCCAACGAGGGCTCGCTGCCCGCCTGCGGGGCGGTGGCCGCGATGATCACCAAGGCGACGGGCGTCGAGCCGTACTTCGTGGGCAAGCCGAACCCGATGATGATGCGCAGCGCCATCAACGCCATCGACGGGCACAGCGAGAGCACCGCCATGATCGGCGACCGGATGGACACCGACATCGTGTCGGGCATGGAGGCCGGGCTGCACACCATCCTCGTCCTCACCGGCGTGACCGCCAAGGACCAGGTGGACCGCTACCCGTTCCGCCCCTCGCGCGTGGTGAACTCCGTCGCCGACCTGATCGAGCTGGTCGACTGACTCGGTTCCCGGTGCGCCGTCCCGGTGGCGGCGCACCGGGTTCGCCGGAATGCCGGGGAATGACTGCCATGTCCTGTCAGGCTCAGGGGGCAGGATGACGGCATGACCGACGTCTATCTTGAGATCGGCCCCAAAAGGGTTTTCGCGTGTGCCTGCGACTGGCCGGGGTGGTGCCGCGTCGCCAAGGGCGAGGAGGCCGCCCTGGAGGCGCTGGCCGAGTACATACCGCGCTACCGGGTGATCGCCGATCGGGCCGGGCTGCCGTTCGAGCCTGACGCCTTCACCGTCGTCGAGCGGGCGCCCGGCGGCACCACGACCGACTTCGGCGCGCCCGAGGCCATCCCCGTGATCGACGCCCGGCCGGTGGACGCCGCGACGGCCGAGCGCGACGCGGCGCTGCTGCGGGCCGCCTGGGCGGTGTTCGACGAGGTCGCCGCGGCCTCGCCGGAGGAGCTGCGCAAGGGGCCGCGCGGCGGCGGGCGCGACCGCGACAAGATGGTGGCGCACGTCGTGGAGGCCGAGCGGTCCTACGCGAGGAAGATCGGCGTGCGGCACAAGCCGTTCCCGATGGACGACCTCGCGGCGCGCGACGCGCTGCGCGAGGACATCGCCGCGGTGCTGGCCGAGCCGTCCGGCGGCTGGTCCCCCGGGTCCGGCGGCTGGCCCGCCCGGTACACGGCCCGGCGGATGGCCTGGCACGTCATCGACCACATCTGGGAGATGGAGGACCGCCGGCTCTGACAAGCGCGCGCGGCGGCGCCGCCCGCCGGCGTGTCCGGGGAGGTCAGTGGTCGTCGGTGCGGCGCAGGCGCTTGATGTCGGAGCGGTGCTTCTTGGCCGTGATGCGCCGCTCGACGGCGCCGCGCGAGGGCTTGGTGGCCCGCCGCTTGGCGGGCGGGGGCGCGACGGCCTGCTCCAGCAGGTGGGTCAGGCGCACCCTCGCGGCCTCGCGGTTGCGCAGCTGCGAGCGGTACTCCGAGGCCGTGATGGTGATGACGCCGTCCACCAGGCGCGGGGCCAGCCGTTCCAGCGCGCGCGCCTTGAGCGGCGGCGCCAAGGCTTCGGTGGCCCCGAGGTCGAAGCTCAGCTCGACCCGGCTGTCGGTGGTGTTGACGCCCTGCCCGCCGGGCCCCGAGGAACGCGAGAAACGCCAGGAGAGCTCGGCCTCGGGGATGACGACCGAGCCGCGGACGTGAAGGGGACCGGGCATACTCCCAGCGTAGCCGTCGGCCCCTGCCGAGGATCAACTGGTTTGTGGCCTGCTTTCCGGTCGGTCAGTGTGTTGTGGCGTCGCGGGAGTCGCTTGCGAAGATCGCAGGGCTGGAGCACAGTGTCCCTGTACTGCGGGGGATTCCGGGGGCCGCGCGATCGGGCCCCTTTCCAGGGACGACGCGGCCGGGCCGTGCGTCGTGACAGGGGAGGCCGTCCGGTGGCGGGCATCGTGGGGGTTCACGGCATCGGCAAGTACCGCTACTTCCTGGAGGCCGGTTCGGCGCAGGGGGCGGCCGAGACGATGCGGGCCAAGTGGAACCGTTACCTTCACCAGGGGTTGCACGGCGGCGTGCCGTACGCGGGCCAGTCCTATGTCGGCGAGGTGGCCTACTACGCCCATCTGCTGCGCGAGGAGGCGCCGCCCGCGACCAAGCGCGACCTGCGCAAGATGGACCCGGCCTCCCAGCTCGTGCTCGCCGGGTGGATGGAGCAGATGGGCGGGGTCGGCACGCGGGCGGGGGAGACGCTCACCGGGGTGATCCACCGCTTCGCCGAGTGGCTGCTGATGCGGCTCGGGCCCAAGGCCAAGGACTTCGCCGAGGACTTCTGCCCCGAGGTCGCCGCCTACCTCGCCGGGGCGGACGCCGCGGCCCGGGTGCGCTCGCGCGACGCCGTGGCCGACGCGATCCGCCGCAACCGGCCCAAGGTGCTCATCGCCCACTCACTGGGCAGCGTGGTCGCCTACGAGGCGCTGTGCGCCCACCCCGAGCTGTCGGTGGAGCTGTTCATCACGCTCGGCAGCCCGCTGGCCATGCGCAACGTGGTGTTCGAACGGCTGCAGCCGCTGCCGTCGGCCGGGCGGGGCCGGCGCCCGGCCGGGGTGACCCGGTGGGTCAACATCGCCGACAAGGACGACATCGCCGCCATCCCGGGCCGGCTGAAGAAGTTCTTCGACGGGGTCACCAGCGACGAGACGGTCAACATCAACTGGGCCGACTTCCACACCGTGCGCAACTATCTGGCCTGCGGCGCGGTCAACGAGCACGTGCGCCCTTACGTCGCGTCCTGATTTGGGTAGGATCGCGATCATGAAGTGGGTGCTCTTCGACTACGGGGAAGTGCTGTGCCACGCGCAGCCCGCGGCCGACCGCGAGCGGATGGTGCGGACGGCGGGCGTCGACGCCGACCTGTTCTGGCGCGGCTACTGGGAGCACCGGCTGGAGTTCGACCGGGGCACCCTGACGCCGGGCGCCTACTGGTCGGAGGTGCTGGACCGCCGCGCGCGCGACGCCGAGGTCGAGCGGCTGGTGGAGCTGGACGTCCAGAGCTGGACCCACGCCAACCAGGACGCCGTCGCGCTGCTGGAGGAGTTCCGCGCGTCCGGGCGGCCGGTGGCGCTGCTGTCCAACGCCCCCGCGTGCCTGGCCGAGGGCGTCGAGCGGCTGCCCTGGATCGCTTCCATGGACGCCCGCTTCTACAGCGGCCACATGGGCCTGGTGAAGCCGGACGCCGAGATCTACCTGAGGGTGGCCGCGGCGCTCGGGGTCCGTCCCGAGGACGTGGTCTTCGTGGACGACCGGCTGGTGAACGTCAACGGGGCCGAGTCCGCCGGCATGACGGCCATCCACTTCCGCGACGCCGAGACGCTGCGCGCGGACCTCAAGGTGGCCCTCAGCGCGTCCTGACCCGCATATCCGTAACACGCCGCTGTTCCATGCCCTGACCTGCGCCGACGTATCGGAGGTTCCGTATACGGGAATAAGTGCGACAACCGAATAACGGAGGGTGAAGATGCATGTAGGCGGCATAATCAGCGCCATCGTCGTCGGCCTGGTGATAGGCGCGCTCGCGCGGCTTCTCATCCCCGGACGGCAGAACATCCCGATCTGGCTGACCATCGTCATCGGCATCATCGCGGCCCTCATCGGCACCGCGATCGCCGGCGGCCTCGGAGTCGCCAACACCAGAGGCATCGACTGGATCGAACTGATCCTGCAGATCATCCTCGCCGTCATCGGCGTCCTGATCGCCAGCGCCCTGTGGAGCAGACGCAAAGTGACCTGATCCGCCGGGCCTCCCCCCTCGCCCGATCAGGCGAACCCGGAGACTTCGCCTGGAATGCCGGAACCGGTCGCCTGGTCGTCGGCGGGTGTTCAATCACGGTGGGTAATCCGCCCACCTGGCCCGAAGGTGTTCACGCGGGCGACATCCGGCACTCGCCTGCAGGTCAGCCGGGCCGTCTGCACTTGCGGCGTGGACCACAAGCCGTCACGCAGAGCGTTCCTGATCGCCGCCACCGCCGCGGGAGCCGGTGGCCTGCTGTCATCCGCGTCCGCCGTCGCCGCGAGCGCGGCGCCCGCCGGCCGCGCCGCACGGGACCCGTTCACCCTGGGCATCGCCTCCGGCGACCCGGCGGCAGACGGGTTCGTGCTGTGGACCCGCCTCGCGCCCGAGCCGCTCGCCCCCGACGGGCACGGCGGCATGCCGTCCCGCGACGTCGAGGTCGGCTGGCAGGTCGCCGCCGACGAGCGCTTCCGCCAGGTGGTGCGCACGGGGACGGCGACCGCCCGCCCCGGCTCGGCCCATTCGGTGCACGTCGAGTTGCAGGGACTGCAGCCGGGCCGCGAGTACTTCTACCGCTTCCGCTCCGGCGGTCACCTGTCGGAGGTCGGGCGCACCCTGACCGCGCCTGCCCCCGGCACCGCGGAGACGTCCTTCACCTTCGCGGCCGTCTCCTGCGCCCAGTACGAGCACGGCTACTACACCGCCTACCGGCGGATGGCCGAGCAGCACCCCGACCTGGTCGTCCACCTCGGCGACTACATCTACGAGTACTCCGGCGGCATCTACACCGCCGCGCAGGGCAACGTGCGCGAGCACGCCGGAGGCAAGCTGCAGACGCTGGCCGACTACCGGCTCCGGCACGCGCAGTACAAGACCGACCCGGACCTGCGGCTGGCCCACCTCAACAGCCCGTGGCTGGTGATCTTCGACGACCACGAGGTGGAGAACAACTGGGCCGGCGACAACCCCGGCACGCTCGTCCCGGACTTCGCCACCCGTAAGGCGGCCGGATTCCAGGCGTACTACGAGAACATGCCGCTGCGCAGGTCCGCGGTGGCGCGCGGGCCGCACATCAAGATCAACCGTACGGTGGCGTGGGGTTCCCTGGCGACCTTCCACCTGCTCGACAGCCGCCAGTTCCGCGACGACCAGCCCTGCGACGACGGCATGCGCTCCGGCTGCGACGAGCGCCTCGGCCAGGAGCGGGTCATGCTCGGGGACGAGCAGATGAAGTGGCTGGCCGGCGGGCTGCGCTCGGCCCCGGCCGCCTGGAACCTCATCGCCCAGCAGGTCATCGTCGGCCAGCGCGACTACCACCTCGGCCCCGGCCGCGAGCTCAACGTGGACGCCTGGGACGGCTACCCCGCCGAGCGCGACCGTCTGCTGCGCACCCTGACGGGCGCCGCGACCGGCAACCCGGTCGTGCTCACCGGCGACGCCCACGTGGCCTCGGCCTCCGACCTGCTGGCCGACTTCGACGACCCCGACTCCGAGCGGGTCGGCGTCGAACTGGTCGCCACCTCCATCTCCAGCGACGGCGACGGCTACCACGACGCCGCCAGGGACGCCGCGCTGCTGGAGGAGAACCCGCACCTGAGGTTCGTCAGCGAGCGCCGCGGCTACATCATGTGCCAGGCCACGCCGCAGGAGCTCACGGCCGACTTCCGCACCCTCGACTACATCAGCCGCAAGGGCGCCCCGGCCCGCACCGCCGCCACCTTCACCATCCCCGCCGGCGAGCGCGCCCTCACCTGAGCGCGGCGCGGCGCCGGCACGGCGGCGGCGGGCCCCGGCCCGCCGCCGCCGTCTTCGCGTCTTCGCGTCTTCGCGTCCGGATGCGTCAGGGCGCGACCGCGAAGCCGAACAGGCCGGCCGGGTGGCCGGTGAGGGTGCGGGCGACGCCGGTGCGCAGGCCGGCGTAGGAGCCCTTGCGGACCGAGGAGGGGACCAGGGCGACGCGCCCGCTTCCTGGAGAGCCGACGGCGAGGCCGGCGCCGGTGACGGCCACCGAGGAGCCGTACAGATCGCCCGGGTGCCCCGCGCGGCCCGTCAGGACCACCGCGTGCTTGGCGGTGAGGCCGCCGCTGCGGGTGCCGGGCAGGACCAGGACGCGGTTGCCGCCGGGCAGGCCGATGGCCAGTTCGGCGTCGCCGTCCCCGTTGAGGTCGCCGGCGGCCAGGGCCGAGCCGAGCCGGTCGGTGTTGAGGCTCTTGCCGCGGATGCCCTTGGTCTTGCGCGACCAGAACTCGCCGCCGATCGCGCTGAGGCCCCGCCGCGTCCCGTACAGGACGTGCACGCCGCCGTTGCCGTACATCGGCCCGTCCTGGAAGGCGTCCAGGCCCTCGCCGGGCACGCCGATGGCCAGGTCGTCACGGCCGTCGCGGTCGAAGTCGCCGGCGGCGAGCGCCCCGCCGAAGTCGTCCCACTTCTCGGCCTCGCCGGGCACTCCCGGGCTGTTCTGGGTGTACATGCCGGCCTGGCGGGCGCGCAGGTCGACGATGGTGACCGACCCGCCGCCGGAGGTGGTGGCGCCGACCGTGTCGGCAGGAGCGCCGACCGCGAGCTCCGCCCTGCCGTCGCCGTCGAAGTCGCCGGCCGCGACGGCGGCGCCGAACTGGTCGCTCTCGAGGTGGTCCTGCGCGACCCACGGCGTGGCCTGGGTGAGGAGCGTTCCCCTGCCCTTGGGGTCGCGTCCCTTGAGGCCGAACACCCCCACTCCGCCGCCCTCCGACAGGCCGGGGATGCCGACGACCAGCTCGTCGTCCCCGTCGCCGTCCAGGTCGCCGGCGGTCAGCGCGGCGCCGAACCGGTCGGTGTCGCGGTCGCGGCCGAGGCGGGTCACGTCCAGCGTCCCGGCCGGCTTCAGGCCGCCCGCGGAGCCGTAGAGCAACTGGACCACGCCGTTGCCGTCGGCGCCGTCGGGGACGGGGGTGCCGGCGAACTCCTCCGACGCGCCGATCGCCAGGTCGGCGCACCCGTCGCCGTCGAAGTCGCCGGCGGCCACCGCCGATCCGAAGGAGTCGCCGCGTTCGGGCGCGCCCGGGATGCCGTGCGTCCCCTGGGCGAGGACGGCGGTGCGTTGGGCGCCGCGGTACAGCGTCACCGTGCCCGCCCGGCGCCGCCCGTCCACGGTGTCGTACGGCGCGGCCACGACCAGGTCGGCGGCGGCGGCGCACGCGGCGGCCGAGGGCGCCCCGGCGGACGCGGCCCAGACGCGGGAGGGAGAGGCGGCGGCCTCGGCGGCGGGCTGGTGCAGGACGGGGACGACCACGAGGGTCGCGGCGGTGAGCAGGCGGAACGCGCGCGAGGCACTCATGCTCCGGATGGTCCCTCCCGGCCAGGACATCCGCCCTACCGCAGCGTGAAGTCCCCGCGTCGGTCGTCTGAACGGCGTGTCCACTGATCCGGAAGCCCATTGTCAGGACCGCGGGAAACCTCTACAACTTGATCGTCACGAAGTTCGTCGAGACGTCATCGGTATGTCATGACATGGACCCGAGATCAGCTCCGTGCCTGTCTACCTTCATGCCCGTTCGTACTTGGAGGTAGAAATGCGTAGTTTGGCGCGCGCCGTCGTCGTGGCGCTGGCCATCGGCCTTCCCGGGCTGGTCCAGGCGACCGCGTACGCGGGAGACCACGGAGCCGGGGGGACGCGGCCCGACTACCACACGACCGTGCCGGGGGAGTCGGTCGAGGCCGGCCGCACCGACCGCACCATCGCGCCCGGGGTCGTGCTGACGAGTTTCGACACCTTCGGCCGCGACGGCTGGACCCGGGCGCACGTCCTCAACGCCGACCTGTCGGGCCCCGGCGTGGACGTCGGGCTCGTGGGCGGCAGGCTCACCGAGACCCGGCCGCTGTCGGAGTCGGCCGACGCCCGCGGCGCCGTGGCCGCCGTCAACGGCGACTACTACGAGATCAACAACACCGACGCGGTCATCGGGCCAGAGGTCAGGGACGGCGAGCTGCGCAAGGCCACCGCCGACGCCCGCACGGTCGCCGCCGTCGGCGAGGACAAGGTGGCCCGGCTGGCGAGCGCGCTGCTGGAGGGCGGCGTCACCGTCGCCGGCACCTCGCACCCCGTCGCGAACCTCAACTCGCCGTCCTTGCCGGCGAACGCCGTGTCGGTCTTCACCGACCAGTGGGGCCCGGCCGCGCGCACCCTGATCGGCCACTCGGGGGCCATCACCGAACTGGTCGTCGCCGCGGGCGCCGTCACCGCGGTCGCCGACACGGTCACGGCCACCCCCGTCCCGGACGGCGGGCTGGTGGTCGTCGGCCAGGGCACCGCCGCGGCCGCGCTCGCCGCCGCCAAGCCCGGCGACCCGGTCACGCTGGACGTCGCCCTGCGCACCGACTCCCCGGCCAAGCTGCGCACGGCGCTCGGCAGCGGCGAGGTGCTCGCGCGCGACGGCCAGGCCATCGACTTCCCGCCCTCCACCGGCAACGACGCGCCCAAGCCCCGCACCGCCATCGGCTGGTCGCAGGGCGGCAGGCGGCTGCTGCTGGTGACGGTGGACGGCTCGGCCAACTTCTCGGCCGGCCTGAGCTTCGACGAGACCGCGAAGCTGCTGGTGCGGCTCGGCGCCCGGGAGGCGTTCATGCTCGACGGCGGCGGCTCCTCCGACCTGGTCGCCCGCACCCCCGGCGACGGCCGCGTGAGCGTGGTCAACACCCCCTCCGACGGCGGCGAGCGCTCCATCCCGAGCGGCGTCGGCCTGTTCACCGCCAAGGGCTCCGGCAGGCTCACCGGCCTGTCGGTGCGCACCCCCGCGGACCGGGTGTTCCCCGGCCTCACCCTGAAGGTGTCGGCCGCCGGGTACGACGAGACCTACGCCCCCGCCGGCCTCGGCCGCGAGCGGGTCGCCTGGGAGGCGGGCCGGCTCGGCGAGGTGCGCGGCGGCCTGCTGCGCGCCGCGCGGCCCGGCCAGGGCGAGGTGAGCGCCCACGCCGGCCGGGCCCGCGGCCGGGCGCGGGTGCGCGTGCTCGGCGAGCTGGCCAAGGCCGGGTTCACCGTCCCGAGCCTGACCCTGGAGAGCGGCGACTCGGCCGTGGCCGGCGTGCGCGGGTACGACGCCGACGGCTTCGGCGCGCCGGTCGCCGTCCGCGACCTCACCCTCGACTACGACAAGGCCGTGGTGAAGGTCGAGCCCCGGGACGACGGCTCGTTCACCATCACAGGCCTGGACGCGCCTGGGGGGACGGCCACCGTCGTCACCGCCACCGTCCAGGGCAAGACGGCGCGGCTGCCCGTCGTGGTCGGGCTCAAGCGCGCGTCGCTCGCCGAGTTCGAGCCCGCCGAGAGCTGGGGGGTCTCCACCGCCAAGGCCACCGCCACCGTGGCGTCCGTGGACGCCGCCGACCGGCCGGGCGCGCCCGCGGGCAACCAGGCTCTCGCACTGCGCTACGACTTCACGGGCACCTCGGGCACCTCCGCCGCCTACGCCGTCGCCAAGCCCGCGGCCCTCACCCTGCCGCACGGCACCCGGCGCATCGGCGTGTGGGCCTACGGCGACGGCAGGCGGCACTGGCTGCGCGCCACGCTGCGCTCGCAGGGCACCACGAACGTGCCGTTCACCTTCGCCCAGGTCGTCGACTGGACCGGCTGGAAGTGGGTCGAGGGCACGCTGCCCGCGGGCTTCTCCGAGCCGCTCACCCTCACCAACGTGTACGTCGTGGAGACCTCCAACCTCGCCAAGGACGCGGGCGAGATCAGGTTCGACGGGCTCACCGCCCTGGTCGGCCAGGAGGTCACGCCCGAGGCGGCCATCGGGTCCGACCCGTTCGTCCTTGAGCAGGAGGGCGTCGGTGCCGGCCGCTGGCGCTTCGCCGTCATGTCCGACCTGCACGTCAGCGCCGCCGCCGGGCCGTCCTCGTTCCCGGCGCGGCAGGCCGCGGCGGCGCTGAGGCAGGCGGTCGCCGCCGAGCCCGACTTCATCGTCGTCAACGGCGACTTCGTGGACAACAACGCGCCGGCCGACATCGCCTTCGCCGAGCAGGTGCTCAAGGACAACGTCCCCGCCGGCGTCCCGGTGTACTGGACGCCGGGAAACCACGAGTCGGGGGCCACCGCCACCGGCACCCTGGACGCCTTCCTGGCCACCGGCCGCGCCGCCCACCAGGTCTTCGACCATAAGGGCACCCGCTTCGTGCTGATGAACACCACGCTCGGCGGGCTGCGCGCCTCCGACTGGACGCAGGTCCCCGCGCTCCAGCAGGAGCTGGCCAGGGCCGCGAAGGACCGCTCGGTGAAGTCGCTCGCGGTCCTCTTCCACCACCCGTTGCACGACCCCTCCGGCGCCGGCGGCTCGCAGTTCGCCGACCAGCTCGAGGCCGGGCTGGTCGAACGGTGGCTGGCCGGGTTCCGCGAGAGTGCGGGCAAGCCGGTGGCGCTGTTCACCGGGCACGCCCACACCGCGGCCGTCACCCGGGTGGACGGCGTGGCCGAGGTCACCACCCCGGCCGTCGGCAAGACCCCCTACAGCTCGCCCGACAAGGGCGGCTTCCTCGGCTGGATGCTGGTCGGCGTGGACGCCACGCCGGGCAGGGTCGAGGCGGGCCTGCCCAGCCCCGGCACCCGTGACTGGCTGACCGCGCGGGTCAACCCGCTGTTCGACGAGCTCACTCTGACCGCGCCCGGCACGCTCGCCGCCGGCGCGAGCGCCGAGGTGTCGGCCACCGGCGCCAACACCGGCTTCGGCCTGACCTTCCCGCTGCGCTACCCGGCCAGCGTCACCTGGAGCGGCGACCGGGCCCTCGCGGTGGCCGGCTCCGCCGCGGACGCGCGGGACGCGGCCCGCGACCACCGCGTGGTCGCGGTGCTCGACCTGTCCAGCGGCCGGCTCACCGCCGTCCGGGCCGGGCGCGCCACGCTCACCGTCGCCTCCGCCGACCGGTCGGCCTCGGCCACCGTCACGGTGACGGGGGCGGGGGCGCCGAAGCCCCGCTGACCGCGACGGCGGGCGCGGGCAGGGCGAAGGCCACGGCCTTGCCCGCCCCGCCGCCGGCGGACATCGTCGTCGGGTAGGCGTAGCAGTGCCCGTTGGACAGCCGGTGGGCCAGCAGCAGCCCGCGGCCGCTCTCGGAGAACGGCGCGAGGTCCACGACCTCCGGCCCAGGGCCGGCGGCCCGTCCGGGGCCCTCGTCCTCCCCGAGGCCGGCGGCCCGTCCGGGGTCGTCGTCCTCCCCGGGGGCGTCGTCGTCCTGCTGCAACCCGGCCAGGACGGCGGTGACGTGGCCGAGGTCGCGCCCGCCGTCCACCACCTCGCACCACATCGGGATGCCGCTCAGGCAGTGGACGCGCACCTCGTACGGCCCGCGCGCGTGGGTCTCGGAGTTGGCGGCGAGCTCGGCCACGATGATCTCGGCGTCACCGATGTCGTCGCCGTCCACTCCCGCCGCGGCCAGCACCTCGCGCACGGCCGTCCTGGCGCAGCGCGAGGCCGACCCCGCCCGCAGCGTCGTGACCACGACCTGGAAGGCGTCCTCGGCGGGCGAGGGAGCATAAGGCGCGCACGGGTGGTCACCCGGCCGCCGCTCCCGCGCCAGGACCCCGGTGCGGTGGTGAGCCTCCTGTGGGACGGGCTGCTCGGCGCGCATGAGCTGATCACTCCTTGGCATGTCGACCGTTGTGCCGGCGGAGGAAGCGCGCGGTGATCCCCCCGAGGTTGGCCTCCATGCTGCGGGAGCGGCGCGGGAGACGGGGAGCCGCCCCACCGATACCCATCCCGGGTCTGCCGCGATCGCCCGAGCCGATCAGCCCGGGCGATCGGTCCGACCGTTATCCCCACCGAAACCCATGGTCACCTGGTTACCTGAGAGGCCAGCGCAGCCCACCGTGGAAGGTTTGCATGAACGTCACTCAGCCGAGTGAGCAGGCGATCAGCTTCGCCGTCTGGGAACGTCCCCAAATGCGGCAGGCGCTGGCGGGGCGCGACATCGCCACCGTCTACCTGCTCCTGCAGCGCGTGGGCATCTCCCAGCGGCGCATCGCCGCGCTGACCGGGCAGTCCCAGTCCGAGATCTCCGAGATCCTCAACGGCCGCCAGGTCATGGCCTACGACGTGCTCGTCCGCATCGCCGACGGGCTCGGCGTGCCGCGCGGCTACATGGGCCTGGCCTACGACGACGGCACCCAGCTCGTGGCCGTGCCGGCGCCCGGCGGGCACGACGACGACCTGGACGAGGACGAGCAGGTCCGCCGGCTGCTGGCCCACGCCGCGCAGGTGACCATCGGCGCCGCGGTGGCCCGCGCCGACGACTGGCGCCGGCCGCTGGCCCGCGTCGACACCCCCACCCCGGGGCGCATCGGCGACGCCGAGGTCGACCAGGTCGAGAGCGTCACCCGGTCGCTGCGCGCGCTGGACTACCGCTACGGCGGGGGCGTGTGCAGGGACGCGGTGGTCGCCCAGCTCACCTGGTCGCAGGCCCTGCTGCGCGCCTCCTGCTCCGAGCGGGTCGGGCGCCGTCTGCACCGCGCCCTGGCCGACCAGCACAATCTCGCGGGGTGGACCTCCTTCGACGTCGGCCTGCACGGCGCCGCCCGGCGCCACCTGGCCCGGGCCCTGGAACAGGCCAAGCACGCCGGTGACTCCTCCCTGGCCGCGAACATCCTGTACCGCATGGGGCGCGTGCACCTGCATCTCAAACGGGTGGAGGACGCGCTGCGGTTCTTCCAGCTCGGCCAGATCTGCGCCCAGGACGCCAGCTGTGAGCTGACCGTCGCCCTGCTGTGCGCCAACGAGGCGTGGGCCTACGCGCTGCTCGGCGACGAAAAACTGGCGACCAAGTCCATCAACCGGGCCCGTGACGAGTTCAACCGCGCCAGCACCGACGAGGCGCCCGGCTGGGTGCGGTTCTTCACCGAGGCCGACCTGATGGCCGCGAGCGGCATGACCTACCTGGGCCTGGCCGAGACCGACGCCCGCCACCTGCCGAGAGCGGCCGAGCTGCTGTCGGGCAGCGTGCGGCGGCGCGAGCCCGAGATGGCGCGCAGCAAGGTGTTCGAGCTCATCGGCCTGGCGACCGTGCGGCTGCTGCTCGGCGAGACGGACGACGGCCTGGCCGACGGGCGCGAAGCGGTCGAGTTGATCACCCAGATCAGATCCGTGCGCACGATCGACCGTCTCGCGCCCCTGGAGGCCGCCGCGGCGGCCCGGCCGGACAGCGCCGACGCCCGCGACCTGCGCAGGCGCATCGCGGAGCTGCGCGCCGTATGAGCCTCACCACAGTCGACGCCTCCGGCGGGCTCACCAGGGACAACCTCCACTTCCTGCTCGGCGCCCTGCACGCCGAGACGGGCCTTGACCCCGCGGGGGCCCAGCTGATCAAGTTCACCAACAACGCCGTCTTCCGGCTGCGCACGGCCCCGGTCGTGGTGCGCGTCGCCGGGTCCACCGCCGCGCGCGACCGGGTCCCACTGGTCGTGCGGGTGGCCCGCTGGCTGCGGGACCACGACTACCCCGCGGTCCGCCTGCTGCCCGGCCTCGACCAGCCGCTGCGGCTGCACGGACAGATGATCACCTTGTGGGAGGACGTCCCCGAGGCCGGCCCCCGTCCCGACGGCGCCGCCCTGGCCGTCCTGCTCAGGCGCCTGCACCGGCTCCCCGGCCCGCCCGCCGGCCTGCCGCGCTGGCGGCCGATGCGCGAGGTGCGGCAGCGGCTGGCCGAGCCCGAGGACCTCGGCGCCGCCGACCACGCGTTCCTGCTGCGCGAGTGCGACGAGGTGGAGGAGCAGCTCGCCGGGCTGCGCTTCGCGCTGCCGCCCGGCGTGATCCACGGCGACGCCTTCCTCGGCAACGTCATCGCCGGACCTCGCGGTCCGGTGCTGTGCGACTTCGACGGCACCGGCGTCGGCCCGCGCGAGTGGGACCTGGCGCCGGTGGCCGTCGGGCGGCTGCGGCTGGACTACGCCACCGACGACCACGCCCTGCTGGCCGAGCACTACGGCGTGGACGTCACCGCGTGGGAGGGCTTCCCGGTGCTGCGGCGGCTGCGCGAGCTGAAGCTGGTCACCAGCGTGCTGCCGATCCTGCGCAGCAACCCGGCGATCCGCCTCCAGTGGGAGCATCGCATGCGCACCTTCCGCGCCCGCGACCTGACCACCCGGTGGCAGCCCTACCGCTGAGGCGGGACGATGCCCGCGCGGCGGCGGCGCCGCCGCGGGCGTGCCAGGATAGGACCGTGACAACGGCGGTGGACACGGGCATCGACCTGGCGGACCTGGCGTTCTGGCGCCGGCCGCCGCACGAGCGCGAGCGCGACTTCGCCCGGCTGCGGAGCCTTCCCCACCCGGTGTTCTTCCCCGAGCGCCGGGTGCCCCTGCTCCGCTCCGGCAAGGGGTTCCACGCCTTGGTGCGGCACGCCGAGGTGGTGGAGGCCAGCCGCAACGCCAAGGTGTTCTCCAGCGAGCCGGCCGTCACCAACCCCGAGCCGCCCGGCTGGGTCAAGCACGTCTTCGGCGACTCGATGGTCAACCTCGACGACCCCCGCCACGCCCGCCTGCGCCGCATCGTGTCCCGCGCGTTCTCGCCGAAGATGCTCAGCGGCCTGAACGACGGCATCGCCAGGGCCGCCGAGCGCATCGTCGACGACGTCGTCGAGCAGGGGCCGCGCGACTTCGTCTCGCAGGTCGCCGCCCGGCTGCCCATCCACGTCATCTGCGACATGATGGGCATCCCCGACGGCATCCGCGCCAAGGTGCACCAGCACGTGGACGTCTCCACCGCCTACACCGGCGTCCGCATGAGCCTGCCGCGCACGATCGCCATGGCCGGGCGCAACATGGCGGCGCTGTTCGCCCTGCAGCGCATGGTGATCGACCTCGGGCGTGAGCGCGAGCGCGAGCCCGCGGGCGACCTGGTGTCGGCGCTGGTCACGGCCAACGTCGACGGCGAGCGCCTGACGCCGAGGGAGCTCGGCTCGTTCTTCACGCTGCTGCTGGTGGCCGGCAACGAGACCGCGCGCAATACCATGGCGCACGGCCTGAAACTGCTCACCGACAACCCCGCCGAACGCGAGCGGCTGACCGGCGACTTCGAGGCCCACATCGGCGGCGCCATCGAGGAGACCGTCCGCTACGTCTCGCCCATCATGCAGTTCCGGCGCACCGTCACCGAGGAGTACGAGATGCGCGGGGTCAGGTTCGTCCCCGGCGACAAGGTGGTGCTGTTCTACGGCTCCGCCAACCGCGACGAAGAGGTCTTCGACGACCCCGGCCGCTACGACATCACCCGCAAGCCGAACCCGCACGTGGGCTTCGGCGGTCCCGGCCCGCACTTCTGCCTGGGCGCCAACCTGGCCCGCCAGGAGATCAAGATCATGTACCGCGAGCTGTTCACCCGCCTGCCCGGCATCCGCGCCACCGGCGAGCCCGGGCTGCTGCTGTCCAACTTCGACAACGGCGTCACCTCCCAGCCCTTCACCTTCTGACCTCCCGCGTGGCCGCGACGCGAACCCGCCCGGCCGCTGGGTGCGGCCGGGCGGGCGTGGGGGCGAGGTTCAGCTGTTGCCGACGCGGCAGCCGTCGCTGGTCTTGCCGTTGTTGCACTGGTTGAGCTGCAGCCCGTCCAGCACGTAGGCGAAGTTCTGCCCGGAGGGGCTGACCACCGACAGTTGCGCGGTGGCCGTCCCGCTCGGTGCGACCGCCGACACCGAGTACTCCTGCCAGCCGGTCGTCAGCGCGGTGACCGGGCCGTCGCTGTTGGAGATCAGCGTGCCCGAGGAGTTGTACCAGCCCAGCCGCAGCTTCACGTTGCCCGAGGTGCCGGTGGTCAGCTTGGCGAAGAACTTGTAGCGCTGCCCGGCGGTGACCGCCGGCCTGCGGGTCACCGACACCGATCCCTCGGCGTAGGACTGGACGTTCATGGTCAGCGACCGCCGCCCGTCGTAGTACCGCGCGGAGACCTGGCTGTCGGACCCCGGCGGGGTGACCTGCATCCAGCCTCCGCCCGAGACGCTGAAGCCCGCGGGCGTCGCGTAGGGCGCCTGCGCCTCGACGGTGCGCTCCTGCGCGGTCAGCAGGTCGTTGCTGTACCCGACGTCGCAGCAGGTCGCCGTGGTGAAGTACGGCCAGCTCGCCGCGTTGGCCTTGCGGGTGTCGGGATAGTTGCCCTGGTAGAAGGTGGCCGAGGTCTCGCTGGGGTCGTAGTAGTTGTTGAAGTCGTGGTCCAGCGTCCAGTCGTAGTACGGGTTGGACATCAGGTCGGGGTAGCTCAGGATCTCCGAGCCCTCGGTGACCTTGGGGTGGTCGACGTAGAAGCCGTCCGCGGCGAGGTGGACCAGCTCGTGCAGCATGGTGCCGCTCGCCCACGCGTCGGCGGTCGCCGCGCACGCGGGTTCGCACCAGGCGTTGGCCGTGCCGTTGAAGTCCTCGAACACCACGTACTTGCGGTTGTCGACGTCGTAGCCGGAGTCCGCCAGATCGTGGGTGATGGTCTGGACCGGGGTCTCGCCGCCGATGACGCCGGACTCGATCTTCTCAGGCACGACCAGGGCGTGGGCGTACCCGGAGTAGGTGCTGGTGCTGTACCCGGTCCTGCAGCTCAGGTTGATGTGCTGGTCGTAGTTGGTGGACTCGTCCAGCGACCAGTCCATCCGGTCGACGATCTTGGCGATCTTCTCGACCTGCTGCTCGTACCTGTTCCCGATGCCGTCGTGCCAGGCGTAGATGACCTGGACCGCCGGGATGCTCCCGCCGGCGTTCTTCGGGTCCGCGAGCGTCGCGGCGCAGCCCCGCTGGGGGACGCTCGCGTCCGCCGGCTGCGCGTAGGGAGAGATGGGTTCGGGGTCGTAGGGGGCATCGAAAGCGCCTGCCGGACTCGCCGTCACCAGGACAGCGAGACCCCCCGCGGCGATCACCGAAACAAGGCGCTTCAACCGTAACGACAAAGCTGCTCCTCCTGTGGGTGACATTCCGGAGGGAGCCTAACCGCCAGTGGGGGCCCAAAAGAATACGTTGACATGAAATTTCACCAGAAATCCGGAATGGAGGTGAAATGTTCCGGAGAAACGTTGGCTTCCCTGCCTCTCTATGGATGATCATCCTGGTTGTCTCCAGAGTTGCCCTTGTCGTGATCAATGCGTTCCCTGTCCCGCCGACCGGGTTGTCCTGCTGCTTTGTCCCTCTTCGTGAGCTTTATCGGCGTGATTCCTGTTGCTTTGTGAGCTTTATCGGCGGGGGGCCCAAAGGGCGCCCGGCCGTGGCGGCTTTGTTCCATATGGCGAGACGGCCCGTGCCGCCGAGCGCCTGAGGCGCAGGTGAATGCGGGAAAACCCGATGAGCGGCGAACCCGCCGCATTACCGCCGCCCGGCCGTGCGCGGGCACCCTTCCGGGCATGGACGAGGCGGGGGCGGGCTCGCGGGAGGGAAAGGCGGGGCGGCGAAGGAGCGTACGGGCGACGGCGGTTAGTGTCCGGTTGTGGATATCGAAGACTTCAGCCTGGACCCCGCCGTCGTGCACCTGAACCACGGATCGTTCGGGGCGGTGCCGCGCCGGGTGCAGGAGAGGCAGGACGAGCTGCGCCGGGAGGCCGAGCGGGCTCCCGACGCGTTCTTCGCCACGGTGACCGAGCGCGTCGCCAAGGCGCGCGAGGAGGTGGCGGCCTTCCTCGGCGCCGAGCCCGGCGGCGTCGCGTTCGTCTCCAACGTGACCGAGGGCGTCGCCGTCGCGCTGAACAGCCTGACGCTGCGGCCCGGCGACCAGATCGTGATCAGCGACCACACCTACGGCGCCGTCGAGATCGCCGTGCGGCGCACGGCCGAGCGGACCGGCGCCGAGGTGGTCGTGGTGGACCTTCCCGGGCGCGACGACGGCGAATGGTCGGGGGAGGACGCCGCGCGGGCCTACCTCGGCGCGGTGACGCCGCGCACCAAGGCGGCCGTCTTCGACCACATCACCTCCCACACCGCCCGCCTGCTGCCGGTGGGCGAGCTGGTGGCGGGGTTCCGCGCCCTGGGCGTGACGACGATCGTGGACGCCGCGCATGCCCCCGGCATGCTGGAGGTGGACCTCGGCGAGCTGGACGCCGACTTCTGGACCGGCAACCTGCACAAGTGGGCCTTCGGGCCCCGGCCCGCGGGTGTGCTGGCCGTCGCCCCCGCCTGGCGCGAGCGGATCGAGCCGCTGATCCCCTCGTTCTACCAGCCGGACGGCTTCCCTCGCAGTCTCGAATTCCAGGGCACCCGCGACTACACGCCATGGCTGGCCGCGCCCGAGGGCCTTCGGGTGCTGGAGGACGTCGGGCCGAGCGCCGTCCGGGCCGGCAACGCCGAGCTGGCGGCGACCGGCCGCCGTATCGTCGCCGACGTCGCCGGCCTGCGGCCCTGGCGCGCGGACCCGGAGCTGGCCATGTGCGTCCTGCGACTGCCGGACGGGGTCGCCGAGACCCAGCCGCGCGCCGAGGCGCTGTCGGCCGAGATCCTGCGCAGGCACGGCGTCCGGGCGGGCATCAAGGGATGGCCCGGCGCCGGCCTGCTTCGCCTGTCCGCCCAGGTCTACAACCGCGAACAGGACTACGAACGCCTCGCCGCGGCCCTGCGCGACCTGTTCGCCTGAGGCCGGTGCGGGGAGCCCGCGCGTTAGGATCTGCGGCATGGAAGCGGTGGCGCTGGCGTTGACGGCGGTCGGCACCGTGGCGGGCGTCGTGGCCGCCTACTACGCCTGGGTGGCGGTGCGGCCCGCCCGTCGCGCGGCCCCGCGCCCGCCCGCCTCCGCACCCGCGCCCGTGCCCGAGGCCCTGCCGTCCGAAGAGACGGAGCCGCCGGCGGGGACGGGACCGTCCGAGGAGACGGAGCCGGGGGCGGGAACGGGACCGTCTGAGAGACCTTCGGTGGCGGGAACGGGACCGTCCGAGAAGAGCGGACCTTCGGTGGGAACGGGGCCGCTCCGGCGGACGCGGTCGTCCCCGCGACGGTCCGGGCGGGTCGCCTACGACGCCTTCGTCGCCTACTCCCATGAGGACGGCGAGTGGGTGGAGGCGTTCACCCGGCGTCTGGAGGCCAGGGGGCTGCGCATCGCGCGCGACCAGGTCGTCCTCGCGCCCGGCGACGTGCTCGTGCACGCGGTGGAGCGGGCCATCCGCGACTCGGCCGCCGGCATCCTGGTCTGCAGCCCGGCGTCGATGGCCAGCGGGTGGGCGCGGCAGGAGTACGCGGCGCTGGTACAGCGGGCCATCGAGAACGGGTCGCGCTTCATCCCCGTCGTGATCAAGGACGTCGAGCTGCCGGCGTTCGCGCAGACGCGCTACTACGCCGACTTCAGGGACGCCGCGCCGTCGGAGTACGACCGGCGGATCGACGACATCGCGAGCGCTCTGCGCGTCACCCGGCCCGAGCCCGAAGCCCGGTCCGCGACCTGAGCCGGGACGCCGCGCGGCGTCCGGAGCGGATGTTTCGCGGGGAAGGCCGGCGGTCCCGCGTCGTGGGTCACGGGTGCTCCATCCTGGTGGCGATCGCGGCGTGCACGGAGGCCTCGAAGTCACCCTCCAGATCGTTCAGGATGGCGAGCATCCGGGCGCAGACCTCCACGACCTCGCGGATCCGCCGGCTCGACTCGCCCCGGTCGCCGGGATCCCTGGAGCCCCGCACCACGGCCTTCTTGGCCGGCTCTATGCAGTCTCGCAGCGCCCGCAGCCGCTGGTCGCCGTCCGCCACCGGGGCCAGCAGCTCCTCCAGCCGGTCCATGGCCGAGAAGAACGGCGGGTCGTCGTCGCTGGCGGCGTACTTGACCGACCAGTGCCAGCTGTCGAACCACTGGAAGTAACCGGTGGCGGTGTCGGTGCGGGTGTGCAGCACCGACACGGCGTGCTTGACGAACTTCAGCGTGTCGAGGTTGTCCAGGTACCAGAGGATCTGCGGCTTTCCGATCAACACCGGAGCGCCGCCCAGGGATTGGAGCAGTTCCAGCACCGTCTTGCGGTAGGACGTGGCGTCCCGCCAGTCCCGGAAGTCGGCGTACTTGATGTGGCTGACGCTCGGCGGGAGCGTCACGTCGTCGAGCAGGAGCGGCAGGATGCCGAACCCCTTGCCCTCCATCGCGCGGATCTTGGCGACGCCCAGCTCCTCGCGCACCCAGGGCGAGCGCACCGAGGCGCGGGAGACGACGTAGATCAGGCTGGTGGCGGCGGCGATCTCCCCGAAGATCCGCTCCGGGATCGAGTCGCCCACCTTCAGATCGCGCTCGGCCAGGAAGGTGGCGACACCGGCGGCGGCCAGCGAGCCGTCCAGGAACCGGGCGAACTCGCGGTCCGCGCTCGAATAGGAGATGAACACCCTGGCCGGTAAGGCTCCGGCGTCACCCATCAGCACTCTCCCCACGACGATCGCCTCTGACCCGGCCGGGCCAGGCACCGGACGGACGCGCCGGGCGTCGCACCGTGAGCGTGCGGACGCGGGCCGGCGCCGGGTGGAACGCAGCGAGCATACTGCGCGCCGCCCGGGCGCCGGGCCCGCGGAGCGTCAGCGCGGGGGAGTGGTCACCTGGATGGGGGCCGAGCGGGGGCCGAGGTTGCCGGCCAGGTCACGGGCGCGCACCCAGAACGTGTAGCACCGGCCGGGCGCCAGGTCGGTCACGACGGCCCGGGTCGCGGTGAGGTCCTGCGTTCTGACCGGCTCGCCGGGCGCCTGCCGGGAGAGCTGGTAACCCTTGACCGCGACGTTGTCCCTGGCCGGGGACCAGGTGAGCGTGACCGCGTGCGCCGTGGGACGGCCCGCCTTCAGCCCGGCCGGAGCGGTGGGCGGCACCGAGTCCGGCACGACCAGCGTGGTGATGGAGTTGGCCGGGAAGGTGGTGGAGGCCGTGGCCGAGGTGGCCGTCGTGGTGAGCGGCAGGTCCGCGGCGCGGGCGATCGCGGTGAGGTCGGCGCCGCTGTACCGGTAGACCTGCGCCGAGGTGCCCGGGGCGCCGCCCTTGACGGTGAGCGGGCTGGTGAGGTCCGAGCCGGTCTTGTTCACGACCACCAGCGTCAGCGCGCCGTCCGCGCCGCGCCTGGCCCCGTACACGGCGAGCCGGCCCTGGTCCTCGCTGGTGGACAGCACCGAGGTGTCGCCGAAGCGGCCCCCCTGGCCGTCGTAGTTGAGGAACATGCGGAAGGCGTAGGCGCCGGGTTCGGCCGAGGTGGGCGGCGACCACAGGGTCGCCAGGTCCGCGCCCTCCCGGCCGAAGATGCCCAGCACGTCGGCCTGCGCGAGCGCGCCGTTCAGCGAGCCGAGGGCGCCGAAGTTGTACTCGGTGACGGCCACCTTGGTGCCCGGGTAGTTGCGGGCGACCATCTCCTTCATCCGCGGGATGAGGTAGACCGGCTGGCCGATCCAGCTCTCGTCGGTGTAGGCGCGGTCCCACAGCGTGCGGGTCTGGCGCAGCCGCAGCGCCTGCTTGGCCGCGTCGCCCGCGTCGCTCGGGTCGCCGCCGAAGACCCCGGCCTGCGGGTACCAGTGGTTGTCGTAGTAGTCCAGGATGCGCACACCATGCGCCTGCTCGTAGGCGCGCATCTGCTGCAGGTACCACTCGCCGAACGGCACGCCGCCGTGCGCGGCCTGGTCCGGCGGGTTGCTCCAGCAGCCCTCGATGGAGCATCGCTGCTGGTCGGAGCCGGACAGGGTGATCGACGACCATCCCCAGCCGACCGGGCCGAGGGTCTGGGCCTTGGGATCGGCGGCCTTGACCGCGCCCGCGATCGCGTAGGTCTTGTCGCGCATCTCGTCATAGGAGGCGCCGGCCGGGTGCACGTCGCGGTGCGTCGAATGCCAGATGTCGGGCTCGTTGTCCAGGTTGTAGAAGCGCACGCCGCCGTGCGCCGCGTCGCCGTACCGGCCGCGCAGGTGGGCCATCCAGTCGGTGACGTACTCGGGCCCGATCTCCACGCTGGTGTCGTGCGGGTCGTTGCCGGTGATGTTCGTGCCGTCCGGCCGGACGCCGTTGCCGCAGTCGGGCGCCCACTGGTCGCTCGACTGCTGCGGGCCGTACTTCTCCACGCTGAACCCGCACGCCTTGGCCCGCTCCTTCGGCGCCCAGCCGATCAGCGGGAGGGTGATGACGCTGTCGGTGCCGGTGCGCTTGTCCTGGTCGACGAACCGGTCGGTCTCCGAGCCGTCCGGCAGCGCGGCGGGGTCGGCGTTGTCGCCGGCGATGTTCTCGAAGTACCAGTCCGAGGCCCGGTTGGTGGTGTCCAGCCGGAAGTTGTACCGGGTGGTGGCGTTGCCGCCCCAGCGCCGCACCGGCAGGCGCAGCTCCTTGGCCAGCGCCTCCTCGGTGAAGTTCATCCCGTACACGTACGGGCTGATGGGGTGGGTCGGCGCGCTCAGATCCACGGCCAGCGCCGGCCCGGCCTCGGCGGCGGCGGCGGAACCCGTGCCCGCCGCGCCGCCGGCTGCTCGCGCGGGCAGGGCGGTTCCGGTGGTCGCCAGCAGGGCCGTCGCGGCCAGGGTGAGCCAGGTCCGGTGCGGTGGCATGGCGGGAGGCCTCCTCGAAGCGGGTACGTGCCCCGGCGGGGCCGGTGGCGGCTACCGGTCAGATGCTGCTGCTCCCGCCTTAACCGGTCCAGTCGCCGTACGTGGACCTTTCGCGCATCCCCTGGTCAACCTCGATGAGCTACTGAAATTTTCAGTCGGCGGCTGCTAGACCCTGGGCGTCAGGCGGTACCCGCGATACCCCGGACAGCTTCCCGACGGCGCCCACTTCCCGGGGTTCAGGGTGATGATGACGGTCACGCCCTCGCAGTAGACGTAGAGCGTGCTCAATTCCTTGATGTCGCAGTAGAAGGTCATCTTCACGCCGGGCCCGGCCACGGGAATGCAGTAACTCGTCTCCGCCTCCAGTGTCGACCTCGTCGCGGCGACGCTTTTGGGCAGTTCCTGCCAGGTGGTGACGCCGAACCCGCCGGACGTCGTCCCGGCGGCCGGTGAAGCCCACGCGGCGCCGGCAGCGAGCGGCGTCACCAGCAGCGCGGCAACCGCCAGCACGGTGAGCGCGTATCGATGAGCAAGCCTCATCTCGTTTCCCTTCTGTCGCGATCACGCGTCGACCCCGTCGGTGTCACGCGTGATTTCCGTCCCGCCGGAATTCGGTGATCGCCGACGGATCAGCCCATCGATTGACCATCGATTGCGGATGAATGTCAACAGCGCGCCGAATACGGGCGTCCGAAAGACGATCTCGTCATTATCGGCCGAACGGGGATTTCCATTGCCGTCCGGCCCCCGCTGCTGTCGTCGCCTCCGGCCGTTCCCGTGCCGCTCGTGCCGGCCTGCGCGTACTGCGCGGATGCCGGGCTCCCCGCAGGCGTGCAGCGGAGAACGCCTCGGTTGTTCTCGAGACCTTGTTTCACAGTCCAGTCGGGTGAACGCGGGTCGTCACGCGACCACGCGGAAAGTTTCACCAGAGTGCCGGGTCGTCTGGGACATGGCATTTCGTCGCGCTATACCGCTCGGTGAACGCTTCTGACGGTGGACCGCGCTATCACCTGGGCTGGATTGAAGAAATCGAGCCTCGCGCCGGGGTCCGGCGTACCCGGGATCTCTCGGTCGCGCCGCGACCGCCGCAAGCGGAGTCGAACGCCAGGCCGATCGCCCCGTCTGCCGCATGGGATGACCTGTCGGCCCAGTATCGCGCCTTCAAGAGGGGGAAGCCGGGCGTGCGTTCCTCCTGCGGCGTGCGGCCATCGCGGCCGCGAGGGTGAGGATGGCGTAGCCGGAGGTCACGGCCAGACCGGCGCATGGGGGGAGGGGGTAGTAGCCGACGAGCGGTGACGGGTCCACGTCCACGTGCGCGAATGTGGGGATGCTCTGGATGATCGCGAAGCCGGCGGCGGGGGTGACGGTCAGCAGCCAGGTCGCCAGGCCCGCCGTTCCCAGCAGGTAGGGGACGACGAGCAGCGCGACGGCCAGCACGACCGCCACGATCGCGCGCCTGACGAGCGCGGCGAGGGCCAGAGTCAGTACGGCGGCGAGCGCGGTCAGCGTCGCGTAGCCGACGATCATTCGCAGTTCGGTGCCGAGGGTCATCGGCTGGATCGGGTTCTGGTGCGCACGCAACAGCGCCAGGCCGGCAGGGATCACGACGCCCGAGGTCACCAGCCCCGTCATGAACGCGACCGCGCCGACCACCGCACCCTTCGCCGCGAGCGCCCACGCCGGATACGCCCCGCCCGACGGGCCGGTCTCGGGTCGCGAACCGATCCCGATCGACGGGCTGGGTCCGGTCGCCGGCCCGGTCCCGGTCGGGGAGCCGGTCCCGGGCCGTCTGCGCCGGTGGTCCGCGGTGATGAACGTGGCCGCCATCACGAGCAGCGGGATCAGGCCCAGGGCTCCGCCGAGTAGGAGGAGGTCGGCGCGGATGCCGCCCTCGGCCGTGGCGGGGCCGATGTCGCCGCCTCCGGTCACGATGAGCTTGTCCCCGGACTCGACGACTCCGCCGGGGTGATGCGGAGTCCTGCCGTCGGACTCCATGACGACGCCGACGTCGTCGTGGCGCCAGGAACCGTTCGCGCCCTGCAGCTTGATCTGGTCGAAGGTGGCGGTGGCCTGGGCGAAGGCAACCGCCCTCTCCCACAGGGCCCCTGGTGAGGTGACGAACAGCCCGATCTCCGCCGTCTCGGGCAGCCCAATCAGCCTGACCGTGCTGATCTTGCTCCACGTCGTGCCGTCGTCCGACTCGTACCCGGTGACGGTGTCGCCCGACCTGGTCAGCCGCAGCCACTGCGGGCCATTGTGAGGGCCGCCGGGCACGTCGTGGGTGAAGTTGTGTTGCATCCGCACGCCGTGGCCTCCGGTGAGCATGACGGCGGCGTACGGGGTGCCCTGCTCGAGGCTCTGCCTGACGAGGAGCCCGGCCTTCGCCCACGGCACCACCCCCTGCTTCACGTTGCGCACCCCGGGTACGACGTCCGGCAGCCGCATCTGGCCGGTCAGGTCCGACACGCGGGCGGTGACGCCGCCGTTCCCCTGAAGCGGCTGGTGCACGAAGTAGTACTTGTCCCGCACCGCCGTGCCGTCGGGTCCCACCAGAGGCGCGGGGCAGGGGCCCTCGCCCTTCCCGGTCACGCAGGTGCTGCGGGTGCCCCCGGCGATCAGCAGTCCGAGCGACACCGTGACCAGTACGGAGGCCGCCATGGCGAGCGCCCGGCCGCGTCCGGTGCGGAACCTGACCCACTCCTCGCGCAGCGCCCGGCCCGCCAGGGTCGCCCCATATCGCTCGCGCAGGCCGGTGACGGTCCGGCTCGTCGGATTGGAGGATGGACTCATGCCGACGGTTGTACGCGGCTCCCGGTCTCGGCCGGGTCGCACGGGCTGCGACCCGGCTGAGACCGGGGACCTGGCATCGTTGAGCCATGGCACCTCGACCCGGCCGCCCCGCCCGCACGATGACCGGCGGTGAACGGCGGTGAGGGTCCTGGTCGTGGAGGACTTCGAGGTCCTCGCCCGCTCCATCGGGACCGGGCTGCGCCGCGAGGGCATGGCCGTCGACGTGGTCCTGGACGGGACCGCCGCCCTCGACCGCCTGGCCGCCACTCGCTACGACGTGGTGGTGCTCGACCGCGACCTGCCCGGCGTCCATGGGGACGAGGTCTGCCGGCGCCTCGCCCAGGGCCGCTGTCCGACCCGCGTCCTGATGCTCACCGCCTCCGGCACGATCGAGGACCGCGTCGCCGGGCTCGGCCTCGGCGCCGACGACTACCTGCCCAAACCTTTCGGGTTCGCAGAACTGGTGGCCCGCGTTCGCGCCCTGGCCCGCCGCGCCACCCCGCCGCTGCCGCCGATCCTGGCATGCGGGGACATCACCCTCGATCCGGCCCGCCGTACCGCGTTACGGGCCGGCCGGAGCCTTGACCTGAGCCCCCGGGAGTTCGCCCTGCTCGAATGCCTGCTCGCCGTGCCCGGCGTGGTCATCTCCGCGGAGGACCTGCTCGAACGCGTCTGGGACGAGGCCGCCGACCCCTTCAGCAGCGCCGTCAAGCACACCATGCACCGGTTGCGGGCCAAGCTCGGCGACCCGCCCGTGATCGAGACCATCCGCGAGGGCGGCTACCGCATCGGACCGTCATGACCGCTCACGCACTCCCCAGAAGGTCCCTGCGGACCCGGCTCGCGCTCGCCTACACGGCGGGCATCTACGCCGCAGGGGTTCTGGTGCTGGTCCTGGCCGCCGTCCCGCTCGCCCGCATCGACGCGGCCATCCCCGCAGGGAACCCGTCGAGCGCGATCTCCGAGACCGGGCCGGGAATCGCCCTGCCTCAGCTCCTCACGGGCTCCGCCGTCGCCCTGGTCGTCCTGATCCCCATCGCCCTGGTTCTCGGGTGGTTCGTCGCCGGCCGATTCCTGCGCCCGCTGCGCGCCATCACCGCCACCGCCAGGAGCATCTCCGCCGGAGACCTCCACCGGCGACTCGCCCTCGGCGAGCCCGCGGACGAACTGACCGAACTCGGCCACACCCTGGACGACCTGTTCGCTCGCCTTCAGGCATCCTTCGACGCCCAGCGCCACTTCGTCGCCAACGCCTCCCACGAGCTGCGAACACCCCTGGCCGGCCTGCGCACCCTTCTCGAAGTCGCCCTCGGCGACCCCGACGCCGACGCCGCCACCCTGCGCTCGGTCTGCCAGGAGGCACTGGCTCTCGGCGAACACCAGGAACGGCTCGTCCAGGCACTGCTGGCTCTGGCCACCGGCGAGGGCGGCGTCACCCGCTGGGACACCCTCGACCTCGCCCACATCGTCGAAGGAGTGCTCGCCTCTCGCCGTGACCTGGCCAAGGAGAAGGCCGTCGATCTCAGCGAACGCCTGGTGCCCGCTTTGACGGCCGGAGATCCTGGACTCATCGAGAGCCTCGTCGCCAACCTGGTCGACAACGCCGTCCGCCACAACCACGCCGGCGGGCACGTTCACATCGCCACCGAGACCTCAGGCACACAGGTCGTTCTAACGGTCGGCAACACCGGGCCGGTCATCCCCGGCGACCAGGTCGAACGCCTCTTTCAACCCTTCCAGAGACTGACGCCCGAACGTCACGGCCGTCACGGCGGCTACGGGCTCGGCCTCGCCATCGTCGACGCCGTCGTCCGCGCCCACCACGCCACCCTCACCACCATCGCCCGCCCCGAAGGCGGCCTGTCCATCACGGTGCGCTTCCCGGCTTTCCGCTCCGGCCATGTGCTGGAGGTGATCGGCGCCGGGTCGGCGGGTCGTGGTACGGCGATGTCGGCGCCGGCTACGGACCCGAGCCGGTTAACGTTCCTGAACAGCACTAGCCGTGCGCGTCCTGTTCGCGGAAGTCGATCTGGAACCAGATGACGCGGCGGGTGCCGTCCCGGTAGGTGCCCCAGCGCTTGGCGAGCGACTGCAGTATCGCCAGTCCGCGCCCGTTCTCGTCCG
Source organism: Sphaerisporangium sp. NPDC004334 (assembly GCF_053602655.1). Taxonomy (NCBI): domain Bacteria; kingdom Bacillati; phylum Actinomycetota; class Actinomycetes; order Streptosporangiales; family Streptosporangiaceae; genus Sphaerisporangium; species Sphaerisporangium sp. NPDC004334. The sequence goes on from NZ_JBSGDZ010000023.1 coordinate 29,144, forward strand.
CCGGCTTCGCGGTCCTGGGGCGCGGAATCGCGTACGGCGAGCCGTCGTCGACCACGACGACGTGAAGTCTCCTGCCGGGTAGTTCTCCGATGCCGACCCGGACGATCCCGCCGTCCAGTCCGGAGCCGGAGTGGGCCAGCGCGTTGGTGACCAGTTCCGAGACGAGCAGCGTCACGTCGTCCAGGACGGGGTGCTCGGCCCCCAGAGTGTCCCGGACGAACCGCCGCGCGACGCCCACGCTTCGCGGCGTGCCCTCCAGCTCCGTCTCACCCAAGAGAATTCCCACGGTCATGCCGTCCCCTTTCTCTGCCGGCTATTCCGGTGACTTGTCACGTTTCGCGGTGACCGACCGGCAGAATCGCCTCACCGTGCGCAAAGAATGCCCGCACGGACCGCCGTTCCGAAGTAAATTCACACGGCAGGGAACGGCGATGAACGGCGGTGTACGGCCGACGACGACACGCCTGTCGTAAAGCGTCGTAAATTGACGTCCATCGCCGTTCTAGCTGCACTTCACCCCATGATTGGAGCGGTCATGAACGGTGAACCCGGCGCCGGGTCATGCTCTCCGCTGGAGCGCTTCGGCGCTGACCTGCGGGCGTACAGAATGGAGGCAGGCCTGTCGCAGGCGCGCATAGGAGAACGTCTCGGCTGTTCGCAGGATCTCGTGTCGCAGATCGAATTGGCTAAGCGAAGGCCGTCCCGTGATTACGCGGAAAGGCTCGATCAGATCTTCGGTCTATCCGCTAAATCGCACTTTGTCGCGCTATACAGGCTGATGCTTTCCCCCGACGGGGGACCGCGCTACCACCTGCGCTGGGTGGAGGAGATCGAACCCCGGGCCGGGGTGCTGCGCACCTGGGATCCGCTGCTGGCCCCCGGATTGCTCCAGGTCGAGTCCTACGCCCGGTACATATTCCGGCGCGCTCCCATGATCACGGCAGCCGAGCTGGACCGGCGACTGGTCAGCCGGATACGGCGCAAACTGGTCCTGGACCGGCAGAACCCTCCGTTCACCCTCTGGGCGTTACTGGACGAGGGGATACTTCATCGGCCCGTGGGTGACCCGAAGACCATGTGTGAGCAGCTGGACTATCTGCTGGCAACCGCGGAGCGTCCCAATGCGGCCATTCAGGTCGTGCCTTTGGCCGCCGGTTGCACGCCTGGGCTGATGTCACAGTTCGCTATAGCGGAACTGTTGCCGGGTGGGCAGCCCGATACGGTGTACGCGGAATCCGCGGCGGAGGGGCTCGTCACCACGGACGAGACCATCGTGACCCAGGTCCGCGGCAGGTACGACGCCATACGGGCGGACGCACACTCGCAGCAGGCATCGCTCATCTTGATCAAGGACGCGCGAGACCGATGGAAGAAGCAGATATGAGCAAGGCCGACTGGCACAAGGCCACGGCGAGCGGAGACCAGGTGGGCTCGGGCTGCGTGGAGGTGGCGACGAATCTGCCGGGGGTGGTGGCGGTGCGGGATTCCAAGGATCCGGGCGGGCCGGTGCTGGTGTTCACCCCGCACGAGTGGGCCTGCTTCCTCGACGGCGCCACCAAGGGCGAATTCGACCTCTGACATCCGAGCCGCCGCTGCGCCCGACCCGGCTCGGCAGGTCAGGGCGTGGTTGGCCCGAACTGGAGACTGCCGACCGGCCTGTGGTGGCGTCCACCACGCCGGGCGCCACTGGTCCGTGGTGGCGCCGACACGCCAGCGCCCCCGCCCGCGCGGATGGGCGCGGACGGGGGAGAGGCGGGCGAGGTCAGGCGGTCAGGGCGTCGAGGCCGTCGAGGAGGCGGTCGACGTCGGACTCGTCGGTGTAGGGGGCGATGCCGGCGCGGACCGCTCCGGCATCGCCGAGTCCCAGCCATCGGCTGCACTCGAGGGCGTAGAAGCTGCCGGCCGGCGCGTTGACGCCGCGCGCCGCGAGGAAGGAGTAGATCTCGGCGGAGTCCACGCCGTCCACCGAGAACAGCGTCGTGGGGGTGCGCCTGCGTCCGGGGGCGCCGTACAGGCGCATGCCGGGGATGCGGGTCAGCCCGTTCTCCAGCCGCTCCAGCATGACCTGCTCGTGGTCCTCCAGCGCGGTCATCGAGCGCACCAGCCGCTCGCGGCGGGTGCCCTCGCCGGGGACGAGGCCGGCAAGGAAGTCCACCGCGGCCGTCGTGCCTGCGAGCAGTTCGTAGGGCAGCGTGCCGAGCTCGAAGCGCTCGGGAACGGCGCCGGTCTGCGGCAGCAGCTTGTCGGAGTGGACGCCCTCCAGCAGCTCCGGGTCGGCGGCCAGGACGCCGAGGTGCGGGCCGAGGAACTTGTACGGCGAGCAGGCGTAGAAGTCGGCGCCGAGCGCCCCGATGTCGACCACGCTGTGCGGGGTCAGGTGCACCCCGTCCACGAAGAGCAGCGCCCCGGCGGCGTGCGTGCGCTCGGCGATCGCGGGGACGTCCGGCCGGGTGCCCAGCAGGTTGGACGCGCCGGTCACGGCGACGAGCCTGGTGCGCGGGCCGAGCAGCCCGGCGACCGCCTCCACGTCCAGCTCGCCGCTCTCGCGGTCGAACTCGGCCCACCGCACCGTGACCCCGCGCGCCTCGGCGGCGTGCACCCAGGGCCGGATGTCGGCGTCGTGGTCGAGCCGGCTGACCACGACCTCGTCGCCGGGGTTCCAGTCCTTGGCCAGCGCGCGGGCCAGGTCGTAGGTGAGCTGGGTCATGCTGCGGCCGAACACGATGCCCGCCGGCACGCCCGCGAGCAGGTCGGCCATCGCGCGCCGCGCGTCCAAGACGATCTGGTCGGCGCGGACCTCGGCCGCGGTCACCGACCCCCGGTTGGCCACGGCCGCCGTCAGCGCGCCGGCCACCGCGTCGGCCACGGCGTCGGGCACCTGCGTGCCGCCGGGCCCGTCGAAGTGCGCCGCCCCTTCCTTCAGCGCCGGGAACCGTTCTCGCACCGCCGCGACGTCGTACGTCACCAGACCTCCACTGTCGTCATTGAGACGACCTTTTCGCAGCGTGCGGCGTTTTCCAAGTTCGTGACGGCGGGCGTCCGGCGCGTGACGCGAAGCCGCCCGTGCGTGACGCGAAGCCGCCCGTGCGTGACGGGAAACCGCCCGTGCGTGACGGGAAACCGCCCGTGCGTGACGGGAAACCGCCCGTGCGTGACGGGAAACCGCCCGCACGGAAGCGAGACGGGAGCGGGAGCGAAACCGGGGAGGAAAGGGACCGGTCAGGCGACGAGCTTGGACGCGGCGGTCCAGGTGTCGCAGGAGCGCGGGTCGCGGGAGGCGTGCCCCCTGTCGAGCCAGCGGGCGATGCTCGCGCCCCTGCCCTGCCGTCCCGGCTTCTTGCCCTCGTCGCCGTTGTCCTTCATCAGCTCCAGCAGGGCCCGCCAGCTCTCGGCCTCGCGCGCCGCGGTCTTCCAGGTGGCGCCGAGGAAGATCCCGGCCAGGCATTTCGACTGCAGTGAGTACCGGCGGAACTGTTCGTTCAGCTCGGCCTTGGAGGAGTACGGGATCGCCTCGAACGCCTTGCCGATGCCGGTGAGCCGCTGCAGGTGGTAGGCGTACACGCCGGCGACGAGCTGGAAGTGGAAGATCTCGCGGGTGCGCAGGTAATCCTTGTCCGTGAGGACCGCGCCGGTCGAGGTCCCGTCGCAGTACGACCCGGCCTGGTCCTTGTCCCAGGCGTCGCCGCAGAAGCGGGCGCCCTTGGTGAGCACGACCAGCTTGGCGGGGGCGAAGGGCAGCCCCGCCTTGCGGAAGTAGCCCTCCCACGCCGTGTTCATGCACCCCCACAACGCCTGGAGCGTCTTCGCGGCCGCTTTGGCGTCGGCCGTGCTGAGCGCGCCCTTCCGGCACTCGAAGACGGGCAGGGCGCCGCTCTTGTACAGCTTGTTGGCCGTCAGCGCCGGCGCGTTCTTGACGGGATAAGCGGCGGAGGCCGGCGCGGCGGACAGGACGACGGCGGCGGAGGCCGGCGCGGCGGACAACGGGACGACCGCGGCCACAAGCGCCGTGACGACCGTCGCGACCAGAGGTCTCCCCATGACCACCAGACGCTAGTCGAGCGAGTGACCTCGATCAATGCGCATGCCAAAGCGTGATGAAGCTCGCTCGCCCGACAAGCGGCGACTCAGCGGACGGTGAAACCTTGTCTTCCTCGTTGACGAGGTTGGTCCGTCTCCACTAGCTTCGTCTCTGTCGGAGACGATGTTCTGCCGGTCGCCGCCGGGGCGAAGATCCCGCCGCGGCATGGTAGTAATGAGACCCCCGAAGGAGGCCGGACGGACAAGTTGGTGCGCCATGACCGAGCGATTCCTCGGCGTCGTGGGCATCGGCGAGGCGCTGGGAGTGAGCCGGCACGCGGTGCACAAGTGGCGCTCCCGCTATCCCGGCGACTCCACCCATCCTTTCCCCGAGCCCGACGTCGAGGTCGACGGGGCTCCCGGCTGGCGTCCTGACCGGCTTGCGGAGATCGTGCGGTGGCGCGACGGCCTGCCCGGCCGCGGTGCGGGCGGAGGCCGCCCGTCCGCCGCGCGCCAGGAGTACCTCAGGGCGGCGGCGGCGCACGGCCTGGACCGCGACGAGGCGACGCGCGCGCTCGTCACCTTCACCGAAGAGTTCCCCGAGATGACCGAGCCGGAGATCTGCGCCTGGCTCATCGAGAAATGGCGCAGGTAACCACTTCCCGGTCACCCCCAGCGAGACGGAAGGCGATGACGCATGCCCGAAATGAGCGGACAGACCGCACCGGGATTCGAAGGAGTGCGCGAGGCGTTCGCGGCCAACCTGGCCGGGGGCCAGGAGGTGGGCGCGGCGGTCGCCGTCTACCTGCACGGCCGCAAGGTCGTCGACCTGTGGGGCGGCGTCGCCGACCCCGAGACCGGCCGCCGCTGGGAGCGCGACACCCTCCAGGTGGTGTTCTCCACCACCAAGGGGATCACCGCCGCCTGCGCGCACCTGCTGGCCCAGCGGGGCCGACTGGACCTGGACGCGCCCGTCGCCGAGTACTGGCCGGAGTTCGCGGCGAACGGCAAAGAGCGCATCCCCGTCCGATGGCTGCTCACCCACCAGGCGGGACTCCCCGCGCTCGACCACCCGATCACCCCGGCCGAGGCGATCGCCTGGGAGCCGATGGTGACCGCCCTGGCCGCCCAGCGCCCATTCTGGGAGCCGGGAACCGACCACGGCTACCACGGGCACACCTACGGCTGGCTGGTCGGCGAGGTCGTCCGCCGGGTGACCGGCCGCAGCATCGGCACGTTCCTCGCCGAGGAGATCGCCGCGCCGCTCGGCCTGGACCTGTGGATCGGGCTGCCGGAGTCCGAGCGGCACCGGGTGAGCCGGATCATCGCCCCCTCCTACGACCTCGACGCGCTGGCCGCCGTCGATCTGGACTCCCTGCCGGAGTCCGCGCGCGAGGTGATGCGCGCCTACACCGACCCCACGTCGCTGACCATGCGGGCGATGACCGTCATCACGCCGATGCCGAACCACGACGACCCCGCCGAGCAGGCCGCCGAGATGCCCTCGACCAACGGCATCTGCACCGCCCGCGCGCTGGCCCGCTTCTACGCCGCGCTCATCGGCGAGGTCGACGGGCATCGCATCCTGTCGTCCGAGACCCTGGCCGCGGCGACCAGGGAACAGGCCGGTGGCCTCGACCGCGTCCTGCGCGTGCCCGTCCGCATCGGCACCGGTTTCGGCCTGCCGACGCCGGACGCCTTCTGGTACAGCCCGACCGCCTTCGGGTTCCCCGGCTACGGCGGGTCGCTCGGCTTCGCCGACCCGGCGACCGGCCTGGCGTTCGGCTACGTCATGAACCACATTCAGGAGGGCGTGCCGGACCTGAGAGCCGCCACCCTCCTCGACGCCGTCCGAACCGCCATCAAGGCACAGGCCGCATAGCCCCGGAGCGCTCGCGGCCTCCGCGCGGCGCCGAGGCCATGAGGCGGGGATCGTGCTCTCCCCGACCATCAGACGGTAGGAGGCGCGCTCATCAAATGATCAACTCAAAGGGCGAACTTCCGGGCTTCGCCCATCGGGTGGTCAACTCACGCGGCGAACTTCCGGCCCGGTGCGTCAGCGCCTCGCGGGGGAGGTGCTTTCCCTGATCATGAGGTGGTAGGAGGCGCGGACCTCTTGCACGGGGTGGTCGAGGGGGCCGTCGAGGCGGCGTTTGAGCAGGTCGACGGCGACGCGGGCCAGCTCGTCCTTGTCGGGGGCGACCGTGGTGAGCGTCGGGGTGCTGAACTGGCCGTCCTCGATGTCGTCCACCCCGGCGACCGCGATGTCCTGCGGGACGCGCAGGCCGGCCGACAGGATGGCCCGCATCGCGCCGAGGGCCAGCAGGTCGTTGAAGCAGAACACCGCGTCCGGCCGGTCGGGGGAGTCCAGCAGCGTCTCCATCGCGGCGGCGCCTTCCGCCCGGCCGAACCGTTCGACCTCGACGACCGTCTCGGGCAGGCCGTGCGCCGCCATCGCCTCCCGGTAGCCCTCCAGGCGGACCGAGGAGGTGCCGCTCGGGGCGTTCTCCTGGGCGCCGAGCGCGGCGACGCGGGTGCGGCCGAGGCCGATCAGGTGCTCGGTGACCTCGCGCGCCGCGCGCACGTTGTCGATCGCCACGTGGTCGGCGGGGCCGTCGTGGATGCGCTCGCCGAGCAGCACCAGCGCGGTGTCGTCGCTGCGGGCGGCGAGTTCCTCCTTGCCGATGGCGACCGGGCTCAGGATGAGCCCGTCGATGCGGTGGTCGCGCACGCCGTCCAGCACCTGGCGCTCGCGTCCGAGGTCGCCGTCGGTCTGCTCGATGACCACGATCCACCGGTGCTCGGCGGCGGCGGCGATGACGAACCGGGACAGCTCGGCGAAGTACGGCTTGTCGATCTCGGGGAGGCCGAGCGCGATCACCCCGGTGCGGCCCTGGCGCAGGTTGCGGGCGGAGAGGTTCGGGCGGTAGTCCAGCTCCGACAGCGCCCGGTCGACCTTCTCCCGCGTGGCGGCGGAGACGTGCGCGTACCCGTTGACCACGTTGGAGACGGTCTTCACCGACACCCCGGCCAGGCGCGCGACGTCGCGCAGACTCACTCCCACGGTGCCTCCCACGTGGCCATCCTCCCCCGTCCCCGCTTCGATCTCCGCCTACGACGGTACCGGTCCTATCGCACGTAACAGCACGGTATCGGGGTGTTTGTGCCTGTTTACAACGTTGAAACAACGTTGTACAAATCCACGTACCACTGAACGCGCGATGACAGAGAGGTCGTGCCTTGGCTGCGGCTGCTCATATCTCCCTTGACCCCTCCTTCCGGATCGCCCCGGTGGAGCCGCGGCTGTTCGGCTCGTTCGTCGAGCACATGGGCCGCACGGTCTACTCCGGCGTCTTCGAGCCGGGCCATCCGCTGGCCGACGCCGACGGCCTGCGCACCGACGTGCTGGAGCTGACCCGCGAGCTCGGCGTGACCCTGGTGCGCTACCCCGGGGGCAACTTCGTCTCCAACTACCGGTGGGAGGACGGCGTCGGCCCCGTGGAGGACCGGCCGGCCCGCCTGGACCTCGCCTGGCGCAGCCTGGAGGACAACAGCTTCGGGCTCAACGAGTTCATGGCCTGGGCGGCCAAGGCGGGCGTCGAGCCGATGATGGCGCTCAACCTCGGCACCCGCGGCGTGGCCGAGGCGCTGGAGCTGGTCGAGTACGCCAACTACCCGGGCGGCACCCGCCTGTCGGAGCTGCGCCGCTCGCACGGCGTCGACAAGCCGCACGACGTGCGCCTGTGGTGCCTGGGCAACGAGCTGGACGGGCCGTGGCAGATGGGCCACAAGACCGCCGGCGAGTACGGCAGGCTCGCCGCCGAGACCGCGAGGGCGCTCAAGCGCTTCGACCCCGGCCTGTCCCTGGTCGCCTGCGGCAGCTCCAACAGCGGGATGGCGACCTTCGGCTCGTGGGAGGCCGAGGTGCTGGAGGCGACCTACGACATGGTCGACTACATCTCGCTGCACGCCTACTACGACCCGAGTGACGGCGACGCCGACTCCTTCCTGGCCAGCGCGGCCGACATGGACCACATGATCAAGTCGATCGCCGCGACCGCCGACCACGTGGGCGCCAAGCTGCGCAGCCGCAAGAAGATCAAGCTGTCGTTCGACGAGTGGAACGTCTGGTACCAGAGCCGCTTCAAGGGCGAGTCGTCCCTGGAGTGGGCCGCCCACCCCCGGCTCATCGAGGACGTCTACGACGTCACCGACGCGGTCGTCGTCGGCAGCCTGCTCATCACGCTGCTGCGCAACGCCGACCGGGTGGGCGTCGCCTGCCAGGCCCAGCTCGCCAACGTCATCGCGCCGATCATGACCGAGCCCGGCGGCCCGGCGTGGCGGCAGACGATCTTCCACCCGTTCGCGCTCACTTCCCGGTACGCCCGGGGCGAGGTGCTGCGGGTCGAGCCCGACTCCCCGCTCATCGAGACCGCCAAGTACGGCGAGGTGCCCGCCATCTGGGCGACCGCCACCCACGACCCGGAGACCGGCGAGCTCACGCTGTTCGCGGTCAACCGCGACCGCCACGGCGCGCTGCCGCTCGAGATCGCGCTGCCGGGGGACATGCGCGTGGCCGAGCACCTCGAACTGGCCGACGACGACCCCTCCGCGCGCAACACCGCGGCCGACCCCGAGCGCGTCGTCCCACGTCAGGGCGCGGGTGCCGCCCTGGACGGCCGGCGCGCCACGCTTACGCTTCCGCCCGTTTCTTGGACTATTGTCCGCTTTGCTCCCCTCACCGCCAGGAGTGCACGATGACCTCTCCTCTGTCCCGCCGTTCCTTCCTCGGACTGTCCGGCGCCGTCGGGCTGACCGCGACGCTGGCCGCCTGCGGCGGCGGCACCAAGATCGGCGCCGGCGGCGGCGCGCCCGCCTCGGCCGCGCCCACCTTCTCCGGCGGCGAGTACAACGGCCCGAAGGTCACCCTGGAGTTCTGGAACGGCTTCACCGGCGGTGACGGACCGCACTTCCGGGCCATGCTGGAGGAGTTCAACAAGCAGTACGCCGGCCGCATCGAGGTCCGCAACGTGACCCGGCGCTGGGAGGACCTCTACCCCGCGCTGCCCACCGCCATCGCCGCGAACAAGGGCCCGGACGTGGCGGTCATCCACATCGACTGGATCGGCACCTTCGCCGCCCGCTCGGTGCTCACCCCGCTCGACGACGTCGTGTCCGCCCTCAAGATCAGCGATGCCGACTTCATCCCCGCCATCTGGAACGCCGGCGTCTACGACGGCAAGCGCTACGCCGTCCCGCTGGACGTCCACTGCCTGGGCGACTACTGGAACGCCGGGCACCTGGACAAGATCGGCCTGAAGGACGCGCCCAAGGACAAGGCCTCCTACGAGGACGCCCTGGCCGAGCTGGCCAAGGCCGGCGTGGCCCAGCCGTTCTGGATGCCGAACAAGTGGCCGGCCCACCTGATGTTCATGTCGCTGCTGTGGCAGAACGGCGGCGAGCTGTACAGCCAGGACGGCGCCAAGGCCCTGTGGGGCGGCGCCGAGGGCGAGCAGGCGCTGGCCTGGATGATCGAGCAGATCGACAAGGGCCACAGCCCCGCCAAGGTCGCCATCGACAGCCAGTACGCCGCCTTCAAGAACGACAAGACCAGCTTCACCTGGGACGGCATCTGGCAGATCAACGACCTGAAGACCAACGCCCCGAGCCTGAAGTGGGGCCTGTCCTCGGTGCCCGCCATCGGCGCCACCCCCGCGGTGTGGAGCTCCTCGCACAACTTCGTCATGACCGCGCAGGCGGCGAAGGACGCCAACAAGGTGCAGGCGGCCAAGTTCTTCATCGACCACATCAGCCGCCAGTCCACCGAGTGGGCCAAGGCCGGCATGATCCCCGCCCGCAACTCCGTCCGGCAGGACCCCTCCATCGCCGACCTGCCGCAGATCAAGCTGGCCGAGAACCCCGACGTCTTCCGCTTCCTGCCCGCGCTGCCCGGCGTCGGCGACGTGCAGTCCAAGGCCCTTGAGCTGGCCGTGGCCAAGGCGGTGCTGAAGCAGGCCTCGCCGGCGGACGCGCTGAAGGAGGGCGTGAAGACCGCCGACCAGCTGCTGGCCGACAACAAGCGGAAGTACGGCCGGTGAGCGTGCTCACCCGCTCGCGCGACCTCGCGGGGGCGGCCGCCGCCCCCGCCGGGGCCGCGCGCCGCATGCGCTGGTGGACCCCTTACGCCTTCCTGGCCCCCTACCTGCTGCTGTTCGCGGTCTTCATGGTGCTGCCGATCGGCTTCGGCCTCTACACCAGCCTCCACGAGTGGGACATCAGCCTGCCGGCCAAGCCGTTCGTCGGCCTGGCCAACTACGCCGAGCTGTTCGATCCCGGAAGCGTCGACGGCTCGCGCTTCTGGACGGCGATGCGGGCCACCGGCGTCTTCACCCTGTTCTCGGTGCCCCTGCTCATCCTGCTGCCGCTGTTCGCGGCGCTGCTGATGAACGGGCGCTTCCGCGGGCGCAACCTCTACCGCGCCGTCTACTTCGCCCCCTACGTCCTCGGGGTCGCCGTGGTCGGGTTCGTCTGGCGGTACCTGCTGGACGGCAACATCGGCCTGATCAACCACTACCTGGGCCTGGACGTGCAGTGGACCACCGACGTGCCGCCCGCCTGGATCGCCCTCGTCGGGGTCACCGTGTGGTGGACGCTCGGCCTGAACGCCGTCATCTTCCTGGCCGGGCTGCAGGACATCCCGCGTGAGCTGTACGAGGCGGCGATGGTGGACGGCGCGGGGCCGGCGGCCCGCTTCCGGTCGGTGACGCTGCCGGGGCTGCGGCCGGTCATGGTCTTCGTGGTCAACGCCACGATCCTCGCCTCGGCCAACATGTTCGGCCAGTCGTACCTGATCACGGCGGGCGCGCCCGCCGACCAGACCAAGACGGCGATCTACCTCATCGCCGAGACCGGCCTGCGGCGCTTCGACATGGGGACCGCCTCGGCGATGAGCTTCATCCTCGCCGGGTTCCTCATGTGCGCCAGCGCCCTGGTCTTCGGCGCCTTCCGCGACAGGAGGACCTCGTGACCGCGCCTGCTCCGCGCCGGGTGCGCCGGGCCCTGCTCCACCTGGTGCTGGCCGTCGTCGCCGCGCTCTACATCAGCCCGCTGGTGTACATGGTGCTCACCTCGTTCAAGACCCGCGGCGCCGCCGGGTCCACCGAACCGCAATGGATTCCCAGCCCGGCGACCCTGGACGCCTACCGGGAGATCCTGAACAGCCCCGACAGCCCGATCCTGACCTGGTTCGCCAACAGCCTGATCGCGGCCGTCGGCCACGCCGCCCTGGTGCTGCTCACCGCGACCCCCGCCGCCTACGCCCTCGCCCGGCTGCGCTTCCGCGGGCGGTCGGCGATCTTCGCGGTGATCGTCGCGACGCTGTTCGTGCCGCCGGTGGTGCTGCTCATCCCGAACTTCCTCATCGTCAACGAGCTGTCGTGGGTGGACAGCCTGCCCGCGGTGATCGTGCCCGCGGCGGCGGGCGGCTTCGGGGTGTTCTTCCTGCGGCAGTTCTTCATCACGCTCCCGGCGGAGCTGGAGGAGGCGGCCGAGCTGGACGGGGCCGACCGCTGGCGGATCTTCACCTCGATCGCGCTGCCGCTGGCCAAGCCGGCGCTGGTCACGCTGTTCCTGCTGTCGTTCCTGACCAACTGGAACGACTTCCTGTGGCCCATCTACGTGCTGCTCAGCCCCGACTCGCTGACCCTGCCCGCCGGGCTCGGCAACTTCCAGAGCGCCAACACCATCCGCTACGACCTGCTGATGGCCGGCGCGGTGATCGCCAGCCTCCCGGTGATCCTGCTCTACCTGGTCGCCCAGCGCTGGGTCATCGAAGGCATCTCCCGCTCCGGCCTCAAGGGCTGAGCCCCGTCCGGACCTCAGGGCCGGCGCGCGGCCAGGCCTCAATGGCCGAGGCGTGGCCGTCCTCGCCCGTCAAGGGACCCCGTTCCCCGGTCACCTCAAGCGAGGAGGTGCCCACCCCTTGTCAGCGCCGGACGTCCGAGAGGATGATCGTGCCGGGACTGCGGGCTCGGCGGGCGGAGCGCACATGGGCGGCGGCAGCGGGCGGGATGGCGATCTGAGCCTGGCCGTGTTCGTGCTGCCCGACCCCGACGCCGACCCCGAACAGGCGGAACGGCTCGCCCGGCGGCTGCGCGCCGAGATCGCCGAGCTGGACGTCGAGTCGGCCGGCTGGGCTCCCGGCGAGGCGCCCCCGCCCGGCGCGAAGGGCGCCGACCCGGTCACCATCGGGGCCATCGTGGTGGCGCTGAGCGCGTCCGGCGGCGTCTTCGCCTCCGTCGTGGACACCGTGCGCGACTGGCTCGGCCGCCAGACGGGCCGCCACCGCGTCGTGCTCACCGTCGAGGGCGACACCATCGAGCTGGAGCGCGCGACGGCCGACCAGCAGCGCGACCTCGTCGAGGCGTTCCTGCGCCGTCACCCGGACCGTTAGACCCATGAGCCGGCGGCTGGCGCTCGTGATCGCCTGCTACGCGTACCAGGACCCGGGGCTGCGGCGTCTCACCACGCCGGCGCAGGACGCGGAGGCGCTGGCCGCCGTGCTGCGCGATCCGCGGATCGCCGGCTTCGAGGTGACGACGCTGGTCAACGAGCCGCACCACCGGGTGGGCGAGGCCATCGCCGGCCTCTACCGGGACCGCCGGCGGGACGACCTGACGTTGCTGTACTTCACCGGCCACGGGCTGAAGGACGACGCCGGGCGGTTGTTCCTGGCCATGGCGAACACCCGCCGCGACAGCCTGGTCTTCACCGCCCTGTCGGCCGAGCAGGTCGACCAGGCGATGGAGGGGTGCGCCTCGCGGCAGAAGATCCTCATCCTCGACTGCTGCTACAGCGGTGCCTTCCCTCCGGGACGCCTGGCGAAAGGCGACCCGGAGGTGCACTCGCTGGAACGCTTCAGCGGCCGGGGACGCACCGTCCTGACCGCCTCCGACGCCACCCAGTACTCCTTCGAGGGCGACCGGCTGCGGGGCGAGGCCGCGCAGTCGGTGTTCACCCGTCACCTGGTGGAGGGCCTGCGAGAGGGCTACGCCGATCTGGACGGGGACGGGGACATCACCGTCGACGAGCTGTACGCCTACGTCCACGAGCGCGTGGTCGAGGAGATGCCCCAGCAGCGGCCCAAGAAGCAGGACGACGTCGAGGGCCGCATCGTCATCGCCCGCAACGTCCACTGGACCCTGCCGCCCCAGTTGGGCGCCGCCCTTCGCAGCCCCATCGCGGCCGACCGGCTCGCCGCGCTCGACGGGCTCGCCCACCTCCATCGCATCGGCAACGACGTCGTCCGGGCCGCCGTCCGGGCCGATGTGGAACGGCTGACGGACGACGACAGCAGGCTCGTCTCCGGCGCGGCGCGGGAGCGGCTGGCGGCGCTCGCCGCACAGCCGCCCGGTCCGGTGTCCGGCCCCGCCGCACCGCGCGGCGCCCCGTCTGCCGCCGGTCCCGCGGCGGGCGCCGCCCGGCTGCGGCTCCGCCCGGAGACGAGCGCCGGGCGGGCCGGAGCACGACGCACGTGGGCGCCGCGCGACTGGCCGGCGGACGCCGCGCGGGGGGTGTGGCGGCACATCGGCGTGGTGGCGGGAGTCCTGGCGGTCGTGGCGGGGGCGGCGCTCGCGGCGGGCGAGGTGGCCTGGCACGGCGGACGCGCGGCGAAGGCCGCGTCCTCCCTGCTCGGTAACGGCTCGTTCTTCTCCGCCGGGCCGGGCCCGGGAGCCGTCCTCGCGTGGTACACCGCCGGCATGGCCCTGGTGGCGACGGCCGGAGCCGTGCTGGCGCTCCTGCCGCGCACCAGGTCGCTCGCCGGGCCGGGCGTGCTGGTCGGCGGCGGCGCCGCGGCTCCCTTCGGCCTGGCGTTCTTCGCCGGCGCCTTCTGGGGTGGCCCCGACTTCGGCGGCCGGCTGTGGGTCGAGATCGTGGGCCACGCGGCTCTGGCGCTGGCGGCGGTGTGCGCGGGACTCGCGCTGTGGCGGCACCCCGAGGCGCGCCTGCGGCTCGGCGCGCCCGGCGACCGGGTCCGGCGGACGGCGCTCGTGCTGGCAGTGCTCGGGACGCTGGCGCTGCTCGGCCAGCTCGCGGCCGTGTCCGCGGCGCGACGGGTGGAGGGCGACCTTGAGGTCTGGCTCGTCCCGCTCTGCGCGGCGGTGCCGGCCGCGCTCCTGGTGCCCGCCGGCGCGGTGGCCGCCACCTCGCGCCGGCTCGCGCGGTCCCTGCTCGCGGGGTGGGCGGCGGGCGGCGCGGCCATCCTCGCGAGCGTCTTCGCGCTCGCCTTCGGCCGGGACTCGATCGCGCCGGCTCCGGCCGTCGCCTTCGCCTGCACGCTGGCGCTCCTCGCCGTGGCGGCCCGCTCGTGGCCGGTTGTGGCGGCCGGGCCGGTGCCGCCTCCGCGACGGCACGCACGCGCCCTCCTGCTCATCGTGCCGCTGTTCGCCGCGCTGACCGCGGCGGCGGGGACGGCCGTCGTCGTGCGTTACGACCAGGTGCCCATCCTGATGAGCTCGGTCGCCGTCAGCCCGGACGGCGCACGCCTGTACGCCGTCGGGGACATCACGTTCACCGGCGGGACGCGGATGTGGACGATCGACGCGGCCACCGGGCGCGTCATCGGCGGGCCGGTCGCGCTCGGGAACGGCTACCAGGCCTTCTACCAGGTGGCGCTCACCGTCGACGGCCGCCGCGCCTACGTCACTCGTCAGGACACCGACACCGTCCGGACGGTCGACACCGTGACCGGCGCGGTCGCCGGCCGGCCGATCAGCGTGGGGAAGTGGCCGGCGGGCATCGCCATGGCCGGCGACGGCCGCCGCGCCTACGTCACCAACAGGGCGTCCGACAGCGTCTCGGTGATCGACACCGCCACCGGCGGGACCGTCGGCGACCCCATCCCCGTCGGCGACGAGCCCCTCGGCATCGTCGCCGCTCCCGACGGGCGGCGCGTCTACGTCGCCGACAGCGGGTCCGACCAGGTGTCGGTGATCGACACGGTGACCGGCCGCGCGGGTGCGCCCATCCCCACCGGCGACCGTCCCGGGGGCCTGGCCATCAGCCGGGACGGCGGGCACCTGTACGTCAGCACGGGCGGCATCTGGAATCTCACCGACGAGGGCTTCGAGGTGATCGACACCGCGACCGGGAAGACGGTGGGGAGGCGGCTGGACGTCGGCCTGCCCACCATGAGCAAGGGCGCTCTGTTCACCGGCTGGTCAGGCGTCGCCATGAGCCCGAACGGGGGTGAGGTGTACCTCACCGACGGCTGGTCGAACGCGGTCGTCACCGTCGATCTGGCCTACCACCGGGTCCTGCCCGACGCCATCAAGGTCGGCGAGCACGCCACCGCGATCGTGGCGAGCCCGGACGGCCGGTATCTCTACGTCGCGACCGCCGACGGCATATCAATCGTGGACCTGTCGACCAGGACGAGCGAACTCGTCACCGTCTTCGGCTAGCGCGAGCGTGGCTGCGGCCGGGTGCCGGGGCGGTCGCGGGTCTCCTCGATCGGGGTGCAGGGTTGCAGCGGAGGGGCGTCGAGGTTGCACGCGGCCTTGCGCTCGGGGGCGCGCAGCACGTTGGTCCGGATGGTGAGGAAGGTCAGTACGGCGGCGCAGGCCATCATCGCGGCGCTGATCAAGATCGCGGTGCGGAACCCCGAGGTGAAGGCGGTCGCCGAGGTGTAGGCGGCGCCGGTCAGCCCGACGAGCGGGGGGATGGCCGCGACGGCCAGCAGGCCGCCGGTGCGCGCCACCGCGTTGTTGACGCCGCTGGCCACGCCCGCGAACCGCTCCTCGGCCGTCGCCAGCACGGTCGCGGTCAGCGGCGCGACCGCCGCGGACGTGCCGAGGCCGAACAGCACGACCGGCGGCAGCACGTCCAGCAGGTAGGAGGCGCCCGGCCCGATGCGGCTCATCAGGACCAGCCCGCCCGTGCAGAGCAGGATGCCCACCGTCATCGGCAGCCTGGGGCCGATGCGCTTGGCGAGGTCGCCCGCGCGGGGGGACAGAACGAGCATCAGCAGCATGACCGGGAGCATCGCCGTCCCGGAGGCCAGCGGTGAGAACCCGGCGGCGACCTGGAGTTCGACGACCAGCAGGAAGAACACCACGCCCATCGCCGCGTACATGATGAGCGTGACCACGTTGACGGCGGTGAACTCGCGGGAGGCGAACACGCGGACCGGCACCAGCGCCGACACCGCCGCCCCGGCCCGCGAACGGCGGATCTCCAGCACGACGAAGGCGGCGCCCAGCGCGACGCCGGCCAGCGCCGACACCAGCGGGATCGCCGTCCCGCGCTCGATCAGCCCGTAGGTGATCCCGGCCAGGGCCAGCGCGGCGAGCATGGCGCCCAGGATGTCGAAGCGGCCCGCCGACGCCTCGTCCCTGGTCTCGGGCACGTGCCGGACGGCGGTGACCACGGTGAGGGCGGCGAGCGGCAGGTTGATCAGGAAGACCCAGCGCCAGCCCGCCGTCTCCACCAGCCACCCGCCGAGCAGGGGGCCGACGGCGCCGGCGACGCCGCCCAGGCCCGACCAGGCGCCGACGGCGCGCGGGCGGTCGTCGCGGGCGAAGGACGACTGGATGATGGCCAGTGAGCCCGGGGTGAGGAGCGCCCCGCCGATGCCCTGGAGGCCGCGGGCCAGCACCAGCGTCTGGATGTTGGGCGCCAGCCCGCACAGCGCGGAGGCCAGCGCGAACCAGATGACGCCGATGACGAAGATCTTGCGCCTGCCGTACCGGTCGCCGAGGGAGCCGCCGAGCAGGATCAGCCCGGCCAGGGTCAGGGTGTAGGCGTTCACCGTCCACTGGAGGCCGGAGATCGACGCGCCGAGGTCGTTGCCGAGCCGGGGCAGCGCGACGTTGACCACCGTGCCGTCGAGGAAGGCCATCCCCGAACCCAGCACGGTGGCGAACAGAACCCACCGGCCACTTGGGGATTTGATCCGGATTCCACCCTTTTCCATGCTGCCATCATGCTCTGCTCTTCAGCGTGCTCCGAACATCCGTCCTGCCCCACCCCGCCCGGGGGCCTAGGTGGTGCGCTTCTGTCGCGAACGCCGGTCCCGGCGCAGGAGCAGTGCGCAGAGCAGAGCGACCAGGACGGCGGGCAGCGGCAGCCAGGACATCCGCTCCAGCAGCCAGCCCGGTGAGTCAGGCGCCACGAGAAGGCCGGGGACGGCGGTGCCGAAGGGCAGCGCGGCCAGCAGGACCACGGTCAGCGCCGTCTGGTGCCACAGGAAGACCGTCATCGCGGACAGGTTGGCCAGGACGACCGCCGCCCACACGCGCGGACGCCGCATGAGGGAGGTCAGCGGCCGGTGCAGCAGCATGGCCAGGCCCACCTGGGCGATCCCGAAGCACACCGCGGCCAGAGTGGGCGGGCTCAGGTTGGACACCCGCGCCCCGGTGACTCCGATCATGCTCGCCGGGTAGCCGAACCCGGTGACCAGGATCACCGTCCCCACCGCCCCGCCCGCCAGCATCGCCGCCGCTCCCCACCCTCCGCCGAGCCCCGGCGCGTCACCGGCCCCGCGGGCGAGGCCGAGGGCGTACGGGACGAGCCAACCGGCGAGCACGTTGGTCCAGGTCGGCCACACGGGGCCGCCCAGGCCGAAGCGGACCACGTCCGTGACCAGCACCAGCACCACCGCCGCGACGGCCACACGGGCGGGCCGCACCCGGACCAGTAACGGAGTGACCGCGGTGAGCAGGCCGTACACGCCGAGGAACCACAGCGGGCCGAGGGCCGGCACGGCCAGAGAGCGCAGCGACCCCGGCGGCACGCCGGCCGCCGCCAGCAGGACCAGCAGCCCGGCCCATACCGCGAGCAGCGGCCCGGCCGGGACGAGCAGCCGGCGCAGGCGCAGGCGGACCCACTCCCCGGCCGGCGCGCGGCCGAGGCCGCACGCCGCCGCGTACCCGCCCACGAAGAAGAAGACGGCCAGCGTCTGGAGCACCCACGACAGCGGGACGAGGCCGGGCATGGCGGAGAGCGGGCTGGTGACCCGGAGATGGCCGAGATCGTCCACCACCCAGGCGGTCACCAGCCAGTGCCCCGCGATCACTCCAAGGATCGCCAGGGCGCGCAGCGCATCGGCTCCCCGGTCGCGCGTGGCCGGCGTGCCCGCCTCGATCCGCCCGGCGAAGGCGTCCCACGCCCGCCACCCCGGCAGCGCCGCCGGTGACGCGGGCCGCGGCCGGGCGTCAGGGGACGCGCATCTCGTCCGGATCGCCGCAAGCCTGGCCCAGATCCGTCCGGCCGGGTCGTGCGCCCGCGTCACGGCGCGCTCACTTCGGAGGCGCGGCCGAGCGTGATCAACGCCAGGTTCCGCAGGGACACGCCACCGGGCTGGAAGTAATCGCTGTGCCCGGCCGCTCCGGCCGCGAAGACGCGGGCGCCGAACGAGGGGCGCGCCGGGTCGGCGCCGAAACCGAGATGCCCGATGCGCACCGGGGGGACGAAACGCATCCAGTCATTCCCGCCGCGGCCGGCCCACAGCCGGGCCCGGGTGCCGAGATCCCCCGCCCGGCCGACCCCGAGGCCGGGGCTGCCGAAGACGGCCACGTCGGCCACGGGCAGGCCTGGCAGGGCTTTCGCGCAGACCACGGAGCCGTAGCTGTGGCAGAGCAGCGTCACCGGGGCAGAGGTGATCGAGCGGACACGGGCGACGGCGCGGCGCAGTTCTCGGGCGCCGTCTTCGGCGACCGCGTCGGTGGCCGCCGCGAGACTGATGGCCCGCGGGCTGTCGTACCCGAGCCAGGCGACCACCGCCGGCCGGGCCGCCGGATCAAGGCCCCGCACCTGCGTGATCAGGGCGCGCGCGGCGCCGCCCGGCGTGCTGTACGCCTTGCGCCGCCCGCCGTCGAAGGTGGCACGCGTGACGTCGGCGCCGGGCACGATGACGGCGACCCGGTCCGCCGTCGCCAGGTCGCCGAAGACCTCGGCCATCCGGTCGTCGGGAGTGGGAGCGAGCAGGGTGAGGACGCCGAGTGCGCCGGTGAGGGAGATCGCTGCGAAAGCGCTCCTGGCCATGAGGGAGCCTCCTGTCCAGTTCGCGGCGCGCCGCCGCGAACACAGCAGCAAGCTAGGAATCGCGATCGCTGACCCGCGTCCCCGCCAGGTGCGGTCTTCTCCGCTCCCGCCCCGGTACACGGCCGTGCGGCGCGATGGCACCACGGGGTGAGGCGGTCAGATCACCCCTGAGGGTGACGCCGGGTGGGGTCGTGGCTCGTACGCTGGGGCGGTGATCTCGCGTGCCTGGTCCGGGCTCGTCCGGCTGGCGTCGCCGCTGACCGCGGCGCTGGTCACCGGGACGGCGGAGCCCGCGGGCCCGCGGTCGCGGTGGCTGCGGCCCGCCGTGCCGGCGTGGGCGCGGTGGCTGCCGTTCGCCACTGTCGACCTCGTCGTCGTCGCCGACCTGGCGCTGGCCTTCATCCTGCTCGGCACAGGCGTGTCGTACCTGGAGACGGAGGCGGTGGCGTCCCACTTCTCCCCCGATGGGCCCGTCCTGATCGTGCTCGCCGCCGCCTACGCGGTGCCGGTCGCTCTTCGCGAGCGCTGGCCGGTGGCGGCGTGGCGGATCTCGGCGATGGCGGCGGTGGTGGGCGGCCTGGTCAACCCGCGCATCCTCGACGGCGCGATGGGCGGCGCCGCCGGCCACGGTGACGGCGTGATGCCCTACGTGGCGGCCCAGGCGATCACCTATCTGCTCTGCGCGTACTCGATCGCCGTGCGCGCGGATCGCGATGTCGCGATCGGGGTCTGGATCGTCTCAATGGTGGGTGCGTGGATCATCCATCCGAACTCGATGTTCCTTGCCACGGTCCTGGTGACGGTGGCCCTGTTGTTCGGCCAGAACATCCGGGCACGCAGGCGGGCGACCGGCCGGCTGGACGAGGAGCGGCGGCGCGGTGAGGAGCAGCGGGCGGCGCGCGTCGTCCTGGAGGAGCGCACGCGCATCGCCCGAGAGCTGCACGACATCGTCGCCCACCACATGTCGGTGATCGCGATCCAGGCGGAGGCCGTGCCGCTGCGGGCCCACGGCGACGTCGCGGCCCTGGAGGCGGGGCTGGCCGAGATCCGGGTGCTGTCGCTGGCGGCGCTCGCCGAGATGCGCCAGGTGCTGGGCGTCCTGCGTGGTTCGGACGGTCGCCGGGAGACGGCGCCGCAGCCGGGGCTGGACCGGATGGACGACCTGATCGGCAACGTCCGGGCCGCGGGGCTCGCCGTCACGGCCGAGGTGTCCGGGTCTCTCGACCTGCCGGCCGCGGTCGGCCTGTCGGCGTACCGGATCCTGCAGGAGTCGCTGAGCAACGCGATGCGGCACGCGCCCGGGGCGCCGGTGCGGGCCGAGATCGAGCGGACCGTCGCCGAGCTACGGCTGAGCGTGACCAACGGCCCCTCGGGCGCGCCCGCGCCCGGCACCCCGGACGCACCGGGCCAGGGGATCGCCGGAATGCGCGAGCGCGCCGCACTGCTGGGTGGCACCCTGGAAGCCGCGCCCATGGCGGACGGCGGGTTCTGGGTGACGGCCACCCTTCCGCTCGCCCCCGCCGAACCCGCCGCGCCGGAGGAGCCGTGATCCGTGTCCTGATCGCCGACGACCAGGGCATGGTCCGCACCGGCTTCACCACCTTCCTCGGCACCCAGCCCGACATCGAGGTCGTCGCGGAGGCCGTCAACGGGCAGGAGGCGGTGACGCGGGCAGGCGAGCTGACGCCGGACGTGGTGCTGATGGACGTCCGCATGCCAGTGATGGACGGCTTGGAGGCGACGCGCCGCATCCTCGCCGGGACCGCCACCAAGGTCCTGATCCTGACGACCTTCGACCTGGACGACTACGTCTACGAGGCGCTGCGGGCGGGGGCGAGCGGCTTCCTGCTCAAGGACGCCTCCGCACAGCAGCTCGTCGAGGCCGTGCGGGTGGTCGCCGCGGGGGAGGCGCTGCTGGCCCCGTCGATCACCAGGCGGTTGATCGCCGAGTTCGCCCGGCTCGGCGGGCCGCGGGCGCCGACCGTGAAACGGCTGGCCGAGCTGACCGGCCGCGAGACCGAAGTGCTGGCGCTGATGGCCCAGGGCCTGTCCAACGGGGAGATCGCCGGACGGCTGGTGGTGGCGGAGCAGACGGTGAAGACCCACGTCGGCCGCATCCTGGCCAAGCTCGGTCTGCGCGACCGTGCCCAGGCCATCGTCTTCGCCTACGAGACCGGCCTGGTGCGCCCCGGCGAGTGAACACGCGGCGAGGCGGCGGCCCCGCGTGATCACGAGGCGGCCCGTCGTTCCCGACCGAGGGGCTGATCGGGCGCCGCCGGGGTCCAGGCCACCGCCGGTGGCCGGCCGCGGTCGTCGTCCGAGTGGCCGCTCGTCATGCGCTGACCTGCGAAGACGTGTCTAGTGCGGTGCCGTTGGCGTGCGGGCGGGCAGCGCGTCCGGCAATGTCGATTACACAATTACGATCGCTGCAAGCGAACAAGCGCAGACATGGGAACAATCTCGGGCTCTTATTAATTGAGTCGATGTAACTCAACCCTTGGAGTTCGCATGAGTGAGAGCTTGATCCTTCCGGTGCTTCCGCTGGACGACGAGGTCGTCCTGCCCGGCATGGTCGTTCCCCTCGACCTGTCGGACGCCGAGGTGCGCGCCGCCATCGACGCCGCGCGGGCCACCTCCCAGCAGAGCAAGCCGCGCGTGCTGCTTGTTCCGCGCATCGACGGCAAGTACGGCGCCGTCGGCGTCTCGGCGGTCGTCGAGCAGATCGGAAGGCTTCCCGGCGGCGAGCCCGCCGCCGTCGTCCGCGGTGTCGAGCGGGTGCGCATGGGCTCGGGCACGACCGGCCCCGGCGCGGCCCTGTGGGTGGAGTCGACCCGCATGGAGACCGTCGCCGCCGACGGCCGCGCCGAGGAGGCGGCCAAGGAGTACAAGGCCCTGGCCACCACGATCATGCAGAAGCGCGGCGCCTGGCAGATCGTCGACGCCATCAACCAGATCGAGGACGCCTCGGTCCTGGCCGACAGCTCCGGGTACGCGCCGTGGCTCACCACGCCCCAGAAGGTCGAGCTGCTGGAGAACGCCGACCCGGCCGAGCGGCTGGCCCGGCTGGTCGAGTGGGCCCGCGAGCACCTGGCCGAGCTGGACGTCGCCGAGACGATCCGCAAGGACGTCCAGGAGGGCATGGAGAAGCAGCAGCGCGAGTTCCTGCTGCGCCAGCAGCTCGCCGCCGTCCGCAAGGAGCTGGCCGAGCTCAACGGGGACGCGGCCTCCGAGGAGGAGGACTACCGCGCCCGGGTCGAGGCCGCCGAGCTGCCGGAGAAGGTCCGCGAGGCCGCGCTCAAGGAGGTCGACAAGCTCGAGCGCACCTCCGACCAGTCGCCCGAGACCGGCTGGATCCGCACCTGGCTGGACACCGTGCTCGACATCCCGTGGAACGAGCGCACCGAGGACTCCTACGACATCGCCGCCGCGCGGGCGGTGCTCGACGCCGACCACACCGGCCTCGACGACGTCAAGGACCGCATCATCGAGTACCTCGCCGTCCGCAAGCGGCGCGCCGACCAGGGGCTCGGCGTGGTGGGCGGCCGCCGCAGCGGCGCCGTCCTGGCGCTGGCCGGCCCTCCCGGAGTCGGCAAGACCTCCCTCGGCGAGTCGGTCGCCCGCGCCATGGGCCGCAAGTTCGTCCGCGTCGCCCTCGGCGGCGTCCGCGACGAGGCCGAGATCCGCGGCCACCGGCGCACCTACGTCGGCGCGTTGCCCGGCCGCATCGTGCGGGCGATCCGCGAGGCCGGCAGCATGAATCCCGTCGTCCTGCTGGACGAGGTGGACAAGGTCGGCGCCGACTACCGGGGCGACCCGACGGCGGCGCTGCTGGAGGTGCTGGACCCGGCGCAGAACCACACCTTCCGCGACCACTACCTTGAGGTCGAGCTCGACCTGTCCGACGTGCTGTTCCTGGCCACCGCCAACGTCCTTGAGGCGGTGCCCGGCCCGCTGCTCGACCGCATGGAGATCGTGACCCTCGACGGCTACACGGAGGACGAGAAGGTCGCGATCGCCCGCGACCACCTGCTGCCCCGCCAGCTCGACAAGGCCGGTCTGACCTCCTCGGAGGTCACCGTCGAGGAGGAGGCGCTGCGCAGGCTCGCCGGCGAGTACACCCGGGAGGCCGGCGTCCGCTCGCTGGAGCGGGCGATCGCCCGGGTGCTGCGCAAGGTGACGGCCAACGCGGCCCTGGAGCAGGCGGCGCTGCCGGTGCACGTCGGGGCCGGCGACCTGGTCGGCTACCTCGGCAGGCCGCGGCACGTGCCGGAGTCCTCGCTGCCGGAGTCGGCGCAGCGCACGGCCGTGGCGGGCGTCGCGACCGGGCTCGCGGTGACCGGCGCCGGCGGCGACGTGCTGTACGTCGAGGCGTCGCTGGCCGACCCCGAGACCGGCTCCACGGCCGTCACGCTCACCGGCCAGCTCGGCGAGGTGATGAAGGAGTCGGCGCAGATCGCCCTGTCGTACCTGCGATCGCGCGGCGCCGAGATGGAGCTGCCGGTCGGGTCGCTGAAGGACCGGTCGGTGCACATCCACGTCCCGGCGGGCGCGATCCCGAAGGACGGCCCGTCGGCGGGCGTCACGATGACCACCGCCCTGGCCTCGCTGCTGTCGGGCCGCCCGGTGCGCTCGGACGTGGCGATGACCGGCGAGGTCTCGCTGACCGGCCGGGTGCTGCCGATCGGCGGCGTCAAGCAGAAGCTGCTCGCCGCCCACCGGGCCGGCATCACCACGGTGCTCATCCCGGCGCGCAACGAGCCCGACCTGGACGACGTGCCCGAGGAGGTCCGCAACGAGCTGACCGTCCACGCGGTGAGCGACGTGCGGGAGGTGCTGGCCATCGCGCTGACCCCGGCCACGGTGGCCGAGACCGCCGCCGTCTGACCTCGGCACGGCCCGGTCCACACGTCGGCCGGAGCGGAGGAACATTTCTGGACGAATCATTCGGTCGCTTGACCGGATGATTCGTCCATGCTGTTATGAAGGGGTGATCTACCGAACCCCTGAGCTGGAGCCGGCCGACAAGGCCGTGCTCGGCGAGATCGAGGACATGCGCCGCGACCTGAAGTACCGCCTGGCGGAGCCGCACCGCTGGGACGGGCAGCTCCGGCGCCAGCTCCAGGCGCGTGCCATTCAGGGGTCCAACTCCATCGAGGGCTACCGGGCCAGCGTGGAGGACATCGAGTCCATCATCCTGGGGGAGGAGCCGCTGGAGACCTCGCAGGCGGTCGCGAGCGAGATCGCCGGCTACATGCAGGCGCTCACCTATGTCCGGCGGTTGTCGATGGCCCGCTCGTTCGGCTACGACAAGGGCCTGCTGAACGCGCTGAACTTCATGATGATCGGCCACCACCACGACAAGACCCCGGGCGTCGTACGGCCGGGCGGCGTCTACGTCCGCGATTCCGCCACCGGAGAAGTGGTCTACGAGGGGCCGGACGTCGAGCTGGTCCCCGGTCTGCTCGACGAGCTGATCGCCTGGCTCAACGACGGAGATCTGCACGCGCCCAGCTACGTCCGGGCGGCGATGGCACACTTCAACCTGGTCGCCATCCATCCTTGGCGGGATGGCAACGGGCGCATGTCCAGGGCCCTGCAAACCCTGGTGCTCGGCCGCGACCAGATCACCACACCCGAGTTCTGCTCCATCGAAGAATGGCTGGGCCTGGGAGAGAACACCGTCGACTACTACCGAGCTCTGCGCGACGCACAGCAGGGCGTCTGGTCACCTCACGACGAGATGCTGCCCTGGGTGCGGTTCTGCCTGCGCGCGCATCACATGCAGGCGCAGCGGGTGCGGCGCCGGCTGGCCGAGGCGGGGGAGGTGTGGACGCTTCTCGAGGAGCAGGTCGACAAGGAGGGCCTGCACACCCGGTGCGTCTCCGCGCTGTACCAGGTCTTCGTGAGCAGGCGGCTGCGGCGCGGCACCTACCAGGCCGAGGAGTCCCTCAGCCAAGGTCAGGCCGCCCGGGATCTTCGTGAGCTGGCCGCACGCGACTGGCTCACCCCTTATGGCGAGACCAAGGGACGCTTCTACGCTCCCGGTCCCCGGATGGAGAAGGTCAAGGCGGACTTCGCCGCTCGCATCGAGCCGCTCCGCGACCCGTACCGCACCGCCGCCTGACCGGCGGCCCGGGACGGCATGGCCGGGGCGAGGGGAACCGGGCGCCGCATCGGGTGAGTTCCCTGCGGGTGGCTAGACGCCGGCCGGGTCGTCGGTCGACAGGTGCAGGCCGAGCTGGGTGTACAGCTCCAACTGGTCGAAGTACTCCCGGTGCGTGACGATCTTTCCGTCCTCGACGAACGAGGCGCAGGTGCCGCGCAGAGTGATGCGGCGGCCGGTCGGCTGCAGTTCCCGCCCGTCGGGCAGCAGGAACGGTCCGGTGTGCGTGCCGGTCCCCGTCCATTCGACCATCATGGGTCTGTCGGTGCTGGTGGCCTCGTACCACACCGCCAGGTGAAGGTCCGGAAATCCCTGGAAGAACTGCTCGTAGACCCACGCGATCTGCTCGTGTCCCTCCGCCACTCCTACGGGGGAGACCAAGACGGCGTCCTCGGTGAAGAGTTCGAGCATCCGGTTCACGTCGTGATCATTAAGCGCGTCGGCCAGTCCGCGCTTGACTTCCCACTTGTCGACCATGGCCGTGGTCCTTCCGTGGTCGGGTGTCAACTTACCGATCACGCTACCCATCAGTAGGTCGGGTACCGGCTACGGGAACGTCGCGGACACGCCAGGAAGTCCCGTCGTCCTCCAAGCCGGGCAAAGTCGTGCGGAGCCTTCGCGGGCCCGCCGGGCCGGCAGGACGGCGCCGCGCCGATGAACGGGTGCTTTTCCGTGGCGGGATAACCGAGTACGGTTCGGTTTTATGTACCCGGGAGCGGTCGCGGCCGATACGCCCGACAAGCCTGCCGTGATCATGGCGGGCTCCGGGCGGGTGGTGACCTACCGCGAACTGGACGAGGAGTCCAACCGGCTGGCGCGGATGTTCCGGTCGGCCGGGCTGCGACCCGGGCAGCACATCGCCCTCATGCTGGAGAACCACCCGCTGTTCCTGGTGGTGGCATGGGCGGCGCACCGCTCCGGGCTGTACTACACGGCCATCAGCCCCCGTCTGCAGCCCGACGAACTGGCCTACATCCTGGACAACTGCCAGGCCGAGGTCTTCATCTCCTCGGCGGCGCTCGCCGGCGTCGCCACCTCGGTCACCGGGCGCACGCCGAAGGTCCGGCTCAGGCTGATGATGGACGGCGTCGCCCCCGGCTTCGCCTCCTACGAGCGGGCCGTGGCCGAGCATCCGCCGCTTCCCGTCGAGGACGAGTGCCAGGGGGCGGACATGCTGTACTCCTCGGGCACCACCGGCCGTCCCAAGGGCGTCAAGCCGCCGCTGAGCCGCGCGCCGCTCGAGGCTCCCGGCGCACTGGTGGGGTTGGTCCGGCTGCTGTTCGACCCGTCGGCCGACGCGGTGTACCTGTCGCCGGCTCCGCTCTACCACGCCGCGCCCCTGCGCTACTGCATGGCCTTCCAGCGCATCGGCGCGACCGTCGTGGTGATGGAGAGATTCGACCCCGAGCAGGCGCTGGCGCTGATCGAGAAGTACCGCGTCACCCACTCCCAGTGGGTGCCGACCATGTTCATCAAGATGCTCAAGCTCCCCGAGGCCGTGCGCCGCAAGTACGACCTGTCCTCGCTGACCTGCGCCATCCACGCGGCCGCGCCGTGCCCGGTCCCGGTCAAGGAGCAGATGATCGACTGGTGGGGGCCGGTCGTCCACGAGTACTACGCGGGCACCGAGGGCAACGGCTTCCTGTACGTGGGTCCCGAGGACTGGCTCGCCCACAAGGGCACCGTCGGGCGCCCGCTGCTCGGCGTCGTCCACATCTGCGACGAGGACGGCGAGGAGCTGCCGGCCGGCGAGCACGGCACCGTGTACTTCTCCGACGGGCCGCGGTTCGAGTACCACGGCGACCCGGAGAAGACGCGCGCGGCCGGCGACCCGAAGGGCCGGGGGTGGACGACGCTCGGCGACATCGGCTACCTGGACCAGGACGGCTTCCTGTACCTCACCGACCGCCGCTCCTACATGATCATCTCTGGTGGGGTCAACGTGTACCCGCAGGAGGCGGAGAACGTGCTGTCCCTGCACCCGAAGGTGGCCGACGTGGCGGTCTTCGGGGTGCCCGACGAGGAGATGGGCGAGGCGGTGAAGGCCGTCGTCCAGGCCGCCGATCCGGCCGAGGCCGGGCCTGCCCTCGCGGCCGAGCTCATCGCGTACTGCCGTGACCGTCTCGCCCACTACAAGTGCCCCCGATCTGTGGACTTCCGGCCGGAGCTTCCCCGCCATCCCACGGGGAAGCTCTACAAGCGCCTGCTGCGCGACGAGTACTGGCCGTCCGCCGGCTGATCCCGCCCGGTCGCCCGCTCGCGCGCCGGTCAGGGCGCGAGCGCCGGGAGCCCCGCGTCCGGCTGCGGTATCACCGGTGACCCGAGGCGCGCCGGCGGTCCGGGCTCCGCGGGCGGTCCGGGCTCCGCGGGCGGCTCCGGCTTCACGGGAGGCCCGGGTTTCACGGATGGTCCGCCGGGCGTCACGCGCGGTTCCGGCTTGACGGGCGGTTCACCGGGCGTCACGGGCGGCTCCTCGGGCCGCGACGGAGGCTTCGCGACGGCCGGCGGGCAGTCGTAGAGCGAGCGCACGGCCGTCAGGTCGGCCCGGCTGAAGCCCTCCCGCTGGCCGATCGGCACGGGCATGAGCGGGACCAGGGTGTCCAGCCCGTTGGCGCTGAAGAAGTTCCTGCCGTACAGCATCACCGACCCGTAGTCGAGCGTCCCGAACAGCCGGTTCTGTTCGGGCGCCAGCTTCTGGAACTGGGGCTCGTACCCTTTCATCACGTTCTCCAGATGGACGGTCACCGCGGAGTCCCGGTCGGAGCGCGAATGTTCGTGGTAGAAGCCGATGGCGTGCAGCAACTCGTGGATGGCGACGCCCTTGCGCTCGCACCCCGCGCCGATCGAGACGTCCTGCGGCTGCCCGCCGATGCGTCCCACGTACGAATAGCAGCCCTTGCCGGAGATGACGTTCAGATATCCCGCCTCGTCGGTGCGCGGGACGAAACGCACGCAGGTGTTGTCGTGGAAATCCTTCATCGCGTGGACGACCGCCTCGCGCGCCCCGGGCGTCAGCGCGGGGGACAGCACGTAGGGCACCCTCCGGTCGGGCCACAGCGCGCCCGCCTGGGTGGTGCCCGCGCCCGCCGATGACTCGGGGCAGGCGGCGACAC
This sequence comes from Sphaerisporangium sp. NPDC004334, assembly GCF_053602655.1. NCBI lineage: Bacteria > Bacillati > Actinomycetota > Actinomycetes > Streptosporangiales > Streptosporangiaceae > Sphaerisporangium > Sphaerisporangium sp. NPDC004334. The sequence continues at coordinate 57,479 of NZ_JBSGDZ010000023.1, forward strand.
GCGCCGGCCGGTCTCCCGTCCCCGGCTGGCTCGGTGCCGGCGGGGTGAGGCCGCCGGTGCCGGGGAAGACGCCCGGCAACTGGATCTTCCCGGCGGAGGCGTCGGCGGGCGTGCCGATGATGATGTCGCCCTCGGTGACGGCGTGCCCGTCGATGTCCGCGAACCCGATCGTGTGCGGCTGCCCCGTGACGTCCGGAGCGGTGACGAACTGGGACGGGTGCTCGACCTGCTGTTGCCACAGCCAGTCCAGCGCGTCGTCGTCACCGTCACCGTCCCCGTCACCGGCGAAGGCGGGCGCGGCCACCGTCAGCAGCCCGGACATCACCACGGCCAATATCAGTTTATGTCCCATATCGATACCCCCGGAAAGCGTTTCACGACGGTGTGCGAACCGTCGCGGGGGAAACCTACCCGCATGATCACCCGGCACTCGCGGGAAAAGCCGGCGCGGCGGGAGACCTCGTCGGGAGCGCGGCGCCCACGGTAATTCACCGGGTCCCTTTCTCCTTATCCCGGCCTTACATTTCCGCCGCGGTCGGGACGGCGATAATGCAGGTCAGCGCCATTTCCGCAGGTCGCTCCGCCGGTCGGCGACCGCCGTGCCGCCGCCGGTGACAACCTCCAGGCGACGTTCAGCAGACCTTCAGTCAGGGCTTAGGACGTTCTTATCGCCGGTGCGCCATCATTGATTTACCGGTCCTCAACCGGCCGCCGCCGAATAGCGGCGCATGCGGACGACCTTGGGGGAAAGAGATGAGCACCGAAGACCCGCGTGAGCAGACGACCAGCGAGACCACCCCGGTGGAGGCGCCGGGTGCGCGGGGCTGGACGCAGTTCGGCCGGACCGCGCCCCAGACGGGCGGCTTCCGGCACCATTGGAGCGCGCCGGGCGGGCCGGCCGGTGACACCCAGCAGTTGCCGCCCTTCGCGGCGGGCGCCGTGCCGGCCGGTGGCCCGGCGGGCGGGTGGTGGACCTCCGGTCGCAAGGCGGTGGCGGGCCTCGCCCTGGCCGCGGTGGCGATGGGAGGCGGGGCCGCGGGGGCCTTCGTCGCCACGGCCGCCGCCGGGACCCAGCCCGTGATCTCCAGCCCGATCGTCCGTCCGGCGTCCAACACCGCCGCCGCGACGGTCGCCGACGTGGCGCGGGCCGTGCAGCCCTCCGTGGTCTCCATCACCGTGACCAGCGGCGCCGGCCAGGCCGAGGGCTCAGGGGTGGTCCTGTCCGAGGACGGCCTGATCCTCACCAACAACCACGTGGTCGCCGGAGCCGGGCAGGACGCCAAGCTCCAGGTGAAGTTCAGCGACGGCAAGGTCGCCTCGGCCGACGTCGTCGGCACCGACCCGGCCACCGACCTCGCCGTGGTGCGGGCGAAGGACGTGTCCGGGCTGACCAAGGCCACTCTCGGCGACAGCGACAAGCTGAGGGTCGGCGACGCCGTCCTGGCCATCGGCAGCCCGCTGGGCCTGGAGGGCTCGGTGACCGCCGGCATCGTCAGCGCGCTGGACCGCACGCTGACCGTCGGCGGCGAGTCCCAGCAGCAGCGCCCGCAGCTCCCGCCCGGCTGGGGCGACGGCGGGTTCGGCCAGCAGCAACCCGGGCAGCAGCAACCCGGTCAGCCGCAGAGCTCCGGCACGACGATCGGCGGAGCCATCCAGACCGACGCCGCGATCAACCCCGGGAACTCGGGCGGCGCCCTGGTGAACGCCTCCGGCCAGGTGGTCGGCGTCAACAGCGCCATCGCGACCAACGGCGGTGAGGGCAACATCGGCGTGGGCTTCGCCATCCCGATCAACACCGCCCGCCAGGTCGCCGACCAGCTGATCAAGACCGGCAAGGTCAGCCACGCCTACCTCGGGGTCACCCTGGCCGACGCCACCGGCGACACCCCCGGCGCCGTCGTCGGGTCGGTGCAGGAGGGCAGCCCGGCCGAGCGGGCGGGGCTCAAGGCCGGCGACGTGATCACCAAGATCGGCCAGACGCAGGTGTCCGGGGCCGAGACGGTGGTCGGCGCGGTGCGCGGCTTCCAGCCCGGCACCAAGGTCGAGGTGACGTACCTGCGGGGCGGCGCCACCTCCACGGCCACCGTCACCCTCACCGAGAAGACCGTGACGAGCTGACCGTCTCCAGGACCGGACGCGCCACCGGGTACGCTGCGGGCCCGGCGGCGCGTCTGCCTTCCCCTGAGGCCCGCGACCGAGCAGGTCGCGGGCCTCAAAGGCTCTCCGGTGCCCGGGGAGTGCCGGCCTCAGGGCCTTGAGCACCGGGGGAGCAGGGGGCGTAGGAGCTCAGGAGAACCTGCGGCCCTCGTCGCGGCGGTAGGCCCAGGCGGCCAGGCCGCCCGCGACGACCGTCCACACCGCCATCATCACCAGCGCGAGGGGGTGCGGGGTGAAGTCCCCCGTCGCGGCCCACACCAGCTCCACCGCGCCGCGCGCCGGCAGGTAAGGGGCGATGGCCTCGATGAAGCCCGGAGCCCGCCCCGGGCCGGTGAGCAGCCCGCTGCCGAACGCCATCGGCAGGAACACGACCTGCGCCACGGCGATCGCCGCCTTCGACGGAAGCGCGTAACCGATCAGCAGGCCCAGCATGGTGAACGGGACGGCGGCGACGGCCAGCGCGCCGAGGCCCAGCAGCGCGCCGAGGGGCGTCACCGTCGCCTCGGTGAGCAGCGCGGCGATCAGGACCACCGGCAGCAGCGCCAGCGCCAGGAACGCCAGGCCATTGAGCAGCCGGCCGGCGAACCTCGGCCCGGCGCCGGCGGGCAGCGTGCGCAGGTAGGGGTCCCAGGGCTGCGCGCGGTCCTCGGCGACGCCCACGCCGTAGGAGAACAGGCAGGTTCCCATGACCGCGAACGTCATCATCGAGCCGGTGGCGAACGTCGCGGCGACCGGGTCGCCGCCGGCGAAGGGGACCACGAAGAACAGCATCGAGGCGGAGGGGAAGAAGGTGTTGCCGATCACCGCGATGGGGATGCGGATGGTCTCGAGGAACTGGTACTTCACGTGCGTGACGACGAGCGACACAGGACTCTCCCTCGGGGGGGCAGGGGCTGTCAGCGGGGAGCTCAGGCGGCGGCGGGAGCGTCGTCCCGGGCGGTGATCGCCAGGAACGCCTCCTCAAGCGTGGTGGCCCGGATCTCCAGGCCCGAGAAGGGCACGGCCGACCCGACCAGCTCGCGGACCAGCCGGTCGGCGTCGGCGGTGACCAGGTGCGTCCGGTCGCCGTCGGTCTCGGCGCGCAGGACGCCCGGTAGCTCGGGCAGGTGGGCGGCGGTCAGGCTGACCCGGCGGACGCCGACCATGCCGCGCACCGCCGCGAGGCTGTCGTCGGCGAGCACCCGGCCCTTGCCAAGGACGACGACGCGCTGGGCCAGCGCCTCGATCTCCTCCAGGTAGTGGCTGGTCAGCAGCACGGTGCCTCCATCGGCGTGGAAGGCGCGCACGGCGTCCCACAGCGCGCGGCGGGCCTCGACGTCCAGCCCCGTGGTGGGCTCGTCGAGCAGGACGAGCCGCGGCCGCCCGGCGAACGCCAGGGCGACCGCGATCCGCCTCTTCTGCCCGCCCGACAGGCCCCCGATCTGCCGGTCGCGCATGCCGGTGAGTCCGAAGCGCTCGAGAAGCTCGTCGCGGTCGGCCCGCGAGGGGAAGTGGGCCGCGACGAAGTCCACGCACTCGCGCACGCGCAGGGTGGGCGGGAGCCCGGTCTCCTGCGGGGTCATGCCGAGCAGGCGGCGGCGGGCCGGGTCGCCGGGCGCGCCGCCGAACAGGCTGACCGAGCCCGAGGACGGCCGCCGCAGCCCGGCCAGCAGGTTGACCAGGGTCGACTTGCCGGCTCCGTTCGGGCCGAGCAGGCCGATGAGCTCCCCCTCCCGGATCTCCAGCGATGTGGTGTCGAGCGCGGTCACCTCGCCGTACCGGCGGGTGACCTCCTCGAGGCGAGCGAGCGTCTCGGTCATGGTTCCTGCCCCGTCTCTTTCTGGTCTGTACCGGATGGCGCCGAAGGCGCCGTCTCGCCGCCGGCCGCGCCGATCTCCGGCGCGCGCGCCGGGGCGGGCTGGGCGCCGGCCATGTCGAGCAGCGCCCGGATGGCGGCGGTGTAGTCGTCGAAGGCCAGCCGCCCCCGCCGGGTGAGCGCGACGTACGTCACCGGGGTGCGCCCCCGGTGGGTCTTGCCGATCTCGACGTATCCGGCGCTTTCGAGCTTGCTGAGGTGGACCGACAGGTTGCCGGCGGTCATGCCGAGGATGTCCTTCAGGCCGGGGAAGCTGATCTGGTCTCCCTCGGCCAGGGTGGACAGCGCGGTGACGACGCGCAGGCGCGCCTGGGCGTGGATGACGGGGTCGAGCTCGGGGAGCCCCGCGGACGGGCTCATGCCCTGCCCGGCCGCAGGCGGGTGCGCAGGTGGATGCCCACGCCCATGGCGATGAAGACGCCGCCCACGCCCACGGCGGAGAACAGCGCGTGCAGCCCGGGGCCGGCGATCACGCCGGCGACGTTCACCACGGTGACCCAGACGCCCACGGCGAACATCTGGCGCACTCCCCACACGGCCCCTCCGGCCATGAACAGCAGGCCGACGACCAGCATCGAGACGCAGCACCAGAGCAGGGTGCGCTCGGCCTCGGGCAGGAGCGCGCCGAAGTGGCCGCACAGCGCCCCGACGAGCATGTAGCCGAAGAACCAGCTCAGGCCGTACATGGCGCCCCGCGCCTGCGAGGCGCCGCGCACCTGGCTGCCCTGCCGCCACCCGGCGTACCCGGTGATGACCAGGGCCAGGATCATCGTGCCGAACAGGATGGTCAGCGCCATGCCCAGCGAGAGCGGCCCCTGCGGCCGCCCCGACACCCCGTAACGCACGAACAGGGCGCCGTAGCCGATCAGCCAGACCAGCCCCCACATGATGTAGAAGGCGGGCAGCGGACCGGCGAAATGCCGGGCCGCCGCGGCCCGCTGGTCCTCGATGATGCCCAGCATCTCCTCCGGACTGAGCGCCCGCTCACCCTCGGCGTCCTCGGTCTCACCTGCCCGCATGACCCTCTCCTCACACCGCACCGCAAACTGGTTTGAACTATAAACCAAACAGGTTTGCGGTGTAAACCATCCTGTCTGGCGAACTTGCTCGCGAGGCGTGAACGTCTGGTTTGGCCTGAGCCGACCCCCGAGGAAGGTCCTCGCGACGCGACCGCGAGGCGGCGCCCGGCCCCGGGGAAGGGCGTCCTGGAGAAGTGATCAAAGGGCGACGCCCGGCCTGCGAACCCTAGGCAGGGGGAGAGTGAGAGGCGGACCGGCGTCTCATGGGCCGGCCGCGTGGCCTCGGTGATGGCGGCGTCGAGGACGGCCGTTAAGACCTGATCGCAGGAGCCGGTGTTCTTCAGCGTATGTCGCTACCCTCGGCGGTCGACACCCGTGATGTTCCCGAAGATGACCACGGTGCCTTCGGGGTTACCCGCCAGGCATCTGGCGGCGCCGGGGATGCCGAGTGCGGACGGCGGGGCCTTGCCCCAAGTGACGAACCCCCCGGCTCCGGTGACCCCGTCCCCGTCATGGATGCCGCCCAGTCCAGGGACGTCAATGCCTCGCCTGCCGCTTTCCAACACGGGCGTCGTCCCCTCCGGCCATACGGGGGTGGCCGGAGGCGCCGCCGGGTTGTGCCGGAACTGGAGGCATTTGCTCGCCGCGTCGTATGTCAGCGTGCCCGAGATCAACGCCAGCTGGTGAAAACTCGACGCGCGGACGATGATGAGGGGATCATCGCCCTGAAGCCGAAGTTTTTCCCCTCTGGAGTCGGCGCATCCAGCGCCCGGCAGCACCACGAGCACCACCGCCAGCGTTAGGTCGCCAATGCGCTTCAATCTGGCCCGCATGAACGCATTTCATCACATCAGTCGATCGCCCGGGAGGATGTCAGTGACATCGCCCGGCGGTCAGGGCCGGTGGCGCCCGGCCTTGACCGGCACCTCACAGGCGGTGGTAGGGGAGAGGTTCAGCAGGTGGGGCACGTCCAGACGTTCCAGTTGGAACCGAATCCCGTCGCGTCATTGCCCAGTGTGCAAGAGTCATCCTTTCATGGTGTCTTGGCGGGTCTCAGAACGACGCCCCGTCATATGCTAGTTCGCAGCCCGATCTTTATCTTCTGTGCAATGTATAACAAGACTTGATTTGTCATCGGACATGCCGTATCGATGCATGTCATGACCTGCTGGAAAAGAGAATCCCATGGCGGCCATCATGATGTTCGCCATGACGCTGAATACTGTTTCGGACTTGTCGGTATGGCACGGTGATGCGTTCGGGGTCGTGCGCCCGGACGGTCAGGAGGTGGTGAGGGCCTCGGAGTGCCAGAGGTCGTGGTAGTAGCCGGGGGTGGAGATCAAGTCCTCGTGGCGGCCGCGCTGGGTCACGCGGCCGGACTCCAGGACGATGATCTCGTCCACGCCCTCCAGGCCGTGCAGGCGGTGGGTGACCAGCAGCGTCGTGCGGCCGTGGGTGGCGTCGAGCAGGTCGGCCATGAGGGCGTCGGCGGTGGCGCCGTCCAGCGACTCGGCGGGCTCGTCGAGCAGCAGGACCTCCGGGTCGTGCAGCAGCGCGCGCGCCAGGGCGAGCCGCTGGAGCTGGCCGCCGGAGACCGTGCGCCCGTCCTCGCCCAGCGTCACCTCCCAGCCGGTGCGCTCGACCCAGGCGTCCAGCCGCGCCCGGCGCACCGCCTCGGCCAGCTCGTCGTCACCGGCGTCCGGACCGGCCAGCCGCAGGTTGTCGCGCAGCGTCGCACGGAAGACGTAGGGGTCCTGCGTCAGCCCGGTGATCAGGGAGCGGACGTCGTCGGTGGAGAACGCGCGGACGTCGGCGCCGTTGAGGCGGATGCTCCCCGACTCGAAACCGGTCGTGCGCATGAGCGCGGACAGCAGCGTGCTCTTGCCCGCCCCGCTCGGCCCCACCACGGCCACCCGCTTGCCGGGGGTCAGCGTGAGGCCGACGCCGTCCAGCGCGGCGGGGCGGCCGGGCGCGTGGCGGACCACCAGGCCCGCCACCTCGACGGTCAGCGGGCCTCGCGGCGCGGGGGCGGGCGCGGCCGGCTCGGGCACGGCGGCCGGGACGGCCCGGACCTCCCGCAGCCGGCGCAACGCCGCGCTCACCCCGGCGAACCGCTCGCCCGCCGCGGCCAGCGGCAGGACCGGCTCGAACGACACCAGGGCCGTCAGCGCCAGCACGGCCGTCGCCACCGTCCCAAGCTGGGCCCGGTGGGCGGTCAGCACGACGGCGGCCACCGTGAGGCCCTGGACGAGGGTGCCGGCCATCAGGGCCGCGGCGTTCGCCCGGCTCTGCCGCCGCTCCAGCGCCGCGAGCCGCTCGTCGGCCTCGGCGGCGGACGCCAGCGCCCGATCCCCGGCCCCGTAGGCGGCCAGGTCGGCGGCGCCGTGCACCAGGTCGGCGACCCGGGCCGCCAGGTCGGCCCGGGCGGGCGCCAGGCGCGCCGACCACCGGCGGGCGGCGGCGGCCGTCCCGGCGGGCAGCAGCACACCGGCGAGCAGCAGGCCCGCGAGCAGGACCAGCGCGGCGGCGGGCAGCAGGAAGGCCCCCAGCGTCACCGCGGCGAGGGCCGTCACCAGGGCGGCGAGGGCCGGCAGCAGGCAGCGGACCAGCAGGTCCTGGACGGCGTCGGTGTCGTCGACCATGCGGCTCAGCAGGTCGGCGCCCCGGTGGCCGGGCGGGCGGGCCGGGATGAGCGCCCGGTACAGCCGCTCCCGGGTCGTGGCCTGCGCGCGCAGCGCAACGTCGTGCCCGGCCAGGCGCTCGGCGTACCGGAACACGCCCCGGCTGGTCGCAAAGGCCCGCACCCCGACGATCGCCACGCTGAGGGCGGCCAGGGACGGCCGCTCGGCGGCCCGGGTGATCAGCCAGGCCGCGCAGCCGATGAGCGCCAGCGACGCCAGCTCGGCGGCGGCGCCCGCGGCGACGGCGGTCAGCGTGCGCCCGCCCATCCCGGACAGGAGGTGCCGCCTGGGGGCCGGCGCGTTCTGACCGGCGGCCGGCCCGGCCGGCGTGGCGCTGGTCATCGTCCGCCTCCCAGCGTCGTTCCGCCCTCGCCGTCCGGCCCCGGCACTGCCGACCCTACGACCGCTGCCCGCCCCGTGACCGCCAGGCGGTCAGAGACGATCTTGCCGTCGGCCACGCGGACGACGCGGTCGGCCAGTTCGATCATCGCGGGCCGGTGGGCGACGATGACCGCGGTGCGGCCCTCGGCCAGCGTCCGGGTGGCCGCCACGATGGCGGCCTCGCTCCTGCCGTCCAGGCGCGCGGTCGGCTCGTCCAGCAGCAGCACCTGGGCGTCCGGGCGGCAGAACGCGCGCGCCAGCGCCACGCGCTGCCGTTGGCCCGCCGACAGGTCGGCTCCGCGCTCGCCGACGACGGTGGCGTACCCCTCGGGGAGCGCCTGCGCGAACTCCGCCGCCCGCGCGGCCGACGCCGCGGCGCGGACCTGCTGGTCGGAGGCGTCGGAGCCGAGCCGGATGTTGTCGGCGACGGAGGCGGCGAACAGGTGGGGGCGCTGCGGCACGAACGCCAGGCGGCGGCGCCACCGGCCGGCGTCCACGGCCGAAAGGTCCACCCCGTCGACCAGCACGCGGCCCTCGGAGGGGGTGACGAAGCCGAGCAGCAGGTGGAGCAGGGTGCTCTTGCCGGCGCCGTTCTCGCCGACCAGCGCCACGCGCTCGCCGGGGGCGAGGGTCAGCGACACGCCGTCGAGCACGGCGTCCTCACGCCCCGGATAGCGGACGGTGACGTTCTCCAGCCTGATCTCCGGCACACCGGCCGCCATTGCGGCGGCCGGGGCGGGTTCGGGCGTGCCGAGGGTGCCGGAGGTGGTCCGCTCCAGGACGGCGAAGGCGTCGTCGGCCGCGGCGACCCCCTCCATGGCGGCGTGGAACCTGGTGCCCATCATGCGAAGCGGGATGTAGGCCTCGGGAGCGAGCAGCAGCACCAGCAGGGCGGTGCGCAGGTCCAGCGACCCCGACAGCAGCCGCAGGCCGACCGGGACGGCGACGAGCGCGAGGGACAGCGAGGCGACCAGCTCCAGCACCAGGGAGGACAGGAAGGCCACCCGGAGGGTGCGCATGGTGGCCGAACGGTGGGCGTCGGCGACCTGCCGGACGACCGTGGCCTGGTACTGGGCGCGCCCGAACGCGCGCAGCGTCGGCAGGCCGCGCACCACGTCGAGGAAGTGGCCGCCGAGGCGCGACAGCGCCCGCCACTGCCGCTCGGTGACCGCCTTGGTCTGCCACCCGACCAGCGCCCCGAAGACCGGGATCAGCGGCAGCGTGAGCAGGACGATGACGGCGGTGCCGAGGTCGGCCGCGAAGAGCCGCACCAGCACGGCGACCGGCACGACCCCGGCGACGGCGACGGCGGGCAGGTAGCCGGTGACGTAGGGGTCCAGCGCGTCCAGACCTCGTCCGGCCAGGGTGACCAGCTCGCCGGACCGGTGGGCGCTGAGCCCGCCCGGCCCGAGGTCGCGCAGCCGCGCCAGCAGCTCGCGCCGCAGCACCGACTTCAGTGCGGTCGCGGTGCGCCCCGCCGTGACGCCCTGCAGGCCGCCCAGCAGCGCGCGCACCACGACCACGGCCGCCAGCGGGAGCAGGGCCGCCGTGGTGAACGCGCCTGAGAGCACACCCGACAGCAGCTCAACCTGCGCCAGGACGAGCGAGCCGGCAAGGACGGCCGCCGCCAGGCACACCATCAGGTGCAGGCGGACCGCCGGCTCGGTGCGCGCCAGGCGCAGCAGATCCTTGTGCATCGGCTCCTCGAAGTCCTTTAGAAGAAGGAAGGGACGGCCGCGGCGGCTCCCGCCGGCCTGGCCGGGCCGAAGGTGCGCCATACCCATACTTGCGCCGCGACCATGATGGGGACGACGGGCAGGACGATGAGATTGAGCACATTCAGCGTCGCGGGGGAGGCGGCGTGCTCCAGCAGCACCGGGGACAGCGCCGCGAGCGGCACGGCCACCGGCAGGGCGGCGACGGCGGCCGACAGGCGCAGCCGCCGGCCGGTGCGGCGGGCCTCGGCCGGGCCCGACAGGCGCCACTCGGTGAAGGCCCGGCCGTGGAAGGCGAAGACGGCGGCCACCACGGCGCCGCCGAGCAGGCCGGCCAGGTCGAACGGCCCGTCCGGCAGCCCGCGCGCCACCGACGCCAGCGCGACGCCCCAGCTCAGGGCCAGGCCCCACGAGCCGGCGCACAGCACGGCGTCCCAGAAGCCGCGCCAGGCGGCGCCGTCCAGCCTGCGCCGGAACCACAGGCCCGCGTCGCGCAGGATCCAGGACACCAGCAGGGTCACCACGACCGGGTACAGGCCGTGGACCACCGTCCCTTCCAGGGAGGGGAACGCGCCGAACAGCGTGCCGGCCGCCGCGATCAGCCAGATCTCGTTGGCCAGGACGAACGGGGCCATCGCGGCCACCAGGCGGTCGCGGTGCCGCGCGCGCGTGCCCGGCTCGCCGGCCCGTTCGCGGGCCCGGCTGAGCACCGGGAGCAGCATGCCGACGCCGATGTCGAAGCCTTCGAGGGCGAAGTAGCCGACCAGCAGCACGGCGAGGATCGCCGACCAGATGATCTCCATGGGGGGAGCTCCTCATTCGGGGGCGGCCTTGCCGCCGGGGGTCACAGGACGAGCGAGGGGGTGGGGGAGGGGTCGGCGGGCTCGGCGACGCCGAGGTCGGCCTTGTCGGGGCCGCGCCGGACGACCCGGGCGATCAGCAGGTAGTCGGCCAGAGCCAGCAGCGCCAGCACGCCCGCGAAGGCGGCGAAGGAGAGGGTGACCATCGGCCTGGTCAGGCCGGGCGACATGGCGTCGGCCACCGTGAGCCTGCCGTACACCAGCCACGGCTGGCGGCCGACCTCACGGACGAGCCAGCCGAGGATCGCGGCGACGAACGGCAGCGGCGTCATCAGCATGAGCACCGGATGCAGCCACCGGGCGCGGGCGAGCAGGTCGCGGAACAGCAGCGGCGGCAGGACGAACAGCGCGACCAGGTGCACAAGCTGCCCGATGAGGATCATGGTGCCGAGCGCCGAACCGGGGATCACGCCCTTGAACTTGTCGGGCTGGATGTCGCGGACGAAGCCGAACTGCGCGTACCCGAAGCCGACGGCGATGTTGGTGCCGACGAGCGCCCACACCACGCCCGTGCGCAGCGACCGGCGGAAGAACTCCTGCTCGGGGGTGCGGCGGAAGAGCTGGTAGGCGCTGGCGCCGATGATCACGGAGCTGCCGGCGAACAAACCGGCGCCGATGACGTGCGGGAAGGCCATCACCAGGCTCGGGTTCGTGAGCAGCGCGCCGAAGTCGGTCAGCACCAGGTGGTCGCCGCGCTGGACGCTGCCGGCCGGGTGCTGCAGGAAGGAGTTCGCCACCATGATCCAGAAGGCGCTGGCGTAGGCGGTGAGCACGACCAGCCAGATGCAGGCCAGGTGCAGCTTCTTGGGCAGGCGGTTCCAGCCGAAGATCCACAGGCCGAGGAAGGTGGACTCCAGGAAGAACGCCACCAGCGTCTCGATCGCCAGGGGCGCGCCGAACACGTCCCCGGCGTAGTGGGTCAGCCCGCTCCAGCTCAGCCCGAACTGGAACTCCATCACCAGGCCGGTGAAGACGCCGAGCGCGTAGTTGATCAGATAGATCTGGCCCCAGAAGCGCGTCATGCGCTCGAACACCGGTCTGCCGCTGATGACGTGGCGGGTCTGCATGATCGCGACGAGCGGGGCCAGGCCCAGCGTCAGCACGACGAACAGGAAGTGCAGGGCCCCCGTCACCGCGAACTGGAGCCGCGCCAGGTCGGTCACGTCCATGGCTCCTCCTTCTCTACATTGTGCCTGCCTACATGTAGAGAGCCTACCTATAGAATGACGTCATGACGCACCTGAGTAGGCTTGAGCGGTGAATCCCGACGCGCTCCGCGGTCACATGGACGCTTTGCTGCTCTCCGTCCTGGAGGGCGGGCCGCTGCACGGTTACGCGATCATCGAGGCGTTGCAGGAGCGCAGCGGAGGCGCGCTCAACGTCCCGACCGGCACCGTCTATCCCGCCCTGCGCCGGCTGGAGCGGGTGGGCCACCTGACGAGCGAGTGGGCGACGGTGGCCGGCCGCCGGCGCCGCACCTACCGGCTGACCTCCAGCGGGTACGCCGCGCTGGCCGGTGAGCGGTCGTCGTGGCGGCAGTTCACCGACGCCATCGGCAGCGTCCTGTCCCCCCGGCCCCAGAAGTCCACGCCCCGGCCCCAGGAGTGAACGCGCCCCAGGAGCTCAGCGCCCCGCCTCAGGCGCAGACGCCCTGCGCGCCGCCTCCGGGAACGGGCGCCCCGGCACGCGCCGGCCGGGGCGGCGCCGCTCAGTTCAGCGCGCCCCGCCGCTGGGAGACCGTCGCGGCGGACGCGACCGGCAGCGGGCGCGAAACGATCACGCAGCGGGTGGCGCTCCACAGCAGCGAGCCCGACACCAGGTAGCTCACCAGGCTCGCGGCCACGCCCGGCGGGTAGGCTTCGAAGCCGCTCAGCGCCCGGCCGGCGCCCGCCGCCAGGGCGAGCCCCATCAGGCAGATGGCCGGCACGTGGATCCACAGCAGGATGCCCAGGGCGCGCGTGAGCACGCCCGGACGCAGCACGGCGCGCAGCGGACCGCCGAAGGCGAGCAGCGCCAGCGCGCCGAGGACGCCCATGCCCAACTGGAACAAGTCGAGGAAGCGCGCGAGCGGTGAGAACCACGCCGCCCTGACCTCGGTGACGGTCGAGGGGTTCTCGGGGAAGATCTTCCAGATGCCGCTCCACATCAGCGTCATGAGCGGCACGGTCACGAACAGCACCGCGGCGGTCCTGCGGCCCTGGTGGGCGGCGATCTCCTCCTGGTAACCGGGGGCGATCTCGTCGACCGGGCCGAACTCGGCGACGGCCATGCGCTCGGCCTCCACCCGGTCGAACCCCTCGGCCAGATACGCCTCGGCGGAGTCGGTGAGGCCGTCGCGCGCCTCGGTGAGCAGATCGCGCCTGACGCGCGTGGAGCCCCGCAGCATGCGGCCGAGTGTGCTCACGTAGTCGTCGATGACACTCGCGCTCGCCATGCTCTCCCCAGGTCTCCGCCCTGCGTGGGCGCCGGCCCTCATTGTCTCCTCAGGGCGGGCAGGGGGGTAATCCGGGTAATCCCTGACACATCCCTGGAGGTCGGGCCGGTTCCCCCGATATGCGGGCGAGCATCTCTGCCGCTCAGACCCCTGCCGGCCCGCGGGTCAGCCGACGCCGGTCGCGGTGGCGTGCGCGACGGGGGCGGGGGAGCGGTGGCCGACCGGGCGCCGGGCGGGATGGGCGCCGGCCGTCCAGACCAGCGCCCCGGCGGCGACGGCCGTCGCCACCACCAGCCAGCCGAGCGCCCGTCCCATGCGCAGGCCGTACCCGCAGGCCAGCCAGTAGGCCGCGAGGGCCAGCCGCACCCCGCGCCGCCGGGTCGCCAGGCGGCGCATCTCCATCGCGCCGAACGCGAAGTCGGCCGCGATCTTCTTGTCGTCCACCGCGCGCCGCAGCCGCTCGTACAGGCCGGCCAGCCGGCCCGGGTCGAGCGGCTGCTCGGGCCGCGTGGACCACCCGCGCCAGGCCCGCTCGTCGGCGAGTACCCGGCGCTCGCTCCACCACAGCACCGGCGGCCAGTTCAGGGCGACCCGCACGCCTCGCGGAGTGCCGGCGAAGACGCACGCCGACAGCCGCAGCGCCTCCGGATGCCGGACCTGGGCCAGCCGGCAGCCGCTCAGGTCGGCCCCGCGCAGCGTCAGCGCCACGGCGTCCAGCCGGTCCAGCGACAGCACCCGAAGCCCGCCGGCCGCGCCGGTCACGGTCGCCGGCCCGCCGAGCACGGCCTCGCGCAGCTCCAGGTCGACGTCCGACAGGCGCGCGGTGAGCCGGGAGGAGAGCCGGGCCCCGCGCAGGTCGACCGGGCATCCCGCGGCCTCCAGCTCCACCGGCGCCGAGGCGTGGACGCCGGAGAGCACGAGCCGGCGGCCCGCGCGCAGACCGGTGAGATAGGCGCCGCCGTGGAACCCGGCCCCCTCGAACCCGGCCGTGCCGCCGAAGGCCGCCTTGCGGAAGGACACCGCCCGGCGGAAGCGGGACCCGCGGAACAGGGCGTCGTTGTCGAAGACCGCGCCGTCGAAGGCGGCGAACCCGTGGAACTCGGCGCCGCGGAAGGAGGCGTCCCTGCCGAACCGGGCGTCGCCGAACAGCGCGTCGCTGCCGATGCGCACGCGGTCGAAGGCGCCGTGCCCGCGCAGGCGGGCGCCGTGCATGGAGAACTCGCGGGAGAAGCGCACCTCGCGGAAGGAGGCGTTGCGGGTGAAGCGGGTGCCGAAGAAGGAGGCCAGACGGTCGAAGCGGGCATGGTCGAAGCTCGCGTCCCCCGCGAAGACGACCTCGCCGAACCGGGCCGGCCCGGTGAACTGGGCGCGGTCGAACCTGGCCCTGCCGAGATGGCGCCCCGTGGCGGACAGCACGCGGTCCAGCAGCTCCTCCGCGAGGGTGGTGCCGCGCAGGTCGACCCCGCGGCCGGGCGCGAGGCGGGCCAGGACCTCCTCCAGCTCGGCGGGGGTCAGATGGGCCAGACAGCGGTCGTAGGGCCGGCACGTGATTCCCACACAGGCGGCCGACGCGTCGCAGGTCTGCCAGCCGACGTCGAGGGAGAGCGTCTTCAGTGGGGGCGTCATGTCAAAGTCATACCCAATATCGGGTAACAGGTCGCTAAATCGTGACGGGAAGCTGACAGAGTGTATCCATGGCGTCGGGTGCGCCCGGCCCGCTAGGTCCAAGCACGACAAGCCTGCGGGCGCCCCCTAGACATCAACTGTCAAGCTTCGGTTATTTCACCTTCTATCTAGTTCTAGTACGAGATAGCGGGCTGTCCCGGGCCTACGCTCCCGGTCATGCGTGCTCTATCCCGGGCGCTCGCCGCCCTCACGGCCGCCGGAATGATCGTCGCCGGTGTCGCCGCCCTCTCTTCGTCCCCGGCCTCGGCCGAGCCGGGGACCGTCGTGATCAGCCAGGTGTACGGCGGCGGTGGCAACACCGGTGCCCCGTTCACCAACGACTTCGTGGAGCTGTTCAACCGCGGCGACTCCGCCGTCACCCTCGAGGGATGGTCCCTGCAGTACGCCAGCGCCACCGGCACCGGGACCTTCGCCGCCAACAAGCTCGACCTGTCCGGCACCCTCGCGCCCGGGCGCTACCACCTGGTCCAGCTCGCCGCGGGCGCGACTCCCAGTGCCCCGCTGCCGTCCCCCGACACCACCGGCGGCCTCGCGCTGAGCGGCACGGCGGGCAAGGTCGCGCTGGTCCGCTCCGCCGAGGGCCTCGCCTGCAACGGCGGCTCGGCGCCCTGCACGGCCGACCAGCTCGCCCTGCTGGGCGACCTGGTGGGATACGGCACCGCCAACTTCTCCGAGGGAGCGGCGGCCCCGGCGCTGACCAACTCCACCGCGGCGATCCGCGGCGAGCACGGCTGCGCCGACACCGACGCCAACGCCGCCGACTTTCACCGCCGGCGCCCCGGCGCCGCGCAACTCGGCGACCCCCGCCGCCCCCTGCGGCACGACGCCGGGCGACCCCACGCCGACGCCGACGGTGACCCCGACGCCCACGGTGACGCCGACCGACACCCCGACCCCCACCCCCACTCCGACCCCCACCGAGACGCCGACGGCGAGCCCCACGCCGACCCGCACCGCCGAGCCCTGCACGCTCCCGGCGGACCACCAGATCGCGCAGGTCCAGGGCGGCGGCGCGACCAGCCCGCTGGCCGGGCAGACCGTGCGCGTCGAGGGCGTCGTCACCGCCGACTACCAGGGCACCGGATCCCTCGGCGGCTTCTACCTGCAGGACCCGACCCCCGACGCCGACCCGGCCACCTCCGACGCGGTGTTCGTCTTCACCGCCAAGCCCGCCGCCGTCGGCGACCGCGTGCTGGTCAGCGGCACCGTCACCGAGTACAACGGCCTGACCGAGCTGTCCCCGGTCACCTCCGTCGAGGTGTGCGGCACCGGCAAGGTCAAGGCCGCGAAGGTCAAGCTGCCGGTCGCCGAGGGCGCGAGCCTGGAGCCGCTGGAGGGCGTGCTGGTCACCTTCCCGCAGGCGCTCACCGTCTCGGAGGTCTACAACCTCGGCCGCTACGGCGAGATCACCCTGTCCTCCCATGGTCGGCTCTTCCAGCCGACCGACCGCGAGAAGGTCGACCCGGCGCTGGACGCCCGGCGTCGGATCCTGCTCGACGACGCCTCCAACCTCCAGAACCCGCCCGAGCTGCCCTACCACACCAACGGCGGCAACACCGTGCGCGTCGGCGACGCCACCACCGGCCTCACCGGCGTGCTGACCTACGGCTTCGGCCTCTACCGCGTGGAGCCGTCCCAGCCGGTCGTCTTCACCCCCGACAACCCGCGCCCGGCCGCGCCCCGCAAGGTGGGCGGCAACGTCCGGGTCGCGAGCCTCAACACCCTCAACTGGTTCACCACGCTCGGATCGCGCGGCGCCACCACGGCCGAGGAGCGCGACCGGCAGCTCGCCAAGCTGGTCTCCACGCTCAAGGGCCTCGACCCCGACGTCGCCGGGCTCATGGAGGTCGAGAACAACGGCGCCACCGCGCTGAACACCCTGGTCGACGCGCTCAACGCCGCCGTCGGCGCGGGCACCTACAAGGGCGTCACCTCGCCGGTCCCCGGGACCGACGCCATCCAGGTCGCCCTCATCTACAAGCCGGCGGTGGTCAAGCCGGTCGGCGCCCCCCGTTCCTCGGGCGACCCGGTCTTCCGCCGGCCGCCGCTCATCCAGGAGTTTCAGCGCGTCAAGGGCGGCGGATCCTCCTTCACGATGATCGTCAACCACTTCAAGTCCAAGGGCTGCGACGGCGCCACCGGGGCCGACCTCGACCAGGGCGACGGGCAGAGCTGCTTCAACGACGAGCGCGTCCGCCAAGCCAAGGCCGTCCTCGGCCTGATCGACACCCTGCGCCTCGGCAACCCGGTCGTGCTCGGCGACCTCAACGCCTACGGCGAGGAGGACCCGATCCACACCCTGGAGGCGGGCAAGCTGGTGAGCGTCAGCAAGAAGTTCCTCGACAAGAAGGACCGCTACAGCTACGTCTTCGACAGCCTGTCGGGCGAGCTGGACCACGTGCTGGTCGGCAGGCAGCTGCTCAAGCAGGTGACCGGCGCCACCATCTGGCACATCAACGCCGACGAGGGCAGGTTCATGGACTACAACACCGAGTTCAACCCGCCGGCCCTGTACTCGCCGGGAGCCTTCCGCTCCTCCGACCACGACCCGCTGCTGTTCGGGCTCAAGCTGTAGGACGCACGCGGCCTGGAGCGCCGAACCTGCGACCTGACCCGGTTCCCCGCGGGGCCTGCGAGCCCCGCGGGGAACCGCGGCGGGCCGCCGATGGACCATCGCACCCCCAGACGGCATGCGCCCCGACGCGTGATCGGGCGACGCGCGGGGCGCGGGCCCCGGGAACGGCCGGACCCGCGTGCAGGCGGGATGAAAGCGGCCTGTAAGGCGCCGCCACTAGCTTCTCGATCGTAAAGATCACTAGGAAAGGCGCACGATGTCCCTCACCCTCTCCCGCCACGCCCTCGCCGTCTGCGCGGCGGCGGTACTCCTCTCGCTGACGACGGGATGCGGCGGCGGCAGCACCAAGGCGGTCTGCGAGGACGCCGTGAAGGCGTTCCAGGACTACAGCACCCAGGCCGCGGCCGGCGCCGGAAACCTGGACGCCTTCAACACCGCGAACGCCGGCCTGGCGGCCAAGCTGAAGGGCCTGTCGGGCAAGGCCGACGGCCACCTGAAGGACACCCTGACGGAGCTGTCCCTCTCCTGGGGCGCCATCAAGATCGACGCGTCGAACCCGGCCGCGGCGGCGACCGAGCTGACCAAGCTCGGCACCCGGGCCACCGAGGCCACCCAGAAGCTGGCGAAGGACTGCTCCTAGCCGACGCCCGGCGAACCGCGGTGGCCCCCGTCCCACCGGTCCCCGCGGCGGCGACGAACCGCCGCCGCCCGGCGCCCCGCGGCGCCGAAGCCGCGCCGCTCCCTCCGGCCACCCCTGGGTCCCCCAGGGGTGGCCGGCTCGTTTCCACCGGGACGCGGGGCGCCCCCCCAGACGCGGTCTGGTGCGGAATTCCGGGAAAGGGTAGATGGTTATGCCGATCGCAATCGACGAGACACGAGACGAGGAAACACTGTGGCGACCATCGCGGTGACCGAGAAGAACTTCAACGACATCGCCGACGAGGGCATCGTCCTGCTCGACTTCTGGGCGGCGTGGTGCGGGCCCTGCCGCACTTTCGGGCCCATCTTCGAGAAGGCTTCGCAGAAGCACGAGGACATCACCTTCGGCAAGATCGACACCGAGGCCGAGCGAGGCCTGGCGGAAGGCTTCGAGATCACCTCCATCCCCACGGTCATGGCGATCAGGGACGGCATCGTCGTGTTCGCCCAGCCGGGGGCGCTGCCCGAGCCCGCGCTCGAGGACCTGATCAGGCAGGTGCGCGCCCTGGACATGGAGGCCATCCGCAAGGAGATCGCCTCCGACATCGACTCCGGGGTCGCCGAGGGCCCCGACGACGGCCGCCGCCCCTGAGCGAGGCCGCCGCCCCCGAGTACGGGAGCCACGCGAACGCCGGAGCCGGCCCCGCCGCCCTTTTCCACGGGCGGCGGGGCCGGCTCTCGTCGTGCGGGGGCCCGCCCGGCTCGGCTCACGGCGGCCCCGGCCGTTGTCGTGCGGGCCCGCCGGGCTCAGCTGGAGCGGTAGAGCTCGGCGAGCTGGAAGGCCAGGTCGAGCGACTGGCTGCGGTTGAGGCGCGGGTCGCAGGCCGTCTCGTAGCGCAGCGCCAGGTCCTCCTCGACGATCGGGTGGCCGCCGCCGACGCACTCGGTGACGTCGTCGCCGGTGAACTCGATGTGGATCCCGCCTGGGTGGGTGCCGAGGGCGTGGTGCACCTCGAAGAAGCCGGTGACCTCGTCCAGCACATCGCCGAGCCTGCGGGTCTTGTGGCCGCTCGGCGCCTCGAAGGTGTTGCCGTGCATCGGGTCGCAGATCCACGCGACCTGGGCGCCGCTCGCGTGGATCTTCTCCACCAGCGTGGGCAGCGCGTCGCGCACCTTGGAGGCCCCCATGCGGGTGATGAAGGTCAGCCGGCCGGGCTCGTTGGCGGGGTTGAGCTTGTCGATGAGCGCGAGGGCGTCCTCGGGCGAGGTGGTGGGCCCGAGCTTGACGCCGATGGGGTTGCGGATGCGGCTGAAGAACTCGACGTGGGCGCCGTCGAGCTGACGGGTGCGCTCGCCGATCCACACCATGTGGGCCGACACGTCGTAGGGCAGGCCGGTGCGGGAGTCGACGCGGGTGAGCGCGCGGTCGTAGTCGAGGATCAGCGCCTCGTGCGAGGAGTAGAACTCGACGGTGTGGAACTCCTCGGGATCGGCGCGGCAGGCCCGCATGAACGCCAGCGCGTGGTCGATCTCGCGGGCGAGCTGCTCGTAGCGGCGGCCGGCCGGCGACTCGGCCACGAAGTCCTGGTTCCAGGCGTGCACCTGCCGCAGGTCGGCGTAGCCGCCCTTGGTGAAGGCGCGCGCCAGGTTGAGCGTGACGGCCGAGGAGTGGTAGGCGCGCAGCAGCCGCGCGGGGTCGGGCGTGCGCGACTCGGGGGTGAAGTCGAAGCCGTTGACCATGTCGCCGCGGTAGGCGGGCAGCTCGACCCCGCCCCGGGTCTCGGTCCCACTGGAACGCGGCTTGGCGAACTGCCCGGCCAGTCGGCCGATCTTGACGACGGGGACACGGCCGGCATAGGTGAGCACGATGGCCATCTGCAGCAGCGTCTTGAGCTTGTTGCGCACGTTGTCGGCCGTCGCGCCGGCGAAGGTCTCGGCGCAGTCGCCGCCCTGCAGCACGAACGCCTCGCCGCGCACCACGGCGGCGAGCCGGTCCTTGAGCTCGTCGCACTCGCCGGCGAACACCAGCGGTGGCAGACCCTGCAGCTCGGCGACGGTGCGCTCCAGCGCCGAGTGGTCGGGCCACTCGGGCTGCTGCGCGGCGGGCAGCTCCCGCCAGGAATCCAGGTTGATCGGTTCGGCGCTCACGCTAAAAGGCTATTGCACCTTTCCCCGTGTGACAGAGTCCGTGTCCACAAGGTGAGAAATCTTTCTCCATTCGGGGGGAGATGCGAGGAGTCGTACCACGTCCGTACGCCGGCCGCCGCGAGGCCGCCTCGCCCATCCGGACCCTTTCGTGCCCCTACGTGCCGTCAGGAGGCGCCCGCCCGGGGGGCCTCAGGCGTGCGGACATGCTCGGGCAGGACGCCGAAGCCGACGAAGCGGCGGGCGAGGGCTCCGATGAGCGGCAGGCGCGCGGGATCACGCGGCCGCGACGGCGCGGCATCGGGCCGCGCCGCCCCGCCCGGCGTGGCGCGATCACGCAGGGCCGGTGCCGGCCGAGGCGCGTCGCGCAGCGCCGGGCCGATGACCAGGGCCTGCACCGCGCGCTGCGCGAGCTGGGTGACGACCGTGGGCAGGGTGCGGCGGCGCTGCACCCGGCGCAGCAGCTCCTCGGGGACGGCCCCGGCGCGCAGCGGCCCGGCGAGCAGGTTGGCGGCGGCCACCGCGTCCTGCACGGCCAGGTTGATGCCGACGCCGAACACCGGTGACATGGCGTGCGCGGCGTCCCCGAGGAGCAGCAGCCCGGGACGGTGCCAGCGGCGCAGCCGGTTGACGGCGACCCGCAGGACGCTGACCTGCTCCATGCTCGCCAGCTCCCCGGTGCGGCCGGCGAGGAAGGGCACCAGCGTGCCGATGGAGGCGCGCAGCGCCTCGATGCCCTCGGCCCTGACCTGCTCGAACCGGCCCTTCGGGATCAGATAGGCGAGCTGCCAGTAGCTCTCGCGGTTGATCGCGACCATCATCCGCCCGGCCGAGACGCGCAGGAAGGCGTCCGCGGTGTCGCCGTCCTCGCGCGGCAGCCGGAACCACAGCACGTCCATGGGCGCGCCGTGCTCCACCGGGACCAGGCCCGCGGCGCGGCGCACGGCCGAGCGCCGCCCGTCGGCGCCGATGGTGAGGGCCGCGCGCAGCTCGTGCTCCCGCCCGTCCCGGTCGCGGTAGCGCAGGCCGCGCACGGCGCCGCCCTCCCGGATGAGGCCCACCACCTCGGCCTCCATGAGCAGCCGGAAGGTGGGATAGCGCCGGGCCGCCGCGGTGACCAGGTTGAGGAAGTCCCACTGCGGGACGAACGCGATGTAGGGGAACCTGCTCTTCAGCCCGCGCAGCGAGGCGACGGTCAGGACGCGCTCGTCGGTCCACACCAGCACCTTCTCGGCCTTGCGGTGGGGCAGCGCGAGGAACTCCCCGGCGAGCCCGAGCTCGTCGAGGATCTGCAGGGTCGAGGGATGGATGGTGTCGCCGCGGAAGTCGCGCAGGAAGTCGGCGTGTTTCTCCAGCAGCGTCACCTCCACCCCGGCCCGGGCGAGCAGGAGGGCCAGGACGGCACCGGCGGGGCCGCCTCCGGCGATCGCACATGTGGTCCGCATTTTTCATCACCTGGTGAAATCATCGCACACTCCGCCTTCCGGGTGAAGTTCGGCGCGGCGGACGGCGGCGCCTTTCGCGACCATGCCGGGGCCGCCGGCCGCCGAGGGGCCCGCAGGCCGGATTCCCCGGCGCCCACGGCGAACGCGTACGTCGCGGTCGGGGCGCGGGAGGAATAACCGGAGGACTCCGGGGCAGTCGGTCTGCGCCCACGAAGGGGCGACAACGAGGCGACTTGGAGTTGAGGTCACATGGTAGTGCTGGGCCTGCTCTTGATCGTGCTCGCCGGCGCGACCCTGGTCGCGGTGGCGAACGACGAGACCGGCGGCATCGCGGCGTCGGTCACAGTGTTCGACCGGACCTTCCAGCTCAGCAAGCTGGAGCTGTTCCTGGCAGGCGCGGCCACCGCGGCCGTGTTCCTGATCGGCCTGATGATCCTGACGGCCGGCATGCGGCGCGCCGGCGCCAAGCGCAGGAAGCTGCGCGAGGCGCGGGTGGAGACGCGTGACCGCGTCGCCCGGCTGGAGGAGGAGAAGCGCCGCCTCGAGCGCCGGCTGGAGGCCGAGAACACCACTCCGGCGGCCACCGCCGCCGCGCCCACGCCGGCCGGACGGCACGCGCACCTGACCGACCGTGACGGCGACGGCGTCGACGACCGGATGGAGATCCCCGCCGCCCGTCCCGCCGACCGCGGCGCCTACCCCGGCGGCGACCACGTCGAGACCACCACCGAACCGGTGCGGGGCGGCGACACCTACGACGGCGACCGGCTGGTCGCCGGGCCCCGCGCCGGCCGGGACACGAGCGCCTGACATGCGCGGCGACACCATCGAGAACCCGGCGGCCGTCCGGGGACCCGGTCCCTGGGCGGCCCTGCCGGGGCGCCGCCGGCTGTCACGGCCGGTGGAGCACCGGTGCTCGGCCCGGCGCCCGCGCCGGCTCCGGCCGCGGCGCCAGGCACGCCCGCCTCGCCCGCACTCGCTGAGGGCGGCGGCGCTCCTGGCGTGTCCGGGGACGGCGCGTCAGCGCTGCCTGAGCAGCGCCAGGCAGTTGGTCACCCCGGCGGTCGCCGGCTCGCGGATGCGGGCGTAGTCCTCCGGCGGGTACTGCCGGGGGCCGTTCTCCACCAGCAGGATGAGGTTGAGGTACAGCCGGTACAGAGCCTCGCGGACGCGGGCCTGCGGGGTCAGGTCCAGCTTGCCGCCCGCCTGCCGGTACCCCACCAGCATCGGGTCGTCCTCACTCAGCCGCCCGAAGATCGTCGGAGTGATGAAGTCGGCCAGCGGGTCGCCCCAGAAGGCCCGCTCGTGGTCGATCAGCGCCTGGACACGCGGCGATCCCTCGCCCCGCGCGGTCACGAACACGTTGCCGGGCCAGATGTCGAAATGGACCAGTGAGGGCGCCGTCACCTCCTCCAGCACGTGGAGGTTGGCGTGGATGGCGCCCGCGATGTCCACCAGCGAGCATGGCAGCGGCGTGGCGTAGCGGACCGCGTCGTCCAGCAGCGCGCCGGTCATCACCACGAAGGCGTCGCGCCACGTCGTGCCGGTGAGACCGGCGTAGGGGTAGCCGTAGACGCCCTGGCCGGGGATCGTGTGCAGCGTCGCCAGATGACCGCCCACCTCGTGCCGCAGCGCGCGATGGTCGGCGTCGGTCAGGGAGCCCGCCTGGCTCCACGGGACGCCGTCCAGCGCCGAGAACAGCAGATAGTCGCCCCCGAGCCCGGGGTCGTCGAAGCCCGAGTGCAGCAGCCGCGGCAGCGGCAGGCCGGTGGGACCGGCCAGGTGGTACACCAGCGCCTCGGTGCGCAGCAGGTGACGCTCGTAGGTGAGCTGCCGCAGCTCGGGTGGCGGTGCGACCTTCACGACGACCTGCCGGCCGTCGTCGAGGGTGACCAGCCACACCGCGTTGGCGAAGCCGTCGGTGAGCTCCTCGGCCGACCGCACCCCCGTTCCCACTGCTCCACGGATCAGCGCGTCCAACTGGGCGGCCGACAGCCGGCGCTTGGTCCTGCTCTCCATCGGTCACATCACTTCGGCTGGTCAAGACGGTCAGGGGAAGGGAAGGAGAAGGGAAGGACGGGCGGGGCCGGCGAAGGCCGGGGCCCTCGCCGGCCGCCCGGGCGCGCGCCTCACACGGCGGAGATGGTCCAGGTGACCTCGTGCTTGCCGCCCGGCTCCAGGACGACGAGGTCGGTGCCGGTGTTGAAGGCGTCCGGCGGGCAGGTCATCGGTTCGACGGCGATGCCCCGGTGGCCGAAGCCGGTGCCCGTGCAGACCTGCACCCACGGCATCGCCGCCGCGTCCCAGACGATCTGCACCGCGCCGCGCTCTCCGCTCAGCCGCACGCGGGCGAAGCCGTCGGGACCCGCGTCCAGCCCGGTGAACGCCTCGTCGATCACGGTGGCGGCGAGCGGGCGGGGAGAGCGGAAGTCGAACGGCGTGCCGTCGACCGGCTCCAGCGTGGTGGGGATCAGGACGTCGTCGACGCGCAGCACGCGGCCGGCCGGCAGGTCGAGCTCCCAGCCCGTCTCGGGGCCGTCGTCGGCGATCAGCCACGGGTGCGGGCCGCAACCGTAGGGGGCCCGGCGCTCGCCGATGTTCTCGGCGGTGAGCGTCGTCGCCAGCCCTTCGGGGCTCACCGCGTACCGCACCTGCAGGGCGAGGCGGAACGGGTAGCCGGGGGTGGGCTCTATGGTGTGCGCGAGCCGCACGAACCCCTGGTCGCCCTCGGCGGTGGGCGGCTCGACCAGCTCCCAGTCGGCGAAGGCCACCAGGCCGTGCAGCGCGTGGCCGCGTTCGAGCTCGTTGACCGGGACCTCGAACCGCTCGCCGTCGAAACCGTAGCGGCCGCCGGCCACGCGGTTGGGCCAGGGGGCGAGCAGGGTGCCGCTGTAGTGCGGGACGGGTCCCTCGGGGGGCCAGGTGGCCACCAGGTCGCGGTCGCCGTGCCTGAGCACTCGCAGGGCCGCGCCCATCTTGGTCACCTCGGCGTGATAGCCGCCACCGTGGAGAGCGTACTGAGGCACGGGGGAAATCCTCTCATCGACGTGCGAACAACAGATTCCGGGCGGCACCAGGGCGCACGCCTCCCATCTTCCCGGTCGTCTTCCGGTGGTCGTCACCGGGTCCCGGAAAGTGGGAGCGCTCCCATAGCGCCCTAAAGGTAGGGGCTTTGGCGCAAAGAGTCAACTAATTGAGTAAATACGGTCACACTCGGTGGGGTTTCGGCGCGACCCTGATCGAATGGGCGCGACCGCAGGTCAGACCGGTTTCGGACAGCCGAGACCGATCCCCGGTGCGGCGCTGTCCCGCCCTTTCACCACAAGCCCCCGGCGTGCGAAAACTCCCGCACAGACAGTCAATGCCCGTTGTCAGCTCATTATGTGAACCACGTCAGGTTACCGGCGATTCGGTCCTGTGTGGAGACCTCCGACCATCCCAGTTGACCCCCCGCCATCCCCGCCTCCTCGCCGGGGAACGCCGGCCGCCTGCTAGCGTCACCGTCCGTGACGGACATGACCGACCCGGCAGGCCCGGCAGGCCCGGCAGGCCCGGCGGACCCGATGGACCCGATGGACGGGGTGTACGTCGGGCGCGCCGACGTGGACGCGGCCGGCGACCGGGGCTGGCTGCTCGGGCACTTCAAGCCGCCCGGCGACCCGCGCCACAGCGACGAGGTCGAGATCAAGTGGGGCGTGCACGCCCGCGGCGACGAGCGGGCCGAATGGGTGAGGGGCGAGAAGCGCACCGCGCTGCTCATCCTGGTGCGCGGCCGGTTCCGGGTCGAACTGCCGGGCCGCAGCGTGCTGCTCGCCGAGCAGGGGGACTACGTCGTCTGGGGGCGGGGAGTCGACCACTCCTGGTACGCCGAGGAGGACTCGGTCGTGATCACCGTCCGCTGGCCCTCCCTCCCGGGCTACGCGGTCCCCTGAGCGCCGGGCGGTCCATCGCGCCTGGCGAAGGGAAGGGCCGGCGGGTCGGCGTCGTTTTGGGGAGGGGCGTCTATCGTGCCGGGCGGATGGCTGAGATCCTCGGGCGAGCGTATTGGGACGTGCCACCGCGGGCGCGCCGAGGGCGGGCGACGCCTGCCGACGAGGAGGGTCCGATGGCCATCGACTTCACGCTCGCCCCCGAGCACGAGGAGATCCGCCGGCGCGTGCGGGACTTCATCCGGGGCACCGTCGTGCCCGCCGTCGAGGGCTTGGACGACGAGACGGCCGCCACCACGCGCGAGGAGTACCTGCGGGTGATCTTCGGCCTGCGTGCCCGGGCGCGTGAAGAGGGGCTGTGGCTGCCCCATATGCCCAAGGAGTGGGGCGGCATGGGTCTCGGCCACGTCGAGCTGGCCATGGTCCAGTCGGAGGCCGCCAAGACCCGCCTCGGCCCCTGGATCCTCAACTGCGCGGCCCCCGACGAGGGCAACATGCACACGCTGCTGCACTGGGGCGACGACGAGCAGAAGGAACGCTACCTGCGGCCGCTGCTCGAGGGCGCCACGATGTCGTGCTTCGCCATGACCGAGCCCGAGGTGGCGGGCTCCGACCCCACGCTCATCCGCACGCGCGCCGTCAGGGACGGTGACGAGTGGGTGATCAACGGCCACAAGTGGTTCATCTCCAACGCCCGCCGCGCGAGCTTCGCCATCCTCATCGCCCGGACCGAGACCGACGTCCCCGAGGGCTCCCGCGGCGCCAACACCGCCTTCCTGGTCGACCTGCCCCAGGAGGGCTGGAACGACGTCCGCGAGGTCGAGACGATGCACGGCTCCACCGGGCACAGCGAGATCGTCATCACCGATCTGCGGGTGCCCGACGGCGCGATATTGGGCGGCCGGGGCAACGGCCACCGCCTGGGCCAGTACCGTCTCGGCCCCGCGCGGCTCGCGCACTGCATGCGCTGGATCTCCCAGGCGGAGACCGCGCTCGACATGATGGTCGACCGGGCGCTCAACCGCTACAGCCACGGCTCGCTGCTGGCCGACAAGCAGGGCGTCCAGTGGCTCATCGCCGACTCGGCCATGGAGCTGTACCAGTGCAAGCTCATGGTGCTGCACGCCGCCTCCAGGATCGACAAGGGGGAGGACTTCCGCACCGAGGTCTCGATGGCCAAGCACTTCGTCGCCGGCAGCCTCAACCGGATCATCGACCGGGCCATCCAGGTGCACGGAGCGCTCGGCTACTCCACCGACACCCCGCTGGCCAAGATGTTCCAGCACGCCCGGTGGGCGCGCTTCGCCGACGGCGCGGACGAGATCCACCAGATGCGCATCGCCGAGCGTACGATCGCCGCGTACCGGGCCACCGGTTCCACCAGCGCCGCCACCGGAGGGTTGCCACTGTGAACGAGATCAACCTGATCAGCGGGCTCGTCCCCGCGACGGGGGAGGAGCGGCCGGCGCCCGCGCCGTCCAACGTGGTGCGCTCCGACCGGCTCGACGGCAAGGTCGCCCTCGTCACCGGGGGCGCCGGCGGCATCGGCGCCGCGGTCGCCCGCCGGCTGGCCGAGGGCGGCGCGCGCGTCGTCGTCGCCGACATCGACGACGCGGGCGCCGCGGAGGTCGCCCGCGAGATCGGCGGGACGGCCGCGCGCTGCGACGTGCGGCGGCCGGCCGACAGCGAGAAGGCCGTGGCCCTGGCGGTCGAGCGGTACGGGCGGCTCGACCTGGCCTTCCTCAACGCCGGCGTGACCACCGGCTGCGGCCTCGGCGACGACTTCGACCTCGAGCGTTACCGCCTGGCGATGAGCGTCAACCTCGACGGGGTCGTGTTCGGCGTGCGGGCCGCGACGCCCGCGCTGCGGGCGGCCGGCGGCGGCACCATCGTGGCGACCTCCAGCATGGCCGGCATCGTGGGCATCCCCGCCGACCCCATCTACGCCGCCGGCAAGCACGCCGTCGTCGGGCTGGTCCGCTCGCTCGGCCCCGCCCTCACCCCCGCAGGCATCAAGGTGCAGGCGCTGTGCCCGTCCTTCGCCGACACCCCGATCCTCGGCGGTGGCAAGGCCGTGCTCGAGGAGATGGGTTTTCCCATCCTCCCGGTCTCCGCGGTGACCGAGGCGTTCATGCGGCTGCTCGACAGCGACGGCACGGGCGAGTGCTGGTTCGTGGTGCCCGGCCGCGAGAGCGCCCCGTTCGAGTTCCGCCGCGCCCCCGGCCCGCGCGCCTGACCTTTCCCGCGCCGGTCAGGCGAGGCGGCCGGAGGAGATTCAGGCCAGGCGGCCGGAGGAGATGAGGTCGCGGTACCACAGGGCGCTGCTCTTCGGCGTCCTGCGCTGGGTGGCGTAGTCGACGTGCACGATGCCGAAGCGGGCGTCATAGCCCTCGGCCCACTCGAAGTTGTCCAGCAGCGACCAGACGTAGTACCCCTCCACCGGCACGCCCTCGGCCAGCGCGTCGTGCACGGCCGCGAGGTGGTCGCGCAGGAAGGAGACGCGCTCGCCGTCGGCGACCCCGCCGTCCGGGCCGACCTCGTCGGGCGCGGGCACCCCGTTCTCGGTGATCACGATCGGCACCGCGGGGTAGTCGTACTTCAGCCGGGTCAGGGTGTCGTACAGGCCGCGCGGGTAGATCTCCAGCCAGTCGAGCTGCGCCGTCGGGTGCTTGTGCACGCGGTTGCCCTCGGCGTCCAGGAAGTGCGGGGTGTAGTACTGCACGCCGAGCACGTCGATGGGCTCGCTGATCACCGCGAGGTCGCCGTCGAGGATGCGGTCGGGCATCGGGCTGCGCTCGGAGATCCACGCCAGCGTGTCCTCGGGGTAGGCGCCGGTGAAGATCGGGTCGAGGTAGAGCCGGTTCTCCAGCCCGTCCTGGTGCCAGACCGCCGCGTCGGCGCCGGTGAAGGGCTCGGCGGCGTAGGTCGGGTGCAGGTTGAGCGCCGGGCCGATGCGGCGGCCGGGGTGGGCCTCGTGCAGCACGCGCGAGGCGCGTCCGTGGGCGAGCAGCAGATGGTGCAGGGCCACGAACGCCCGCCCCTCGTCTTGGACCCCCGGCGCGTGGATGCCCCAGCGGTAGCCGCAGTCGACGACGGTCTTGGGCTCGTTGATGGTCAGCCAGTCGCGGACCTCCAGCGCGTCGAACATGATCGCGGCGTAGTCGGCGAACCGCTCGGCGGTGTCCCTGTTCTCCCAGCCGCCGGCCTCCTGCAGCGCCTGGGGCAGGTCCCAGTGGAACAGAGTGGCCATGGGATGGACGCCGCGCTCGCGCAGCCCGTCGACCAGGCGGCGGTAGAAGTCCAGGCCGGCCTGGTTCACCGCGCCCGCGCCGTCCGGCTGGACGCGCGGCCAGGCGATGGAGAAGCGGTAGCCGCGCAGGCCCAGCGAGGCCATCAGGTCGAGGTCCTCGCCCAGACGGTGGTAGTGGTCGGCGGCCACGGCGCCGGTGTCGCCGTTCTTGACGTTGCCGGGGACCGCCGCGAAGGTGTCCCAGATCGACCTCCCGCGCCCGTCCTCCTCCGTGGCGCCCTCGATCTGGTAGGCGGAGGTAGCCGCACCCCAGACGAACTCGTCGGGGAAACGCTGCTCAGGCACGGGGTTCTCCTTCGGGGGGTGGGGGCGCGCGACGGCCCGGGCTCCCGGCCGCACGGGCTGCCCGGGCCGCGCCTTTGGGGGTCAGGCCGAGCCGCGCTCGACCAGGTGGGTGTCCAATATCACGACGGGCTGCTCCAGCCGCTCGCCGTTGATGCGGCAGACGAGCAGCTGCGCCATCTGGCGGCCCATGTCCTCGGTCGGCTGGTGGACGCTGGTGAGCGGCGGCACGGTGTGCGCGGCCACCGCCGAGTCGTCGAAGCCGATCACCGCGACATCGTCCGGGATGATCTTGCCGTGGTCCTTGAGCACCCTCATCGCGCCGAAGGCCATCGGGTCGGAGGCGGTGAACACCGCGTCCAGCGTCGGGTGCTGCTGGAGCAGGCGCTCCATCGCCGCCACGCCGCTGGCCTCGCTGAAGTCTCCGTAGGCGACGATCTCCTGCATGCCGGTGGCCAGCAGCGCGTCGCGGTAGCCGGCCAGACGGTCGACGCCCACGCCCATGTCCTGGGAGCCGGCGATGGTCGCGATGCGCCGCCTGCCCCGGCCGAGCAGGTACTTGACCGCCTGCCGGGCGCCGGCCCTGTTGTCCATGTCGACGTAGCTGAACGGGGTGAAGCCCACCGGGCGGCCGCCGAGGACGGTCGGCACGCCCATCTCCTCCAGCCGGCCGGGCAGCGGGTCGGCGCCGTGCAGGGAGATCAGCAGCACGCCGTCCACGTGCTGCCCGGTCAGGTAGAGCTCCAGGCGCTCGTGCTCGTCGCGCGACTGCGCCATCGTCAAGATGAGCTGCAGGCCGGTCTCCGACAGCGACGAGCCGATGCCGCGGATGATGCCCGCGAAGAACGGCTCGTCGAAGATGCGCTGCTCGGACTCCGACACCACCAGCGCGATCGTGTCCGTGCGCCTGGTGACCAGGGTGCGCGCCGCCCGGTTCGGCACATAGCCGAGTTCGTCGATCGCCTGCTGCACCGCTTCGCGCGCCTTGTCGCTCACCTTCGGCGAGCCGTTGATGACGCGAGACACGGTGCCGCGGCCGACGCCCGCGCGAGCGGCGACGGCCTCGAGGGTCGGTCGCGCTCCCGAGCGGCGGTCCCCGTTCATCAAAGTAGCCCCCTCCTGACAGTTAACGCCTTATTCTGCCGGACCCAGCAACCCGCCTCTGCGGATCGTGTCGGCATACCAGAAGGCGCTTGCCTTGGGGGTCCTGCGCTGGCTCTCGTAGTCGACGTACACCAGTCCGAACCGCTTGCCGTAGCCCCAGGCCCACTCGAAATTGTCCATCAGGGACCAGGCGAAGTACCCCTTGAGCGGGATGCCCGCCTCGATGGCGGCGTGGCAGGTGCGCAGGTGCGCCTCGATGTAGGCCAGGCGCTCCTGGTCGTCGACCGACCCGTCGGCCACGACGTCGTCGAACGCGGCGCCGTTCTCGGAGATGACAAGGGGGATGCTCGGGTACTCGGTGGCGACCCGCTGGAGCACCTCGTACAGGCCGAGGTCGTCGATCTCCCAGCCCATCGAGGTGACCGGCCGGCCGCCGTTGACGAACGACACGTGCTCGTTGCCGGGCCACGGCGAGCCGGCGCCGGTCGGGGCGGCGGCGGCCGAGGCGGCGCCTCCGGGCTTGCCCGACACGGTGAACCGGCTGTAGTAGTTCACCATCAGGGTGTCGAACGGCGTGGAGATGGTCTCCATGTCGCCGTCCTGGATGAAGTCGATGTCGGTGACCGCGCTCAGGTCCGCGAGGACGTCCTCGGGGTAGGAGCCCTTCAGCAGCGCGTCCAGGAAGAAGCGGTTCTGCAGGCCGTCGATGCGCCGCGCGGCGTCCAGGTCGGCGGCGTCGTCGGTCGCCGGGCTGATCGCGTACAGGTTCACCGAGCCGCCGATGCGCGCGTCGGCGCCCTGGGCGCGCAGCGCCTGGACGGCCAGGCCGTGGGCGAGGTTGAGGTGGTGAGCGGCCCTGATCGAGGCGGCCGGCTCACGGCGTCCCGGCGCGTGCTCGCCGGAGGAGTAGCCGAGGAAGGCGGCGCACCAGGGCTCGTTGACGGTGCTCCACTGCTTGACGCGGTCGCCGAGCGCCTGGTGGACGCAGGCGGCGAAGTCGGCGAAGCGCTTCGACGTGTCGCGTGCGGGCCAGCCGCCGAGGTCTTCCAGTGCCTGGGGAAGGTCCCAGTGGTACAGGGTCAGCCAGGGCTCGATGCCGTTGGCCAGCAGCTCGTCCACCAGCCGCCGGTAGAAGTCCAGGCCGGCCTGGTTCACCGTGCCGGCGCCGTCCGGCATGATCCGCGGCCAGGACACCGAGAAGCGGTAGGCGGTCAGCCCGAGCTCGGCCATGACGGCCACGTCGTCCCGGTAGCGGCGGTAGTGGTCGATGGCCACATCGGCGTTCTCGCCGTTGAGGATGCGGCCCGGCTGCCGGACGAACGTGTCCCAGATGGAGGTCCCGCGCCCGTCCACGTCGGTGGACCCTTCGATCTGGTACGCCGAGGTGGCGGCGCCCCAGACGAAGCCGGTGGGGAACGCGAGGGCGGGGATGCCGGTCTGGGGTTGAGTCTCCTGCGTGGTCACGCTTTGACCGCACCTTCCATGAGTCCGCCGACGATCTGCCGGCCGAACGCGACGAAAACGACAATGAGCGGTAGTACGGAAAGGGCCGTTCCGGTGAAGATCAGGACGTAGTCCGTGCTGTGGGCCGCGGTGAGGAAGCTGATCGACACCTGAACCGTGGGGTTCTCCGGGCTCAGGACGATCAAGGGCCACATGAACTCGTTCCAGTTGAGCATGAAGGTCTGCAGCGCCAGCACGGCCATGCCGGGCCGGACGGCGGGCAGGATCACGTTCCACCAGATGCGCATGGTGGACGCGCCGTCCACCCGCGCCGCCTCGACCAGCTCCTCGGGCACGGCCTGATCGGTGTACTGCGTCATCATGAAGACGCCGAAGCCGTTGAGCAGGTAGGGCAGGATGACGGCCTTGAGCGTGCCCGTCCAGCCGAGGGTCACCATGAGCTGGTAGAGCGGGACGATGCCCATCTGCTGGAGCGGCACCATCATCGTGATGAGGATGGAGCCGAGCAGCAGGTTGCGGCCGCGGAAGTGGAGTCTGGCGAAGGCGAACCCCGCGAACGTCGAGATGAGCACGACGGAGAGCGTCACCGTCGAGGTGACGATCAGCGAGTTCACCAGACCCGTGATGAAGTGCGCGTCCTCGGTCTCGAGCACGCGCTGGATGTTGGCGCCGAGGTTGCCGCCAGGGAGCAGCGGCGGGGGCACCTCCACCGCGTCGGAGTTGGTCCGCGACGCGATGATGATCATCCAGTAGATCGGGAAGATCGACAGCAGGACGGTGAAGCCCAGGGCGATCTTCGTCAGGGGGGTGGCGCGGAACGGGTCCCGCTTGCTGCGCGCCTTGCCCCTCTGCGCCGGCCTGACCTGCGTGATCGCGGTCACTTGCTGCCTCCGATCCGGCGGACGAACGTGTAGTTGATCCCGACGCCGAGGAGGATCAGCAGGAACAGCAGCCAGGCGGCCGCGGCGGCGTAGCCGTAGTTGAAGTTCCGGAAGCCCTGCTCGACGATGTACATGGCGATCGTCTGGAACTGGCCGGTGGCCCCGCCGTCCATCCGGTTGCTGGCGAACATCACCGGCTCGGCGAACAGGGTGAGCCCGCCGATCGTCGAGACGAACACGGTGAAGATGATCGTCGGGCGGATCATCGGCAGGGTGATCTGCCAGAACTGGCGGCGCGGGGAGGCCCCGTCGATGGACGCCGCCTCGTACAGGTCGCGGGGGATGGTCTGCATGCCCGCGAGGTAGATGATCGCGTTGTAGCCGGTCCAGCGCCAGTCGACCATGGTGGCGATGGCGGTCCAGGACGACCACTTGGCGCTCTGCCAGTCGATGTGCTGGTCGACGCCCACGAAGCCGAGCAGCCAGTTGAACAGGCCGAAGTCGCGGCCGTAGAGCTGGGTGAACACGATGGCGACGGCGACGACCGAGGTCACCAGCGGCACCAGGACGCCCAGCCGGAAGAACAGCCGGCCGCGAAGGCGCTTGTTGAGCGCGTTGGCGAGCATGAGCGCGAGGACGAGCTGCGGCACCGTGGCGAGGACGAAGATGCCGACGGTGTTGATCACCGCGTTCCAGAAGTCCTCGTCCGCCAGGAGCTTGGTGTAGTTCGCCAGGCCGGTGAAGGAGGCGTCTCCGCCGGCCAGTCCGTAGTCCTGGAGCGACACCCACAGGGTGAACACCAGAGGGAACAGGCCGAAGATCGCGAAGAGCAGGAAGTACGGGGAGATCAGGAAGTACGGGGTCGCCTTGATGTCGAACTGCGACCAGATACTGCGGCGGGAGCGCGCCTGGTGGCGTCCCGGCCGGGGCGGCGGAGGCGCCGGATCCGCCCGCTGCGTGTGGAGGTTGACGCTCATCGGATTTCCGGGGCGTTCCCTGGCCGGCGGCCACGGGGAGGTGCCCCATTCTCCTTCTTCTCGTCGGTAACGGTCGATCGTGTGCCCGCTACCAAGCGATAACCAAGCTCGGCATCGGTACGACTGGACGAGGGCCTCGCGGGGCGTGGGCGGTGGTGGGTTCCACCACCGCCACGCCGCTCACTACGGCAGGTCACCGGTTCGCCGGGGCGGTGAGCCCCGGCGAACCGGTGAGGACGGGGGAGGATCAGCCCGCCGCCTTCTGGCCCGCCTCGACGAACTTCTGCCAGGCCTGGGCCACGGGCACCGAGCCCTGCTCCATGCCGTTGAGGACCTGCTCCACCTCGCGCTTGACCTGCGCGTGCTTCTCACCGAGGAAGATCGGCTGAAGCGACTTGATGGACGGCCCGAAGATCTTGCCGATGGGCGCGTTGTTGAAGTACTCGTTGTTCACGCTCTGGAGCTCGGGGTTGTCCTGCGCCGGGATGGTGCTGGGCAGGTTGCCGCCCTCCTTGAACGCCATGAGCTGGGCGTCGGGGCTGGTCAGGTAGCTGGCCAGCTCGGCGGCCTCCTTCGGGTGCTTGGACTGCTTGGGCACCGCGAGCCAGGAGCCGCCCCAGTTGCCGCCGCCGCCGGGCACGGTCGCGACGTCCCACTTGCCCTTGAACTTGTCACCGGCGTTGCCCGAGACCACGCCGAGCATCCAGCCGGGGCAGCCCAGGGTCGCGAACTGCGACTTGACGAAGCCGGTGTTCCAGCCGTCGGTGAAGTTCTGCAGCTTGGCGGTCAGGCCGTCCTGGCTGATCTTCGTGGCGAGGTCGAACGCGGACTTGACGGCCGGGTTCTTGTCCACGATGAGCTGCTGGTTCTTGTCGAAGTAGGTGACGTTGCCGTTCTTGGCGGCCTCCTGCGCCAGCACCACGTTGTAGATGGTGTTGATGCTGTCGACGAACTTGGCGTCCTTGACCTTGGACTGGAACTGCTGGCCGGCCTTGATGAAGTCCTCCCAGCCGCCGCTCCACAGCTTGCCGACCTCGTCGCGGTCGGTGGGAAGCCCGGCCTGCTTGAACAGGTCGGAGCGGTAGCAGATGCTCATGCCGCCGACGTCGGTGCCGAGGGCGAACAGCTTGCCCTCGGTGTTGATGCCGTTCTCCCACTTCCAGGCGGGGAAGTCGGCCTGGCGGCTCTGCAGGCCGTACTGGCCGAGGTCGGTGAAGAACTGGGGACGGGCCTTGGCCAGACCCATGCCGCCCTCGTCGATGCCGACCACGTCGCCGGCGCCGGTGCCCGACTGCAGCCACTGCAGCATCTGCGGCCAGTAGACGTTCTCAAAGCTGTCGGTGAGGTTGTTGTACTTCACCTGAACGTTGGGGTGATCGCTGTTCCACTTGGCGACCGCGGCCTTGTAGCCGAAGTTGGTCCCGCCGCCGAAGGTCTGCAGCGTAAGGGTGATCTTCTCGGCCGCGGCCGAGGACGAGCCACCGGTGCTGGTGTTCCCGCCGTCCCCGCCGGAGCTGCACGCGGCGGTGATGCCGAGTGCGACCGTCATCACCGATGCGACCGCGAGTGTTTTCCCGCGGCGCATATTGTTCATCATTCCGGACCCCTCTCAGGTGGTTGCCCGATCTTTGGGAGGTGCATCGAGGGCCGGCCCCGACAGTCGGGCCCACGATGTGCTGGATCCCTCAGTCGTGATCTCGCGGGGGTGAGCCTGCGAGCGATATTTGGGAGCGCTCCCACGAAGGGTCCCCGACGGGCAATGCTGGCGTCAATATGCCGAAACCTAACTGTTACTCCTGGGGCGGTTAGCGCTGAGAAAACCGTAGAGTAGCCCCCATAAAGCCCTTTCGCAGCATTGGGAGCGCTCCCACCGCTTGCGGCACAGTCGGGCGCAAATCATCCATGCGCCACGGCGCACGGGCTTCGCCGGGCTCCTGGGTCACGGCGCGCGGGCTGCGCGGCGCTCCGGCCGGCTCGCCGGAGCGATGGGAACGAACGCTGGCGCCGCGCGGCCGGGGGAGTGGGCCGGCCGTGCGGCGCCGGGAGGCGTCCTTCGCGGGGAGGCGGACGGGACGCCGCGGGAACGTGGAACGAGGGCGGCGGGCCGTCGAGGTCAGGCGGCGTAGCCGGGGTAGCCGTATCCGACGATCTGGGAGGCCGGCCTGGTGCGGATCTCGACCTTGCCGCCGTCGGTGTTGCCCTCGACGGTGCGGATGGTGCCGTCGCCGTTGTCCTTGATGACGAAGCCGACGTGCTCGATGCCGTCGATGCTCTTGTCGCCGTTGAAGGAGAAGAACACGACCGCGCCGGGCTTGGGCGTGGTGCCCCAGCGGTCCCGCGCGGCGAACCACTTGGCGTGGGCGACGGTGTAGGCGTCGGCGCCGACGGTGTCCTGCAGGCCCATCTGCGCGCCCACCCAGGAGACGAACATGTCGCACCAGGCGGCGTCGGCGTAGTCGGCGATCGTGCCGCTGTCGCGCGCCACGGTCTCCCTGGCGCGCGGGGAGCTCATGTACCAGGCGTGGAACTTGGTGCCGCCGCCGCTGCCGTTCTCGCTGATGCCGACCTGCTTCTCGGCCAGTGCCAGCAACTGCTCGGCGGAGACCTGCCGGGACGGCAGCCCCGCCTTCGCCGCCTCCTGCCGCGCGACGGCGACGATGCCGCTCTTGGGAGAGGCGGCGTCGGCCTGGGGAGAGGAGTCGGCGTTCGCCGCCAGGGCGGTGCCGGTGACAACCTGGGCGAGCACGAGCCCGCCGAACGCGACGGCCTTCAACTGGTTCTTCGGGGCATCCAGAAGCCGATGTACGGTCGTGACGAACATGGACAAGCTGAGACTCCTTCTTCCTGCCGCCTACCGGGTTAGCTGACGGGTTCGGACGTGAAGGTTCGTCCTACGGGCGCGTCCGTGGGCGGGCGCGCCTGATTCACCCCAAGAAGGTGGGTCCCCGGCTCCGCGTGGGCGCGGACTCGACGGAGGCGCGTGACGGCGGGAGAGGGATCTCTCCGCAGAGGACCGGCCGCGCCGGGCGATATCGACGGCACAGGCGGATCGCCCAGAGAAGCGGCCTCCCGTGCCGGGATTCCTCCGAGAGTAATACATCGGACAAACTGCATGCAAGTGGGACAAAGCTCTCGTCTGCTCCGGCCTCCTCATGGCAAAGCCAGGCACGCGGCCCGGCGAGAATGCGCGTCGGCGCGGTTGACCTGCCGCGACACGGGTAAGGCGCCGCCGATCCGGGCCCTGCGGGCGCGGACACGCCTCCGGGGTCGTCCGGGCCCAGTGATACTCGGAGCCTCCGACGCCTTCTGAGTCAAGTGAGGCCGGCGATGCCCGTGTGACGCTTGGGAGCCGCTTTCATCCGACAACGGCCGGGCCGCCGTCGGCTGCCGTTCATCGTCTGTTCCCTATTACGTAGGGTCGCGGGGCTAGGTTGCATGCGTCGTGAACGTGTCAATGCCCGGCGTGGAGAGGAACGGTCGAAGCCGCGTGCGGGAGCAGGGGTCGGCCGTCGCCTGGGTGGAGTCTCCGCTCCAGTTGCTGTGCGCGGTCGAGGCGCGGCACGCGGGGGTGATCGGGCCGGATACCCGCGTGGTGACCCGCGGCAGGCTGCCCGGCCTGCGCGTCACCCGCGCCGAGCTGGACGCGCTGGAGCTGCCGGCCGGGCTGAGCATCCAGGCCGCCGACCAGGGCATGCCCCGTCCCGGCCGCCGCGACGCCTGGGTCCTCGGGGACGCCTTCTCCGGCAGGATGCAGCTCACCTCGCTCACGGCCTTCCCCACCCGCATGGTCATCGTCGACGACGGCCTGGCCACCATCCGCCTGCTGGAGCTGCTGACCGCGGGCCTGGCCACCCCTCTGCTGCGCGCCCGCGCCGCGGCCAAGCCGTCCCGCCTGGCCCTGGGCGTCGCCGCGGGGATCCGCCTGCGCGCCGCGGCGAGGGCCGGACGGCTCACCGTCTTCACCGCCCTGCCCGTCCCCGTCGCCCTGGCCGACGCCGTGCGCGGGCTCGGGGCCGAGCTGGTCACCCACGACTTCGCCTGGCTGCGCTCCCAGCCGGTGGTCGCCCACCCCCGGCCCCGCGAGAACACGGTGGTCCTCGGCACCTCGCTGGTGCGCAACGGGCTGATCCACCGCGACCGCTACCTGTCCTGGCTGTTCGCCCTCGAGGGGCCGCTGGCGTACTACCCGCACCGCAGGGAGGACCCCGGCGACCTGGCCGCGGTCCGCGACCACCCCGGGGTCACCGTGTACGACGCCGGGGCGCCGGTCGAGATGACCCTGCGCGACCTGCGCCCCGGCCAGCGCGTTCTCAGCCTGCCGTCCACGGCCGTCACCTCGCTGCGCGTGCTGCTCGCCGCCCGCGGGGTGCCCGTCCAGACCGTGGAGGTGCCCGACGACTGGTGGACTCCCTCCGCGTCGGTCTCCCTCCGATCGCATCTCCAGATGTTCGCGCACGAAAGGGCTTCTCCTTGAGCCGGGTTCTCGCTGTGGCCGATTCGGACTCGTATCTGAAATGGGCGGCGGGTCTTCTCGACCAGCTACCGGCCGGTTGGACATCGACGCTGGCCGTCGTGCGCACGCCGATCGTGCCGTCCCCGGCCCAGATCACCGCCGCCGTCAGCGGCACCCGCTCCGGCGCGGCCGAGCCGCCCGCCGTGGTGTCGGCGCGGGCGCTGCGCCGCATCGCCGAGCGCGACCGGCCCGACGCCATCCTGCTGGCCTGCACAGGGCCGGTGGTGGACGTGCTGGCCGGCGACGTGCTCGGCGGGCTCTCGCCGCGGCCGGTGCTGGTGTCGGGGCTGCCGGGGATCTCCATCCCCGCCACCGAGAAGGCCTGGCTGTACCGCGGGGCCTGCGACCTGTTCGTCGTGCACAGCGGCAGGGAGGTGGAGGAGTTCGGCCGCATTGGCAGGGAACTGGGCGCCACCGGGTCGATGGCCCTGGCCCGCCTGCCCTACCTGGACCATCGGACGGCCGGCGGCGGGACGGGCGACCGCCTGGTGTTCGCCACCCAGGCCAAGGTGCCCAAGCGGCGCGAGGACCGCGAGAGCATCCTGCTGGCTCTCGCCCGGCTGGCCGAGGCGCGTCCGGGCCTGGACGTCGTGGTCAAGCTGCGCGCCCTTGAGAACGAACGCCAGACCCACAACGAGCGCCACCACTACGAGCGCCTGTGGCGGTCGCTGGCCGAGTCCGGCGCGGTGCGTCCCGGCTCGGTGCGCTTCGCCGCCGGCGCCATGCACGAGCACCTGGCCGCCGCGGCGGGATTCGTGACGGTCAGCTCCACCGCGGCCCTGGAGGCGATCGCCGGCCGCGTCCCGCTGCTGGTCCTTTCGGACTTCGGGGTCAGCGCCGAGATGATCAACCTGGTGTTCGAGGACAGCGGGTGCCTGGGCACCCTGGAAGACCTGGCGCGCGGCGACCTGCGGCACCCGACGGCCGCCTGGTGCGACGCCAATTACTTCCACGACCCGGCCACCAGCGACTGGGTGGCCAGGCTCGGCGCCCTGATCGCCGAGGCGCGCGCGGGGCGGCTCGCCCCGGTGCGGCCGCTGCTCACCGGACCCGAGCACGCGGCCGCCCGGCGGCGGGCCCGCCTGCGGGTGGAGGTGCCGCCGAACGTGCTGCGCGCCGGTTACCGCGCGAGCCGCCGCGTGCGCCGCTACCTCAAGGCGCTGGGCTGACCTCCGGGCGGGATGGCGTGAAACTTTCGCGCCGCCCCGTCCGCATCAGTGGTGGCATGGGCGCTGCGGCCCCCGTCAGCCCTGCGGAACATGACGCGCCACGTTGACAACTCCCGACGTCCGGTCACAATCGGTGACGTCAACGCCCCTGGTGACGGGAGGACGGTCATGGCGGGAAATCGCGGGTCGGAGGTCGCCGCGCGCCGTACCGTCGCGCGCACGGCACTCGCCGCCTTCGCGGTCCTCGGCGCGGTGGTCTCCCCGCCACTGGCCGCCCCGGCAGGGGCCGCGGCCACCACGCTGGGAGGGGCGGCCGCGGCCACCGGCCGCTACTTCGGCGCCGCCGTCGGCGCCTCCCATCTCGGCGAGGCGCCCTACGCGGCCGTGCTCGACCGGGAGTTCACCTCCGTGACCCCCGAGAACGAGATGCACTGGGACGCGGTGGAACCGGTGCGCGGCCAGTTCAACTTCACTCCGGCCGACGCCATCGTCGCCCACGCCCAGAGCAAGGGCATGCGGGTGCGCGGGCACAGCCTGGTCGACTCCCCGCACACGGCCTGGACGGGCAACCTGCTGACCGCCCAGGACACCTACCAGGCGCTCACCGCCCACATCGCTGCGGTGGCCGGCCACTTCCGAGGGAAGATCCACAGCTGGGACGTGGTGAACGAGGCGTTCGCCGACTCGGGCGGCGTGCGCCCCGGCCTGTTCCAGCGGCGCCTCGGCGACTCCTACATCGAGACGGCCTTCCGGGCCGCCCGCGCCGCCGACCCGGCCGCCCGATTGTGCCTCAACGACTACGGCATCGAGGATCCGGCGGCCGCCAAGACCCGCGGCGTGCTGGCCCTGGTCAAGGACTTCAAGGCGCGCGGCGTGCCCATCGACTGCGTCGGGCTGGAGTCGCACTTCACCGCGACGACGCCGGTGCCGGCCGGGTACGCCCAGACCATCGCCCAGTTCGCCGCGCTCGGCGTGGAGGTCCAGATCACCGAGCTGGACATCGAGGGCTCGGGCGCCGCCCAGGCCCAGGCCTACGGCAGGGCGGTCACCGCCTGCGTGACGGTGCCGCGCTGCACCGGCATCACCGTGTGGGGCGTGACCGACAGGTACTCCTGGCGCAGTGGCGGCACGCCCCTGCCCTTCGACCGCGACTACAACAAGAAGCAGGCCTACTACGCCGCGCTGTCCGCGTTCGCCATATGCGGGGGCCGGGCCGCCGGCGCGGGCGCGGCGGCGCGGGCCGCCGCCTGCTAGCGGGACAGAGCGCGGCGCAGGCGCGCGAGGGGGCGGGACTTGGCCGGTTCGGGCGCGGGAAGCAGGCCGACCGAGGCCAGCCGCCGGTTCTTGAAGTAGCGGGCCTGCGGGCCGTTGGCCTCGATGTAGCGGGCCGCGGCCTCGCGCAGCGCCGGGTAGTGCTCGCTCTGCATGCAGAAGCCCACCGCCTCCACCAGCGCGCGCAGGTCGCTCCGATCGCCGGTCGGCGGCTCGGTGATCGAGCCGTCCGGCGCCAGGCGCGGCACGGTGGCGTCGACGATCGTCACCGGGATTCGGTTGCTGTTCTCGTAGGGCGCCAGCCGCTCCAGCACCAGCTCGCAGCCCATGGTCGCGATCGGCAGGCCGAACAGCCGGCGCGCGGTCATCAGAGCGGTGGAGAAGCATCCGACCACCAGTCGCGGGCGCAACGCCAGGAAGCACACCTCGGCCGGCACGGTGTCGCCGGCCACGCACAGGTCGACCCCGAGCTCCCGCGCGACCGCGCGCAGCAGGCGGGCGTGGTGGCCGCCCGCCGCCGGGTGCGGCTTGAACAGCACGCTGCGGTGGCCGCGCGCGGCGAGGGCGCGCAGCATCCCCGCGTGCAGCTCGGCCTCCTCCTCGGCGGTGACGATGTCCAGCGCCGACAGGTACTGGCCCAGGATGATCGCCTCGCCGTACAGCCCCTCGACGGCGGGCATCTCCTCCAGCACCCGCAGGAACGCCGCGTCCGGCAGCGGCTCGGGCGCGACCCCGACCTCGCGCAGCAGCAGCGGCGTGAGCTCGGGCACCAGGTCCAGGTGGAGCAGCCGGGTGATCCGGCCGGAGATCTCCAGCGGCAGCGGGTCGCGGGTCGGCCCGTAGCTCATCAGGCCGTCGGAGTACACCGTGATCGGGCAGTCGCGGACCAGCGCCGCCACCGTCCTGGCCGGCGGCACCGCCACCGACTCCAGCACCAGCTCAGCGGCCCCCTCGCCCAGTGAGAGGTGGCCGCGCACCAGGCGCTCCAGCATGGGCACCTCGATGACGCGCGCCTTCCAGTCGGAGGGGTGCAGCGGGGCGATGATGTCGTTCCACGACCAGACCTCGTCGAACCGGGGCCGCAGCGCCGCGAACCCCGGGGCCTCGTCCAGGGACGGGGTCACCTCGGGGATCGCGGCGTTGTTGGACACCAGCAGCACCCGGCGGCCGTCGTGCGGGCCGAACCTGCCCGCGTCCATGGCCGCCGCCAGCGTCATCGTCCCGAACAGGGTGGAGCTGTAGAAGACCTGCGTCATGGCGAACGCT
Source organism: Sphaerisporangium sp. NPDC004334 (assembly GCF_053602655.1). Classification (NCBI taxonomy): domain Bacteria; kingdom Bacillati; phylum Actinomycetota; class Actinomycetes; order Streptosporangiales; family Streptosporangiaceae; genus Sphaerisporangium; species Sphaerisporangium sp. NPDC004334. Next base: position 99,238 of record NZ_JBSGDZ010000023.1, read on the forward strand.
CCTCGGGCAGTCTGAGAGGTCGGGGGAGCAGCGGCCCGAGCAGGGCCTGCCGCTCCTCGTCCAGCCCCGTCTGCCCGATCAGGTCCGCCGGGAGGCCGGCCAGGACGTCCCGCGCCCTGTCCTCGAAGCGGGCACGCAGCGCGGGGGAGAACCGGTCGCCGAGCTCCAGGTGGTGGGCCAGCAGCGCGCAGAAGGTGCGCACCGCCTTGGGCTGCAGGTGCGGCTCGCCCTCGATCTGCTTGAACACCAGGTCGAAGGCGTCGAAGAAGTGCAGCTGCCGTTCGTCGCCGACCTGGGTGAGGGAGGTGGACACCAGCCGCCGGTAGAACACCCCGGCGATGGAGGCCACCGCGAACGACCGCGCCTCGCGGTGCAGCCGCCAGATCCACGGCCGGTCCTCGGCGGTGTGCAGGTGCCCCGGGAAGGCGAGCAGGTCGCCCAGCGAGCGCCGGTACACCCCCGCCCACGCGTAGGGGTAGTCCACCATCGTCCGCGCGCCGGCCGGCAGGATGCGGTCGCGCGGGTCGAGCACCACGCCCCGCCTGGCCTCCGGCGCGCGGTGCACGATGCGCTTGCGCCCCTCCACCTGCACGTGGTCCACCCGGACGAAGTCGCAGCCCAGGCCCTCGATCGCCTCGACGAGCAGGGAGAGGTACCCCCGGCCCACCCAGTCGTCGCCGTCCAGGAAGGTGAGATACCGGCCCGAGGCGAGGGACAGGCCGGCGTTGCGGGCGTCGGCCAGCCCCACAGGAGAGCTGTTGCGCAGCACGGTCAACCCCGGCAGGTCGTCGCGGAAGTCGTCGATGACCTGCGGGGTCGCGTCCACCGAGCCGTCGTCGACGACGATGAACTCGAAGTCGGGCCGCGCGTTGCGCCGCAGTGAGGCCAGCGTGTCGCCGATGAACGGCGCCGCGTCCCGCACCGGCACCACGACCGACAGCGTGATCACCGGCGTCCTCCGGTGCGCGTCGCCGCGCCGCCTCCTGCCGCGCGCCGCACGGGGCGGCGCGCGTCCATGTCGATGATCATCTCGTGGGTCAGACGGTGACGCGGCGCAGGCGGGACTTGGGGGCCTCCTCGCCCGGGAAGACGCGCTTGACGCCGTCGCCGAGGGCCTGCTCGATGATCCTGATGTCGCGCACCAGGTGCTCCAGGCCGCTCGGCTCCAGCGAAGCCGCGTGGTCGGAGCCCCACATCGTGCGGTCCAGGGTGATGTGGCGCTCCACGGTCACCGCGCCCAGCGTCACCGCGGCCAGGGAGATCTGCAGGCCGCGCTCGTGGCCGGAGTAGCCGACCGGGACGCCGTACCGGTCCTGCAGGGTGATGATCGTGCGGAGGTTGGCCTCCTCAGGCGGCAGCGGGTAGGTGGAGGTGGCGTGCATGATCACCAGCTTGGACGTGCCGAGGATCTCCACGGCCGCGTCGATCTCCGGAAGCGTCGACATGCCGGTCGACAGGATGATCGGCTTGCCGGTGGCGGCGAGCCGGCGCAGCAGCTCGTGGTCGGTCACGCTGGCCGAGGCGACCTTGTGCGTGACGACGTTCATCTCCTCCAGGAAGTCCACCGACGGCACGTCCCACGGGGAGGCGAACCAGTCCAGGCCTCGCTCGGCGCAGTACTTGGCGATCTGGGTGTACTCGTCCTGGCCGAACTCCACCCGGTACTTGTACTCCAGGTAGGTCATCTCGCCCCAGGGCGTCTGGCGCATCTGGTCGCGCTGGTGGGCCGGCACGGCGATCTCCGGCGTGCGCTTCTGGAACTTCACCGCCTGGCAGCCGGCGTCGGCGGCCACGTCGATGAGGCGGCGGGCGATGTCCAGGTCACCGTTGTGGTTGATGCCGATCTCGCCGATGACGTACACCGGCTGCCCGGGGCCGACCAGCGACTCGCCGATCTGGACCGGGGCGCCCTTGACGCGCAGCGTCGCGCGCGGGCCGGCGGCGGCCGGCTCGGCGTCCACCGGGCGGGCGGCGAGCACGCGGTCGCACAGCTCGCGCACGGCGCCGGCGCCGCCCCCGTGACCGAGCACGATGCGGGCGGCGGCGCGCACGCGGGGGTGGGCGTCGGGCACGGTCACCGGCCAGCCGACCAGCTCCATGCAGCCGAGGTCGTTGAGGTCGTTGCCGACGTAGGCGACCCGCGCCGGGTCCAGGCCCTCGATGCTGAGCCAGTCGCGCAGGGCGGTCTGCTTGGAGGCCAGGCCCTGCAGGACCGGGACGCCGAGCTTGCGGGCGCGGGCGGTGACGACCGGGTTCCGCTCGGTGGACAGCACCAGGATCTTGACGCCGGACCGCTTGAGCAGGGCGATGCCGAGGCCGTCGGAGCGGCTCACCGCGACGGTCTCGCGGCCGTCCTGGTCGACGTAGACCAGGTCGTCGGTGTGCACGCCGTCGAAGTCGGTGACCACCGCGTCCACGTCGAGCGGGCCGGGACGGTCCACGAACGGGGCCAGCGCCCGCACCATCTCCAGGTCCTCGGGGGAGTCCACCTCGACGGCGTGGCGGCTCGGCACCGGCTGGACGGCGACGGTGCCGAAGAAGCGGTGCCCGTGCTCGCGCAGCCCGGCGGCGCGGATGGCGTAGAAGGCGCCGGTCTCGCGGTACTCCGGCTCGCGGTCCTGGCGGCGCGGGCGGTGGGCCGGGTCGTGGTTGATCCCGCGCACCCCGTCCTCGCCGCGCGCCCACACGAACTCGTGGGTGGGCAGCCCGGAGAACACCACGTCGGCGGCGCCGTCGAGCACCTTGGACACGGCGGCGTCCAGGTCGGCGGGGTCGATGAAGGCGCTGGTGCACTGGACGAGCACGACGACCTCGGGGTCGGTGCCGACCTGGTCGAGGGCGTGCAGCAGGGCCGACTCGCTGGAGGCGGTGGCGCCGCTCAGCTCGGCGGGGCGCTGGACCACCTCGGCGCCCGCCGCGCGGGCCGCGGCGGCGATGGCGTCGTGGTCGGTGCTGACGACCACCCGGTCGATGAGCTCGGCTTCCGTGCAGGAGGCGACCGCGCGGGCGACCAGGGGCGTGCCGCCCACCTTGGCCAGGTTCTTCAGCGGGACGCCCGCAGAACCTCCACGGGCGGGGACGACGGCCAGGACTCGCAAGGTTGACTCCCTGATATGCGGCGTGCGAGCGGGCCGTCCTTCGGCCACGCTCGCGAGGTGTCACGCACGCTAACCACCGGCACCATCCCGTTAGGAGATTGCGAGCTGAACGCCCAGCGTCACTCCTGTTAACACTTGGGAGAGCCGGGAAGCCGGGGCCGCCGCCGCCGCGCTCCGTCCGGCCGGACGGCGGGCGGGGGCGGGCTCATCCGGCGAGGGGCGGGTCAGCGGAGGCGGGCTCATCCGGCGAGGGAGCGGGGGCTGGTTCAGCGGGCGGGCGAGGGGCTCACTCGGCGAGCGGCAGCCGCAGCACGAAGCGGGTGCCCTCAGGGACGTTCTCGACGTGCAGCGTTCCGCCGTGGGCGATGGCGACGTCCCGGGCGATGGCCAGGCCGAGGCCGGTGCCTCCCTTGTTCCTGCTGCGGGCGGCGTCCAGCCGGGCGAAGCGGTGGAAGACGCGCTCGTGGTCCTCCTCGGCGATGCGGTCGCCGTCGTTGGTGACGGCGAGCACGGCCGACCCGTGGTCGCGGTGCACCTCGATCTTGACCATGTCGGCGGCGTGCCGCTGGGCGTTGTCCAGCAGGTTGTCGATCACCCGGTACAGGTGCGTGCGCACGCCCATCACGGTGACGTGCTCCTCGACGCCGGCGATGACCGGCACGCGGCCGGGCCGGGCGGCGATCTCGCCGGTGGCGAGCTGGCCGAGGTCGACGGGCTCCTGCGCGGCCGGGCCGCCCGAGCCGAGCCTGGCCATGAACAGCAGGTCGGTGACGATCGTCTCCAGCCGGTCGGTGTCGCGCAGCGCCCCCCGCACCAGCGTGCCGAGGTCGGTCTCCTCGGGGTGCAGCAGTGACTCCTCAAGCTGGGCGCGCAGCCCGGCGATGGGCGTGCGCAGCTCGTGCGAGGCGTCCGCGGCGAACCTGCGCTGCTGCTCCACCGAGTGCTCCAGCCGGGCCAGGGTGCTGTTGACGGTGCGGGCCAGATGGGAGATCTCGTCCTCGCCGGGAGGCTCCCGCACCCGCAGGGACAGATCGCTCGCGGTGATGTGGGCGAGCTGGGCCTGGATGTGGTCGATGGTGCCAAGGCCACGGTCGGCGGTCTTGTAGGCGATCCAGCCGACCAGGCCGGCCACGGCGGCGATCTGCAGGCCGACGGCCACGTCGAGAATGCGGGTGGACAGCACGGCCGGGGTGGGCGCGGCCGCGTACACCACCGGCGCGCCGGGGCCGGCGCCGGTGAGCGTCGCGGTCACGTGGAAGCAGCCGACGGACAGGGGCCGGCAGGTCGTGAAGTCGAGCAGGTCGTGCGGGACCACCGGCCGCGCGTCGCTGAGCGGCGGCAGGGTCCGGCCGCGGGCGGTCGAGGCCAGGATGTGCCGCCCGGGCCCGACCACCTGGATGAGGTCGACGTCGCCCGGGCCGGGCGCGATCGGGTTGAGCAGGGACGACTCGCGGTAGGCCACCACGACCCGCGAGGCGGCCTCTCTGGTGTCGTGCCAGATGGCGTTGGCGACCGTGGCCCTGATGACCAGGTCGGCGGCGACGCCGAGGGGGATCAGGAACAGAGCGGCCAGGACGAGCGTGAGGAGGGTGACCCGCCCTCTGATCGATCGTGGCCAGATGGCGGCCCGTGGGAGGGGCATTGGCAAAGGCTATCCGCGCGGATCTCCGCCAAGATCCGCGTGCCGGGAAAGAGGTGGCCAAGGGATGGCAAACTCCCCCGGCGCGGGCCGGGGCGCCACGCCGCCGGACCCTAGCGTCCGGCGTGCCGGATCACCGATCCGGCCGCCGGAGGGTTGGGGTCTCCCCTTGGGGATCACCGACCGCTACGGTGTGCGGCAGCAACCTTTTAATACCGAGTGTGGGGTTATGGCGCCGAAAGCCTGGCGGGCCTGTCTGTCCTTACCGTTGACCTCCGTGCTGCTCGCCACCCCGGCGTCGGCCGCCTCGCTTCCCGTGGAGCGCTCGAACGCCGCCGCCGCCGCGTCGCGGGCGGCGTCCGGCATCGACGGCGCCGGCGCGGCTCTGGAACGCTCCGCCGCCGGCCGGGCCTTCTACGTGGACTCCCGCGAGGGGGACGACGACGCGCCGGGCACCTCGCCGGGCAAGGCCTGGCGGTCGCTGGAGCGGGCGGGGGAGGCCCGGCTGCGCCCGGGGGACACGCTGCTGCTGAGGCGGGGCGGCCGGTGGAAGGGCACGCTGAGGCTGGAGGCGGACGGCACCGCCCGGCGTCCCATCACCGTCGGGGCCTACGGCAAGGGCGGGCGGCCGAAGATCAGCGGGCGTGATGACGACTGCGTGGTGGTCGCCGGGTCCTATCTGCGGGTGTCGGAGGTGCGGGCGAGCGACTGCGGATGGGCGGGCTTCCGCGTGGACGGCCGCCACAACGACCTGTGGGACGTGTACGCCGACCGCAACGTCGCCGGGGTGTGGATGACCGCGCGCGGCGGGCGCAACGTCCTGCGCAACAGCCAGATGGTGGGCAACGACCGGATGAGCGTCGACGACGCCGAGCCCGACAACGACTCGGGCGCGTTCGGCGTGCTGCTCAACGGCGACGACAACCGCGTGATCGGCAACCTCATCTCCGGCAGCTACGCCAGGAGCCAGGACTACGTGACCGACGGCGCGGCGGTGGAGGTGTACGACGGCGACCGCAACCTGGTGGCGCACAACGTCGCCAGGGACAACGAGACCTTCACCGAGCTCGGCCACCGGCCCGGCGCGACCGCCGACGGGAACCTGTTCGCCAACAACGTGGTGACCTCCTCGCGTCCCCGGGGGTCGTTCCTGATCACCCGGGGGCCCGGGCACATCGTCGGCCCGGTCAGGGGCACAATCGCGGTCAACAACTCGGTGTACCTTCCCGCGCGCCGGACCATCGGCTTCTCCTGTGCCGACGGCTGCGGCAAGAAGATCCTCAGGTTGCGCAACAACGCGATCAAGGTGGGGGGTCTCGTCGGGTTCGAGGACGCCTCGGGGATCGACGACGCCGGCGGGGTCTACGACGGCAGGATCAAGGACTTCAAGCCCGGCCACCGCTCCATCCACGCGGACCCGCGCTTCGCCGGCCGTCGTGACCTGCGGCTTCGTCCAGGGTCACCCGCCATCGGGCAGGGTGTGCCGCTCGGGGCATCCTGGTACGGCGGGGCCTCCATGGCCCACGACGCGGCGGGACGGACGATCCGGCGATCGAAGAACCCGGACGCGGGCGCCTATCAATACTGAATTGGACTTATTTCCTACATATCTCCGGAACATCGGTGAAACCTACATCCGACACCCTGTGTGGCGAGGGGCCGCGGATGAAACAAAACAGGAGGTCGGCACGCATGCGTGGCCCGGCTGGACATGAGAGGTGGTGGTGAAGGTGCTGAGAGTTCGGGTGTCGCTCCCTGACCGCCCGGGGGTCCTCGGACAGGTCGCCCGGGCGTTTGGAGTGCTCGGCGCGGACATCCTGCAGGTCACGGTTCTGGAGCGCGAGGCGGGCCGTGCGGTCGACGACTTCACCCTGTCCTGGCCGGGCGGATTCGCCGCCGACGAGCTGCGCGACCGCCTGTCCGTCGTGCCGGGGGTGCGCATCGAGGGCGTGTGGCCGACCAGGGAGGTGCCCGGCGCGAGCCCCGACTACGACCTGCTCGGACACGTCGTCACCGACGCCGAGCGGGCTTTCGTCACGCTCGTCGACGCGGTGCCCGACCTGGTCAGCGCCGAGTGGGCCGTCGCGGTCGACTCCGACACCGGCACCGTCGTGCACGGCAGCTGGCAGGCTCCGGGCGTGGAGGAGATGCCCGACCTGACGCCGCTGCGGCCGACGGCGTTCAGCGAGGGGCCGCTGCACCTGCTCAGCCTCCCGGTCAAGGCGGCGGGCCTGCACCTGGTCGTGGCACGTTCCGAAGGGCCGGCCTTCCACCAGGTCGAGCTGGACAAGGTGGTCAGAGTGGTCGAGATCATCGCCCTGCTCGCCGGCGCGGCGGAGCCCCGCACGCTCGCCTGAGGCGCGCGGGGCGGGGGCTCCTACCGGCGGGGCGGGTCGATGCGGTTGCCCTGCACCGTGAACAGCATCAGCCTGCTGAGGTCGACCGCGACGCGGCCGATCTCCCCCGCGCGCCACACCGGGCGGGCGCCGAGGCGGACGATGATGTCGGCGCGGCGGTGGTGGCCGCTGCCCGGCGTGGGCGTGTTCTCCTCGGCGTGCGGGGGCCCCTCGCCGCCCGAGATGAAGCGCCGCATCATCGTGCGCACCCGGCCCGGGCCGTGCGCCGCGTGCCCGTTGCCGTTGCCGTTGGCGTGGCCGTTGACCATCGCGGGGCGGGGCTCGGGCGCGGCCACGGCCGGGATGCCCACCTCCAGGTAGGCCAGCCACTCGTGGCCGTGGTACTCCAGCGCCCGCACCCTGCCGGTGAAGTGCGGCCCGTCGGCGCCCTCGGGGATCGGCGTGAGCCCGTCCGGCCGGATGCCCACGATGATCTGGCTGCCGGTGTGCTGGGAGACGGCGTACGCGCGGGGGTCGGTCCACGGCATCGTGATGTTGTGCAGGCCGAAGTCGAGCGAGATGTACTGGTTCTGCGGGGTCCGCACCGTCGCCGACAGCAGGTTCAGCTGCTGTGAGCTGAGAAAGGCCGCCACGAAGGCGGTGGCGGGGTCGTTGTAGATCTGCCCGGGGGTGCCCACGTCCTGCAGGACGCCGCGGTTCATGATGGCGATGCGGTCGGCCAGCGTGAGCGCCTCGACCTGGTCGTGCGTGACGTAGATCGTCGTGACGCCGAGCGCCCGCACCAGCGAGGAGATCTCCATGCGCAGTTCGGTGCGCATCCCGGCGTCGAGGTTGGACAGCGGCTCGTCCATCAGGAACAGCGAGGGCTGCCGGACGATGGCCCTGCCCATCGCCACCCGCTGGCGCTGCCCGCCGGAGAGCGTTCCAGGCCGGCGGTCCAGCGTCTCGTCGATGTGCAGGGCGCGGGAGAGCTCGATCACCCGCTCCCTGACCATGTTCGGATCGGCCTTGGCGATCTCCAGGGGGAAGGAGATGTTGCCCCGGACGGTGCGGTGAGGGTACAGAGCGCCGTTCTGGAAGACCATCGCCACATCGCGGTCGCGCGGGGCGAGGTCGTTGGCGTGCTTCCCGTCGAGATAGAGATCGCCGGCGGTGATCTCCTCCAGCCCGGCGATCATGCGCAACAGCGTGGACTTCCCGCATCCGGACGGCCCGAGCAGGACGAGCAACTCGCCCTCTTCCGCGCGCAGGCTCATGCGATCGACCGCGAGATGCCCCCCCGGGTACACCTTCGTCACGCTGTCGAGAACGACGGTACTCATCGTCACTCGTTCCTCCCGGGCATCAGAACCCGGATCCCAGCCGTCATTGTGATTGATGAGGTAGTACATCGCGTCCTGGGCCGCCGTGTCCATACGTGTCGTAATAAATCGCTCATGCGCTGGTTACTTGACCGTTGCCTCGCGGCCGACGTCAGGACGTGTGCAAACACCCGCTGGGAAAGGCGTCCGTGAGGCCTCCTTCGGCCGCTGGCGACGCGTGTTACTCGTCCGCCCGTTCTCTGGTAATGCCGATGCAATGACGGACGTGTCACAATTTGCAGCAACTTTCCGAAAGGTCTTTCATGTCAGTTCACACGCCTGTTACGTTCCGCGTACCCGGTGGACGCCGCCACCGCTCGGGGGGTGGCGGGCGTCCCGGTCCTATGGCAATGGAGCTGAGCAAGGAGTGCACACAATGCGGCGAGGCATCTCGGCAGCGGCGGCAGCCGCGGCGCTCGCGCTGGCGGTTTCCGCCTGCGGCGGCCAGGACACCCCCACCCCGTCGGCCGCCCCGGCCAAGAGCGCCGACGCCTCGGCCGTCTCCGGAGAGGTGACGTGGTGGGACACCTCTGACGCCACCAACGAGGGGCCCGTCTTCCAGGACCTGATCAAGGACTTCCAGGCCAAGTACCCCAAGATCAAGGTCAACTACGTCAACGTGCCGTTCGCCGACGCGCAGAACAAGTTCAAGACCGCGGCGCAGAGCGGCTCGGGCGCGCCCGACGTGCTGCGCGCCGAGGTCGGCTGGGTCGCCGAGTTCGCCTCCCTGGGCTACCTGGCCCCGCTGGAGGGCACCCCCGCGCTCGACAAGCCGGAGGACTTCCTCGCCAGCCCCGCGAGCAGCGGCGAGTACAACGGCAAGACCTACGCCGTGCCACAGGTCACCGACACCCTCGGCCTGCTCTACAACAAGGAGCTGCTGAAGAAGGCCGGCCACGACGCGCCGCCGAAGACCTTCCAGGAGCTCAAGCAGGTCGCGCTGGACGTCAAGTCCAAGGCGGGCGCCGACGGCCTGGCCCTCAACGTGGACGCCTACTTCCTGCTGCCGTTCATCTACGGCGAGGGCGGCGACCTGCTCGACGTCGCGAGCAAGAAGATCACCGTCGCCTCGCCGCAGTCCACCGCGGGCGTGAAGATCGTCGAAGACCTGATCACGTCCGGCGCCGCGGCCAAGCCGGCCATCCAGGACAGCTACACCAACGCCGAGACCGCCTTCAAGGAAGGCAAGGTCGCGATGATCTTCAACGGGCCGTGGTCGAACACCGACAACCTCGGCGGCAAGGTCTTCAAGGACAAGCCCGACAACTTCGGCATCGCCCCGGTGCCGTCCGGCTCGGCCAAGGCCGGCTCCCCGACCGGCGGCCACGACTACGCGGTGTACGCCGGCTCCAAGAACCTGGACGCCTCCTACCTGTTCGTCCAGTTCATGGACTCCGCCGAGAGCCAGGCCAAGGTCGCGGGCAAGCTCGGCCTGCTGCCCGCCCGCCAGTCCGCCTACGCCATGCCCGACGCCCAGGCCAACGACATGATCGCCAAGTGGAAGGAGCCCATGGCCTCCGCGGTCGAGCGTCCCTGGATCCCCGAGGGCGGCCAGCTGTTCCAGCCGCTGCTGGAGGGCTACCAGAAGATCGCCGCCGGCCAGAAGGGCACCGACGCGGCGCTGCAGGACGTCGCCAAGGCCTACCAGGGCATCCTCAAGGGCTGGAGCCTGTGACCCATGACGACGCAGGTCGTTGACGGCACGGCCGCGGGCGCACCGTCCCGCGGCCGCGCCCGCCGTCCCCGGCGCGAGGGCGGCGCGGGGCGGTTCCTCGCGCGCCACTGGTACGCGTGGGCGATGTGCGCCCCGGTGGTCATCGTCACCCTCGTGCTGATCGGCTACCCGCTGGTGCGCGGCCTCTACCTGTCGCTCACCGACGCGACCGAGGCCAACATGGGCCGCACGATCGGCATGAACGTCATCCCCTCGACCTACGAGTTCGTCGGCCTGTCCAACTACGCCGACATCGTCACCTCCAGCGAGTTCCTGTCCCGGCTCGGCTGGACGGTCACCTGGACCGTCGTCTGCGTCGCGCTGCACTACGGCATCGGCCTCGGCCTCGCCCTGCTGCTCAACCGGCCGATGCGGCTGCGCTCGCTCTACCGCATGTTGCTGGTGCTGCCGTGGGCCGTGCCGGCGTTCGTGTCGGCCTTCATCTGGCGCTACCTGCTCAACGGCGAGTTCGGCGTCGTCAACGCGATGCTCCGGGCGGCCGGCCTCGCCAGGGTCGACTGGCTGGACGACCCGCTGTGGGCCAAGGCCTCGGTCATCGCCGTCAACGTCTGGCTCGGCGTGCCGTTCATGATGCTGGCCCTGCTCGGCGGGCTCCAGGCCATCCCGCGCGAGCTGTACGAGGCGGCCGAGGTGGACGGCGCGACGCCCTGGCAGCGCTTCCGGCACATCACCCTGCCGGGCCTCCGGCCGGTGTCCAGCACGGTCGTGCTGCTCGGCACCATCTGGACCTTCAACCAGTTCCCCGTCATCTTCCTGGTCACCAGGGGCGGCCCCGGCGGGTCCAGCGAGATCCTCGTCACCTATGCCTATCGGCAGGCGTTCGAGGGCATCCGCAACTATTCGGGTTCGGCGGCGTGGGGCGTGCTCATCCTGGTCCTGCTCATCGTCCTGGCCGTCGTCTACCGCCGGGCGCTGCGCCGGCAGGGGGAGGCATGGTGAGCGCGCTCACCCCGGCGGGCGGCACGCGCCCGCGCGGCCGCGAGAGCCGCGGCCCCGGCAGGTCACTGGCCCTGCACGCCACGCTGATCGCCGCGAGCGTCATCGCGGTCTTCCCGGTCCTGTGGCTGGTGCTGACCTCGATCAAGCCCAGGGACGCCTGGCAGTCCTCCACGGTGGAGCTGTTCAACAGCCCGAGCCTGTCCAACTACGCCCAGGTGCTCGGCCAGACCGCCTTCCCGCGCTGGCTGTTCAACTCGCTGCTGGTCGCGGCGATGACCACCGTCCTCGGGGTGGTGCTCGCGGCCACCACCGGCTACGCGGTCAGCCGCTTCCGCTTCCCCGGCTACCGGTCGATCATGTGGATGCTGCTGGTCACGCAGATGTTCCCCGTCGCGATCCTGATCGTGCCCATCTACAACCTGCTCGCCGGCCTGGGACTGATCAACCAGTTCCCCGGCCTGGTCATCGCCTACCTGACCTCGACCGTGCCGTTCTGCGCCTGGATGATGAAGGGCTACTTCGACACCGTCCCGGCCGAGATCGACGAGGCGGGACGGGTGGACGGGCTGACGCCCTTCGGCACGTTCTGGCGGCTGATCCTCCCGCTGTCCAGGCCGGGCCTGGCCGTCGCGGCCTTCTACTCCTTCATCACCGCCTGGGCGGAGGTCGCCTACGCGACCGCGTTCATGACCGGCGACGACAAGTACACGCTGGCGGTCGGGCTCGGGCAGTTCGTCGGCCAGCACAAGGCCGAGTGGGGCCTGCTCACCGCGTCCTCGGTGCTGATCGCCGTGCCGGCCGCGGTGGTCTTCCTGCTCGTCCAGCGCCACCTGCTCACCGGCCTCACCGCCGGGGCGACGAAGTCCTGACCCTCATGGTGGTATCGGTCCTGAAATTTCGGAGAATCGGGGATCCCAATGACCGACGTCGTCCGTGAAGCCCGCCCCGTCAAGGCGGCCACCCGGTGGTGGCGGGACGCGGTGATCTACCAGGTCTACGTGCGCAGCTTCGCCGACGGCAACGGCGACGGCGTCGGCGACCTGCTCGGCGTGCGCAGCCGGCTGGACTACCTGGCCGAGCTCGGCGTGGACGCCCTGTGGCTCACCCCCTTCTACACCTCTCCCATGGCCGACTTCGGCTACGACGTCGCCGACTACCGCGACGTCGACCCGGTCTTCGGCACGCTCGCCGACGCCGAGGCCCTCATCCAGGACGCCCACCGGCACGGGATGCGGGTCATCATCGACGTGGTGCCCAACCACACCTCCGACCGCCACGCCTGGTTCCTCGAGGCGGTCCAGGCGGGCCCCGGCGCTCCCGCCCGCGACCGCTACATCTTCCGTCCCGGCAGGGGCGAGGCCGGCGAGCTGCCCCCCAACGACTGGGAGTCGGTGTTCGGCGGCCCGGCGTGGACGCGGCTGCCCGACGGCGAGTGGTACCTGCACCTGTTCGCCCCCGAGCAGCCCGACCTCAACTGGGACGCCCCCGAGGTCCACGCCGAGTTCGAGGCCATCCTGCGCTTCTGGCTGGACCTCGGCGTCGACGGCTTCCGCATCGACGTCGCCCACGGCATGGTCAAGGCCGCCGGGCTGCCCGACATCGGGTCGGCCGGGCAGATCGAGCTGCTCGGCACCGCCGTCCTGCCGTACTTCGACCAGGACGGCGTCCACGAGATCCACCGCACCTGGCGCCGGGTGCTGGACTCCTACGACGGCGAGCGCATCGGCGTCGCCGAGGCGTGGGCGCCCTCGCAGGAGCGCCTGGCCCGCTACGTGCGTCCCGACGAGCTGCACCAGGCGTTCAACTTCCACTTCCTGAAGACGCCCTGGGACGCCGGCCCACTGCGCACGGTCATCGACGAGTCGCTGGCCACCGTCGGCCCCGTCGGCGCCCCGCCCACCTGGGTGCTGTCCAACCACGACGTCAAACGGCACCTCACCCGCTACGGCGGCGGCGAGACCGGCCTGCGCCGCGCCCGCGCGGCGGCCCTGCTGATGCTCGCCCTGCCCGGATCCGCCTACGTCTACCAGGGCGAGGAGCTCGGACTGCCCGAAGTGCTCGACCTGCCGGACGAGGTCTGCCAGGACCCGCAGCGGCTGCGCCACCCCGACGACGGCCGCGACGGCTGCCGCGTCCCCATTCCCTGGGCCCACTCCGAGCCGCCGTTCGGGTTCAGCCCGCCCGGCATCCAGGACACCTGGCTGCCCGTCCCGGCGTCCTGGGGCCCGCTCAGCGTGGAGGCCCAGCTCGGCGACCCCGCCTCGACGCTGCGGCTGTACCGGGAGGCGCTGCGGCTGCGGCGCGATCGCCCCGAGCTCGGCGACGGCGGCCTCACCTGGCACGAGTCACCCGCGGGGACGCTGACCTTCACCCGGGACGGCACCTTCGCCTGCACGGTCAACGCCACCGGCGAGCCCGTGGAGCTGCCCAGGCCCGGCGCCCTGCTGCTGGCGAGCGGCACGGTGACCGTGGAGGGCGGCGTCGCGCTGATGGCGCCGGACTGCGCGGCGTGGTGGGCCCTCGGCGATGCGTAAAGTAACGTCCATGAACGGCACTGCGCGGCTCGCCGACATCGCGGCCCAGGCGGGGGTCAGCGAGGCCACGGTCAGCCGCGTCCTCAACGGCAAGTCGGGGGTGTCGGCGAGCACCCGCCAGCTCGTGCTCACGGCGCTGGACCTCATGGGGTACGAACGCCCGCAGCGGCTGCGCCAGCGCAGCAACGGCCTCATCGGGCTGGTCACCCCCGAGCTCGACAACCCGATCTTCCCTGCGTTCGCCCAGGCCATCGAGAAGTCGCTCACCCAGCACGGGTACACCCCCGTGCTGTGCACCCAGAGCCCGGGCGGCGCCCCCGAGGACGAGTTCACCGAGCTGCTGCTCGAACGCGACGTCAGCGGCATCATCTTCGTCTCGGGCCTGCACGCCGACACCACCTCGCGGATGGACCGCTACACCCGGCTCACCGACCGCGGGCTGCCCATCGTCCTGGTCGACGGCTACAGCGAGCACATCGCGGCGCCGTTCATCTCGCCCGACGACCGCATGGCCGCCCGCCTGGCCGTGCAGCACCTGGTCGACCTCGGCCACGAGCGCATCGGCCTGGCGCTCGGCCAGCGGCGGTTCGTCCCGGTCATCCGCAAGATCGAGGGCTTCGCGCAGGCCATGTCGCAACTGCTCGGCGTGTCCGACTGCGAGGACCTGATCCAGCACTCGTTGTTCTCGGTCGAAGGCGGTCAGGCCGCCGCGTCGGCGCTCATCGGCCGCGGCTGCACCGGCATCGTCTGCGCCAGCGACCTCATGGCCCTGGGCGCCATCCGCGCCGCCCGCGAGCGCGGCCTGTCGGTGCCTGGCGAGGTCTCGGTCGTCGGGTTCGACGACTCGCCGCTCATCGCCTTCACCGACCCGCCGCTCACCACCGTCCGCAAGCCGATCGGCCCGATGGCCTCGGCCGCCGTCCAGACCCTGCTGGAGGAGATCGGCGGCGCCCCGCCCAAGAACATCGAACTGGTCTTCCAGCCCGAACTGGTCGTCCGCGGCTCCACCGGCTCCGGCCCCCTGGTCAACCGCTGACGATCCCCGTGAGCACGCGGGTACCTGGGGGTGGACCGCGCGAGCCCGGAGCGCGCGCGGGAGATCGCGGCGCGCGTCCCCGACGCCCGTTTCGCCGCGGTGGAGGTGCGTCAGATCATGGACATGCCGAACGAGCCGATGTGATGACCAGCGGCGAGGAGGCCGAGGATCCACCGCGCCGACCTGCGCGGCGGCTCCCCACCGCTCCGGCGCGTCATCTGGTGAGCGAGAAGCGCCGGCGCGTCATCCCGTGAGAGAGAAGCGTTCGGCGAACGCGGACAGTTCCTCGTGGCGCCGGTCGGGGTCGGCGGCAGTGGGGTTGACGACGACGCGGGTGACGCCTTCGGCGGTGAGGGCCTCGACCTGGGCGGCGGTCATGTCGATCGACCCCCACCGCGTGTACTCCAGGGCGCCTGGGTCGCGGCCCGCCCCGGCCGCGGTCCAGCGGGCGAGTTCCACCTGTGCGGCGCGCTCGGCGGGGTCGAGCGCGCCGCCGGGGAAGTAGCCGTCGCCACGCAGACCGGTCCGCCGGGCGGCCGCCCGGCTCGAGCCGCCGATGTGGATCGGGAGACGCGCGACCCCGTGCGGCTTGGGGTAGCTGCACACGTTCTCGAAGGAGAAGAACTCTCCGGCGAAGCTCACGCCCTCCTCGCCGCCGGCCCACAGCAGCCGCATCACGTCGATCGCCTCGTCGGCCCGCCGGCCGCGGGTGCCGAAGTCGACGCCCACCGCCGCGGCCTCGCCCGGCAGGGTGCCGAGCCCCACGGTCAGCAACCGCATCCGCCCCCGGGACAGCACGTCGATGGTCGCGAGCCGCTTGGCGAGGACCACCGGATGGCGGTACGGCAGCAGCAGCACGCCCGTGCCGAGCAGGATCCGGCTCGTGGCCGCCGCGACGAAGCTCAGGCAGTCGAGAGGGTCGGCGTACGGCAGCGTCGGCGGGATCTCGTAGGGCCCGAGCTTCGCGCCGGGGTACAGCACCAGGTGCTCCGGCAGGTACAGCGACTCGAACCCCCGGTCCTCCGCGTGCCGCGCGAAGGCGGCGATCTCCTCGGGATCGACGCCGTGATACGCCGTGTTGTAGCTGACCCCGAACCTCATCCGCCGTCCCTCCGCCACCCGGCGGCCTTTCTCGGCGGCCGGGACCTGTCAGACCAGGGCAACGTTAGAACCCTGCCACCGGCGTCAAGGCAAGCCGTCCGTCACGGAGAAGTCCCGCCACCGGGAAGGGATGCGGCCGGAGGAGGCGGCGGCTGCCGGTGGTGTGCTCCTCGGGGCCGTTCGTCACGCGGCTTGACGGTGTGAGGTGAGGCGGCGTCTGGTCCAGACGCCGGCCGCCGCAAGCGGCCACAGGCGGGTGGCGAGGTTGCGGGTGAGGATGCCGGCCGAGGTCGCCGGGATCATCATCGCGGCGGCCTGGTCGACCCCCCGCTGCTTGGGCTCGACCAGCATGCGATGCCGGGTCTCGAACCGTTCGAAGGCCGCCGCGTGGTCGGCGGGGGAGGCGGCGAGTTCCTCGGCCAGGGTGTGGGCCCCGGCGATGGCCAGGGTGGAGCCGTTCCCGAACAGCGACACGCACGACGCCGCGTCGCCGAGCACCGCGACCCGGTCGCGTGACCAGCGGGGGAGGTCCACCACGCTGACCGAGTCGAAGTAGAGGTCGTCGGTGGACCGCACCTGCTCCAGCAGCTCGGGCACCCGCCACGAGCCGCCCGCGTAGGCGTCGGCGATCATCCGCTTGTGCTGTCCGGCGTCGCGGTGGTCGAAGTCCGGCACCATGGGCCCGCGGAACATGAACGCCGCCAGGGCGGGGCCGCCCATCGAGGGATGCACGGCGACCGCCCTTCCCGGAGTGTTGTGCATGACGACGTGGTGCGGGTCCTCGGCCGGGCGGTCCAGGCGCAGCGTCGCCACCCAGACCCCGGCGTGCCGCACGTAGCCGGGCTCCGGCCCGAACGCCAGCCGCCGCACGGTCGAGTGCAGGCCGTCGGCCCCGATCACCAGGTCGAAGCGCCGGGGTGCGGCGCGCTCGAAGGTCACCTCCACTCCGCCCGGGTCCTGGCTCAGGGTGGTGATGGAGTCGCCGAACAGCAGCTCCACGTGGTCCCGGCTCGCCTCGGACAGGATCGAGGCGAGGTCTCCGCGCGGCAGTTCGACCTCACGGCTGCCGGCGGCGCGTTGCACGGCGCGCATGTTCACCCGCCCGACGCGCCTGCCCGCGGCGTCGACGAAGCTCAACCCCCTGACGTCCGTGGCCGCCTCGCGCAGGCGGGGCATGATGCCCATCCGCTCGGCGACCTCCACCGCGGGGCCTCGCACGTCCACCGGGCTCCCGCTGGACCTGACCGTCGTCGCGCGCTCCACCACAGTCGGCCGCATGCCGTGCCGCGCCAGCCAGTACGCCAGCGTCGGCCCGGCGATGCCCGCCCCTGATATCAGCACCGTGCGCCCCGCCATCACGCTCTCCCGTCTCCGCGCCGTCATCCGACGGCCGGTCCCCGCCGATCCGCTCTGTGGCGGGCCGGGTCCTCCTCCTCGGCGCCCTGCGGCGCGCGGAGCCCCGGCGGCCATCCGCTGACCATCGGTCAGGACGAGACGCTACCTTCCTGTCCAGCGGTCAGTCAACCGCTATGCTGATCCCCATGGCAGCGACACCGCCGGACACCCGCACCCGCATCCTCCAGGCCGCGCTGGAGGAGTTCGCCGCGCGCGGCTACCACGCCACGTCGATCCGCGAGATCGCCGAACGCGTGGGCGTGACCAAGACGGCGGTGCTCTACCACTTCCCGGGGAAGGCCGAGATCGTCGGCGCACTGGCCGCGCCGATGCTGGAGGATCTCGACGCGGCCGTGGCCGCCGCCGCGCGGTCGGCCGAGCCGGTCGCGGCGAAGTGGGCCGTCATCGAGGGGCTCGTCGAGGTGTGGCTGGCCCACCGCTATCTGCTGCGCATGAACCTCTACGACCTGGCGCTGGCCGTCGAGAACACGATCTTCCACCGCTTCCGCGACGCCATGATGCGGGCGAACGCCCTGGTCGCGGGGCCCGACCCGGACTTCGAGCGGCAGGTGCGCGCCTCGCAGGCGATCGCGATGCTCTCCGACCCGATCGTCTTGTTCGCCGACGCCCCGGCCGGGGCCCTGCGCGCCGCGGTGCTGCGCGGGGTGCGCCTGCTGCTGGACGCCGCGCCGGACCTGTCCGCCGGGCGGACGGAGGGCTCCGCGCCGGACGGCCTCGCCCGCGCGGCGGCGGAGGTCCGCCTGCCGGACGGTCCCGGCCGGCCGGAGGACGGCGGCGCGGCGGACGCCCCCGCCCTGGTGGGGCGCGGCGCCTCCGGCGGCTCCGCCCCGCTGGGCGGCGGCGCGTCCGACGGTCTCGCGCTACCGGCGGAAAGCGGGGTGGGGCAGGCCGGAAACGACGCCGGAGCCGCCGCGGCGACCTCTGGAGTGGCCCGCGGGCGGCGGGGACGGCCGGGAGTGATGAGCCCGGCCATGGCCGAGACGGCCCGCCGCATGCACGCCGCAGGGAGCACCGCCGGCGAGATCGCCGCCGCGCTCGGCGTCTCCCGCGCCACCGTCTACCGGCACCTCCCCGGACCCGGCCAATAATGAGACAGTTTATTGAGACAATTTCGAGACAGCGTCGTCCCGGACGGGGATCAGGGTAGAGAGCCGGAGCGGAAGGGGTGGGCGCACGTGCACCGAGGTGAGCGTCCGGAGGGCGGCGCGCGACAGGAGGGGGCCGCGCGGCGGGCCACGGGGCAGGTGGAGGCCGGGCAGGGCGAGGTGGGGCAGGAGCGCGTGGGGCAGGAGCGCGTGGAGCAGGGGCGCGTGGAGCGGGAGGACGCGGGGGAGCGGTACGACGTCGTGGTGATCGGCGGGGCGGGCGTGGACACGACCGTCTACGTGCCCGAGCTGCCGCTGCCGTACGCCGACACCTACGGCGTGCCGCCCGTGGTCGACCGCATCGGCAACACCGGCAGCGGCGTCGTGCTCGGCTGCCACGCCCTCGGACTGCGGTCGCTGCTGATCGACCTGATCGGCGACGACCCGCAGGGAGCGCTGATCCGCGACCACCTCGCCGCGCGCGGCGCCGGCTTCGCCTGGGCGGTCGTCCCCGAGGGCACCCGGCGCAGCGTGCTCCTCGTCGGCCCCGACGGGCGGCGTACCTCGCTGTACGACGCCCGCGCGGCCGCCGGGCAGCGGCTGCCCGGCGGCCTCTACCGGCCCGCGATCCGCCGTGCCCGGCACGTCCACGTGTCGATCACCGACTTCTCCCGCCACCTGTACCCCGAGCTGCGCGAACTAGGCGTGCCCGTGTCGACCGACCTGCACGACTGGGACGGCGAGAACGACCACCACCGGGACTTCGCCTACGGCTCCGACCTGGTCTTCCTGTCCGCAGCCAAGCTCGCCGACCCCGTCGCGGTGATGCGCGCCATCGCCGCGCGCGGCCGGGCCACCACCGTCGTCTGCACCGCCGGAGCCGCCGGCGCCTACCTCCTGGAGGTCCCCCCAGGCGAGCTTGACGGACCCGCGGCGGTGGGGCCGGCGGGCGCGGGGGAGTGGGAGCGCGCCGCCTCCGCCGACGTGCGGCACTTCCCGGCCGCGCCCCTGACCGGGCCTGTCGTGGACGCCAACGGCGCCGGAGACGCCTTCGTGTCCGGTTTCCTCTACGGCCGGCTGCGCGGCCTGCCCGCCGCCGACTGCGTCCGCCTCGGCACCGTCGCCGGCGCCCACGCCTGCACCAGCGAGGGCACCCACGAGAACCCCATCGACGCGGGCACCCTGGCGCGTTCGTCCGAGACGGCCTGGCCGGGCCCGCTCACCAGCGGCTGACCGGGGGCGCCGTCCCCGGGCGCTCACCGTGCGCGCACCGTGCGCTCACCGGGCCGGGTCGGGGCCCGTTAGGACGCGCTCTCCCCGGGCAGAGGCCGTTGCCGTAGTCGCTGCCGGGGGCGGCCGAGGTTGGCGGCCGGTCCGGGCAGTGCGGACGCTAGGGGCGGGTCAACATGTCAGATGTCGTGCGAACGCTGGTCCCGGCGCGCCTGGACCGGTTGCCGTGGTCGCGGTTCCACACGCGGCTGGTCGTCGCGCTCGGAGTCGCGTGGGTGCTGGACGGGATGGAGATCACGATCGCCAGCGCGATCGGGTCGGTCCTGCAGGACAAGCACACACTCGGGCTGTCGGCGGTTCAGGTCGGGTTCACCGCCACCGTCTATCTCATCGGCCAGGTGGCGGGCGCGCTGGTCTTCGGCCGGCTGTCGGACCGCTTCGGACGCCGCAAGCTGTTCATCCTGACGCTCGCGCTGTACCTCGCCGCGAACGGCATCACCGCCTTCTCGCCGAACCTGGCCTTCCTGCTGGTCTTCCGGTTCTTCGCCGGCGCGGGCATCGGCGGCGAGTACGCCGCCATCCACTCGGCCATCGACGAGCTGATCCCCTCTCGCTACCGCGGCCGGGTCGACCTCGCGGTGAGCGGCACGTACTGGCTGGGCGCCATCATCGGCACCGCGAGCACCTACATCCTGCTCAACCCCGACCTCCTCCCGCTCAACCTGGGCTGGCGCCTCGGCCTGCTGATCGGCCCGGTGCTCGGCGCGGCCATCTGGGTGCTGCGGCGGCACCTGCCCGAGAGCCCCCGGTGGCTGCTCATGCACGGCAGGCACGAGGAGGCCGAGCAGGCCGCCGAGTCGGTGGAGAAGGCGGTGGCCGCCGGCGGGCACCGTCTGCCGCCGGTCGACGAGAGCAAGGCGCTGGAACTGCGCCCGCACGGGTCCCCGTCCTACCGGGAGATCATGCGCGTCGTCCTGCGGGAGTACCCGGGCCGCACCTTCCTGGGCGTGACCATGATGGTCAGCCAGTCCTTCCTCTACAACGCCATCTTCTTCACCTACGTGCTCGTGCTGAACACCTTCTACGGCGTGTCCCCCAACGACGCCTCGAAGTACCTGCTGGTCTTCGCGGTGGGCAACCTGGCCGGGCCGTTCATCCTCGGCCCGCTGTTCGACACCGTCGGGCGCCGGCCGATGATCTCCAGTACGTACATCGTCTCGGGAGTGCTGCTCGCGATCACCGGGTGGCTGTTCAAGCAGGGCGTGCTGACGGCGACGACGCAGACCATCCTGTGGTCGGTGATCTTCTTCGTGGCGTCGGCGGCGGCGAGTTCGGGGTACCTGACGGTGAGCGAGCTGTTCCCGCTGGAGATCAGGGCGCTGGCGATCGCGCTGTTCTTCTCGGTCGCCCAGGGCTTCGGCGCCCTCGGCCCGACGGTGTTCGGCGCGCTCATCGGCGACCAGGCCCACCCCGACCCGACCCGCCTGTTCTACGGTTACCTGTTCGCCTCGGCCCTCATGATCGGCGCCGGGCTGGTGGCGTGGTTCTTCGCGGTCAAGGCCGAGCGCCGGTCGCTGGAGGACCTCGCCCCGTCACTGTCGATGAGGGACGCCAGAACCAGTCCGGCCGCGGCCGGCTGACCCCCGCCCCCTCTGGAGCCGGAGCCCGAGCCGGCCCGCCCGCCGTCCGCGGCGGCGGGCCGAGCCCGGCTCCTGTCCAGGTGAGAGGGCATCGTAGGGTTCTCACGTGCAAACAAGGCAGAACGAGGACACCGCGGCCGCCGTGTGGATGGACGCGATGAAGATGTTCGCGCGGGCGCAGCCGAGCGGCTTCTCCCGCGACGGTGCGCACGGCACCTCGCAGGTGATCTCGGGCGCCGCGATGCCCCTGCTGAACGGGGTGTTCAGCAGCGCCCGGGAGCCCGACGCCGCCGAGATCGCGGCCTTCGCCGGGTCTCCGGAACTGCGGTCGATGCCGTGGAGCGTCCAGGTGCGCGGCGAGCGGTTCGACCCGCGCATCGCCGACACGGCCGCCGCTCACGGGCTGGCGCGGCGGTCCACATTGCCGTTCATGCTCAAGTCGCTGTCGCAGGCCGACGCGGCGGACGCCGAGGACGGCGCGTCCAAGGTGCGCCCGGTCGGCGGGGACGAAAGCGCGCTGTACCAGGCGATGCTGGCCGCCGGGTACGAGGGGCCGCCGTCGCTGTTCACCCCGATGTGCCTGCCGTCCGTCCTGGACCACCCCGCCATGCGCGCCTACGTCGCCGAGGAGGCGGGCGAGCCGGTGGCCACCTCGTTCGGCGTCTTCCTCGGCGACCACGTGGCGGTGTTCAACATCGCCGTCCTCCCGGCGCACCGGCGGCGCGGCCACGGCAGGGCCGCCACCGCGGCGGTGCTGCGCGACGGGTACGCGATCGGGGCGCGCACCGCGTTCCTGCACTCCAGCACGATGGGCGTCCCGCTGTACGAGAGCATGGGCTTCCACATCGCGGAGAACTGGACGACGTTCATCTCCTGACAGGCTCGCCATGGGTGAGTTGTCGCTACGCTGAGTGACCATGGTGAGGGTGGTCCGCAGTCTGGTGCCGGCGCGGCTCGACCGGCTGCCGTGGTCGGGGTACCACACGCGGCTGGTCGCGGCCCTCGGCATCGCCTGGGTCCTGGACGGCATGGAGATCACCATCGCGGGAGCGATCGGATCGGTGCTGCAGGACCGGCGCACGCTCGGGCTGTCGGCGGTCCAGGTCGGCTTCACCGCCACCGTCTACCTGATCGGCGAGGTCATCGGCGCGCTGGTCTTCGGCCGACTGTCGGACCGCTTCGGCAGGCGCAGGCTGTTCATCTTGACCCTGGGCCTGTACCTGGTCGCGAACGGCATCACCGCCTTCTCGCCGAACCTGCTGTTCCTGCTGTTCTTCCGCTTCCTGGCGGGCGCCGGCATCGGCGGGGAGTACTCGGCGATCCACTCGGCCGTCGACGAGCTGATCCCCTCCTACTACCGGGGCCGGGTCGACCTGGCCGTCAGCGGCACGTACTGGCTCGGGGCGATGCTCGGAACGGCGAGCACGTATGTGCTGCTGAACCCCGCGCTGCTGCCCGTCGACCTCGGCTGGCGCATCGGGCTGCTCATCGGCCCGGCGCTCGGCGCCGCCATCTGGGTGCTGCGCCGCCGCCTGCCCGAGAGCCCTCGGTGGCTGCTCATGCACGGCAGGGGGGAGGAGGCCGAGCGCGCGACCGGGGAGATCGAGGAGGCCGTGCGTCGCAGCGGCGGCGCGGTGCCCCCGGTGGACCCCGCCGGCGCGATGGACTTCCGCCCGCACGGCGCGCCGGCCTACCGCGAGATCCTGCGGGTGGTCCTGCGGCAGTACCCCCGGCGGACGATCCTCGGCGCGACGCTGATGATCAGCCAGTCGTTCCTCTACAACGCGATCTTCTTCACCTATGTGCTGGTGCTGAGCACCTTCTACGGCGTCTCCCCGCACGACGCCTCCAAGTACCTGTTCGCGTTCGCGGTGGGGAACCTGGCGGGGCCGCTGCTGCTGGGACGGTTCTTCGACACCCTCGGCCGCCGGGTGATGATCTCCTCCACCTACGTCTTCTCGGGGTTGCTGCTGGCGGTCACCGGGTGGCTGTTCAAGCAGGGGGCGCTGACGGCGACGACGCAGACCATCCTGTGGTCGGTGATCTTCTTCGTGGCGTCGGCGGCGGCCAGTTCGGGGTACCTGACGGTGAGCGAGCTGTTCCCGCTGGAGATCAGGGCGCTGGCGATCGCGCTGTTCTTCTCGGTCGCCCAGGGCTTCGGCGCCCTCGGCCCGACCGTGTTCGGCGCGCTCATCGGCGATCGCGCCCACCTCGACCCGGTCCGGCTGTTCTACGGCTACTCCTTCGCCGCGGCGCTGATGGTGTCGGCCGGAGCGGTGGCCTGGTTCCTCGCGGTGAACGCCGAGCGCAGGTCCCTGGAAGAGGTCACCCGTCCCCTGTCGTCGACCTGACCCGGCTCGCCCCTGCCTGACCCTCCCGGAGCCGGTCCCCCTCGCCGTCGTCCTCCCGCCGAGGCGGGTCCGAGCCCCGCCGCCGGCCCCGGGCGTGCCCGTCAGTCCGCCACGCACGCCTCGGGCGTCTTGGACGGCGTGCCGGTCTTCCAGCTCGTCACCGCCACAGCGAGGTAGTCGCCGAACGCCTCGCCGATGGCGCCCGACTCCAGGGTCGTGCCGAACCCGGTGACCTGGCCGTCCTGCACCGAGTGGCCGTACTCGTGGACGATCATCTCGGCGTCCTCGGCGTCCTCGGCGTCCTCGGCGTCCTCGGCGTCCTCAGCGTCGTCCACGCCGCCCTTGCCGAGCGTGATGTCGGCCTTGTCGTCCCGGAAGAAGGAGTTGTCGCCGCCGTACTGGTTGATCCGCAGTTCGATCTGGCGCTGGTTGACCGGGCGCAGCGTGGAGCCGAAGCCCGGCGACCGGATGTACCTCTGCGCCGTGGTCACCCAGTAGTAGCCCATCACCTGCTCGAACTGGTCGCTGTCACGGTGCCAGGCGGGGAAGGCGCCGTTCACGGTCCTGGCGGCGTTGCCGGTCTCGCTTTCACGCGGACGTAGCGTCCGGTCAGCGTGCCGGAGCCGTCCAGGTCGGTGAGCGCCACGGTCCGGTAGGCGGCGGCGAAGGCCGCGCTGTCGCGGTCCTTGTCGTCGGTGAGGGTCTCATCACCCGAGCTCTGCACGGGGTTGGGAGAGAAGACGGTGGCCGAGGGGCCGGCGGCGTGGGCGGTTCCAGGGGCGAGTAGCGCGGTGGCGGAGGCCAGGGCCAGGCAGGCGACGGCTGTGCGGCGTCGGGGGGGTCACGGAGATTCCTCCTATAGCGAGCGGAACGTCCGTAAATGTACGAGCGTGACCGCGCACTTGTCGCCCACCACTCCGAGCGTGCTCGCGGGCGCCGGGTGAGGCGCCCGCGAGCGGAGTTCCCATGAACGTCGCATCGGGTCGCGACGACCTCCATGGCGCTCGCCCGCCGGCCGAGGGAGGCTGGACGCGGACGAGACGTTCTTCAGCTTCGCACGCTCCCGCGCCGCCGGGCGCACCCGGCGGCGCGACACGCGACCCTCGCCGCGGCCGCCGGCACGCCGCCGATGGGCGTCGCGGCGCCTGCCGCACCGGCCTCTCGGCGGGACGCCGGTACACGCCGGCGGTGCGTGGTCAGGGGCGGAGGGCGGCGGCCTCGGCGGCGAGTTTCTCCACGCGGGCGTAGTCGCCGGTGGCCAGCGCGTCGGCGGGGGTCAGCCAGGTGCCGCCGACGCAGCCGACGTTCGGCAACGCCAGGAACTCGGCCGCGGTCTCGGGCCGGATGCCGCCCGTCGGGCAGAAGCGCACCTCGGGGAGCGGCCCGGCGAGCGCCTTGAGGTAGGGAATGCCGCCGGCCGGCACCGCCGGGAAGAACTTCAGCTCGGTCAGGCCGTGCTCGGCCAGGGCCATGACCTCCGAGGCGGTGGAGGCGCCCGGCAGGAACGGCACGCCGCTGCCGAGCATCGCCTCCAGCAGGGCGGGCGTGCCGCCGGGGCTCACCAGGAAACGCGCGCCCGCCTCGGCCGACGCCGTCACGTCGGCGGGCGTCCGCACGGTGCCGGCGCCGATGACGGCGTCCGGAACCTCCGCCGCGATCCTGGCGATGGCCTCCAGAGCGCACGGGGTGCGCAGAGTGACCTCGATGGCGGGAAGGCCGCCCGCCACCAGCGCCCGCGCCAGGGGGACCGCGGTCTCCACCCGGTCGATCACGACGACCGGGACGACGGGGGCGAGGTCGAGGATGCTCACGAGGCGGTGCTCCTTGCTTCGTGGGACGCCTGCGAGGCGGCGTCCGCGATGCCGGACGAGGATGGCCGGGACGGTGCGGAGGCGTCCGCGGTGCCGGCGCCAGATGGCCGGGACGGGGCGGGGGAGTTCGCGGGGCCGGCCGGGGATGGCCGGGAAGAAGAGGGGGCGGCCGGGGTGTCGAGGCCGGACTTCCGCTGGGCGAGCCAGGCGGCGGCGCCGGTCAGGGCGGGTTGCTCCGCCACGATCGCGGTGGTCGCGATGCCGGTGAGATAGCCCGACAGGACGAGATTGGCCTCGAACCTGCGGCGGAAGTCGCTGCCGTTGATGCGGTTCACCATCCGCGGCACGATCCCACCCCCGAGGTACACCCCGCCGTGCGCTCCCAGCGTCAGGGCGACGTTGGCCGCGAAGCTTCCCAGAAGCCCGCAGAACACCTCAACGGTACGCGCGCACAGCGAGTCGTCCAGCCGGGCCACGATCTCGGAGGCGGGAAGCGGAGCGACGGGGGTGCCCTCGACGAGCGCGAGCCCGTGGCGGAGGCGCACGAGGCCGGGCCCGGACAGCAGGTGCTCGGCGTCCACGAAGCTCATGCCGTCGGCGCGCAGCGCCCGGACGATCTCGAACTCCAGGTCGGTGACGACCGGCGCCGAGACGTGCCCGCCCTCGCCCGGAACCGGCACCCAGCCGCTGCGCGCGGGCACCAGTCCGGCGACGCCCAGCCCGGTGCCGGGGCCGAGCACCGCCTTGACCATGTACGGGGCGGGCTCGGGGCCGCCGAGTGAGGCCAGCTCGCCGGCGCCCAGGTGGGGCAGGGCCAGCGCGAGGGCCTCGAAGTCGTTGAGCAGTTCCACGTGCGCGATGCCGAGGGCCGAGACCGAGCCGGACCAGGAGGCGTTGGTCAGCCGGTAACGGTCGGCGTGGACCGGCCCGGCGATGGCGAGGGACGCGGCGGCCACCCGCACGCCGCCGCCGTGGTGGGTCAGGTAGTGCTCCACCGCCGCCGCGAGGCCGTCGAACTCGGCCACAGGAAGCACCGCGATCCGTCCGGGACGTCCGCCCGGCCGCGTGAGGAGCCCGAAGCGGGCGTTGGTGCCGCCGATGTCGGCGACCAGCCACGGGTGTCCGGGGGTAGGCGCGGCGCTCATGCCCGCGCCTCCCGGCCGCCGGGAACGCCGCCGGCCCCCGAAGCCGCGGCGTTCCCGGCCGCCGAAAGCGCGCCGCCGGCCCCAAGGACGTCGCCCGCCGAGACCACGCGACCGGCCACGAGCACGTCGCCCGTCGCGGTCGCGTCACCGGCCACGAGCACGTCGCCCGCCGGGTGCCCTGCACCCGTCCGGAGAGCGCCGCCGGCCGGGAGCGGGGTGCCGGCGCCTTCGGCGCCGCTGATGGCGAAGATGCCGGCGCCGCGGTCCGCGGGGGCGGCGGCGCGGCGGAACGCGGCGAACAGCTCGCGCCCGGTGCCCACCCACTCGTCGTCCCGCAGAGGCCGGCCCTGCGGCGTGCGGGCGGCCAGCTCCTCGGCGGGGACCAGCACGTCGAGCGTCCCGGCGGCCGAGTCGAGCCGGACCAGGTCGCCGTCGCGGACCAGGGCGATCGGGCCGCCGTCGGCCGCCTCGGGCGACAGGTGGATGGCGGCCGGCACCTTGCCCGACGCTCCGGACATCCGGCCGTCGGTGACCAGCGCGACGCGTTGTCCCCGGTCCAGCAGGACCGCGAGCGGCGGCGTCAGTTTGTGCAGCTCGGGCATGCCATTGGCGCTCGGCCCCTGGTAGCGGATGACGGCGACGAAGTCCTGCCCGTCCAGCGCGCCCGCCTGGAAGGCGGCCATCAGTTCGGCCTGGTCGTCGAACACCATCGCCGGCGCCTCGATCACCAGGTGCTCGGGCTTGACCGCCGAGACCTTGCTGACGGCGCGGCCGAGGTTCCCGCTGACCATGTGGATGCCGCCGTCGGAGGAGAACGGCTTTGCCGCCGGGCGCAGCACGTCGAGGTCGGCGCTGACCGACGGGCGCTCCTCCCAGACGACCTGGCCCTCCTTGAGCTCCGCGCCGCTGCGGTACAGGCCGAGGCCGCGGCCGGCGACGGTGAGCACGTCCTGGTGGAGCAGCCCGTTGTCCAGCAGGTCGCCGATGAGGGCCTGCATGCCGCCCGCCGCGTGGAAGTGGTTCACGTCGGCCTGCCCGTTGGGGTACATGCGCGTCAACAGGGGGACCACGCGGGACAGGGCGGCGAGGTCGTCCCACAGCAGTTCGACGCCGGCCGCGGCGGCGATGGCGACCAGGTGCATGGTGTGGTTGGTGGAGCCGCCGGTGGCCAGCAGCGCGACGGCGGCGTTGACCAGCGCCTTCTCGTCGACCACGTGCGCGACCGGGGTGTACTCCTCGCCGTGCGCGGTGATCTCGACGGCGCGCCGGGCCGCGGCGCGGGTGAGGCCGTCGCGCAGTTCGGTGCCGGGGTTGACGAAGGTCGCGCCGGGCAGGTGCAGGCCCATGACCTCCATGAGCACCTGGTTGGAGTTGGCGGTGCCGTAGAAGGTGCAGGTGCCGGGGGAGTGGTAGGACGCGGCCTCGGCGTCGAGCATCTCACCGCGCCCGATCTTGCCCTCGGCGAACGACTGCCGGGCGCGCGCCTTGACCTTGTTCGGCAGGCCGGACGGCATGGGCCCCGCCGGGACGAAGACGGCGGGCAGGTGCCCGAAGTGCAGGGCGCCGATCAGCAGGCCGGGGACGATCTTGTCGCAGACGCCGAGCAGCAGCGACGCGTCGAACATGTCGTGCGACAGCGCGATCGCCGTGGACATGGCGATGACCTCGCGGCTGTAGAGCGACAGCTCCATGCCGGCGCGGCCCTGGGTGACGCCGTCGCACATCGCGGGGACCCCGCCGGCGACCTGGGCGACCCCGCCCGCCTCCCGCACGGCGTCCTTGAGCACCGGCGGGTAGCTCTCGAACGGCTGGTGCGCCGAAAGCATGTCGTTGTAGGAGGTGACGATCGCGACGCCGGGCCGCTCGGTGCCGCGCAGGATCAGCTTGTCGGCGGGGGAGCAGGCGGCGAAGCCGTGGGCGAGGTTGGCGCAGCCGAGCCCGGCGCGGGCGGGGCCCCGCTCGCGGGCCTCCTCGGCGGCGGCCGCGACGCGGCGCAGATAGGCCGCTCGGGTACGGGCGCTGCGCTCGACGAGCCGCTCGGTGACCTCTTGGACGGTGCGGTGCACGGCAGGTGACGTGGGTGCTGGATCAGCAGACACGGGAGCGGCTCCATAGATCGACCAAGGCGGGACAGAACGGACACTAGCCCGATCTTTGGTCTCCCACAACCACAGTTCTGCCATTTGAGATGAGGAACTTAGGAATTTTGGATTACAAAAGAGGTGTGATTGACTTGCCCGGTGGGTCGACGATCAGCTTCCACGCTCGCCAGCGGCGGTGAGGTGCTTCACCTCATCCGCAGCGGCGAGGCCGTGACCCGGGCCGACATCGGGCGGATCACCGGGCTCTCCCGTCCCGCCGTGGCACTGCGGGTCGCCGGGCTGCTCGACCACGGCCTGGTGGTGGAGCACACCGACGGACCGTCCACCGGAGGCCGCCCGCCGGCCCGGCTCGCCTTCAACGCCACCGGGGGCGTCGTCCTGGTGGCCTCCCTCGGCGCCAGCCGCACCCAGATCGCCCTGTGCGACCTGGCCGGCCGCGAGCTGGCGCGCACCGATCTGGAGATCGACGTCGAGCGCGGCCCCGACGTGGTGCTGCCCCTGCTGATGGACGTGTGGGCCGACCTGCTGGAAGGCCGCCCGATGTCGTCGGTCAAGGGCGTCGGCCTCGGCGTCCCGGCCACCGTCGAGTTCGCGGCCGGCCGCACCGAGAGCGCCCGCGTCATGGCGAGCTGGACCGGCGTGGTGATCCCGCCGGTCATCTCCGCCCGCTACCCCGTGCCGGTCTTCGTGGACAACGACGTCAACGTCATCGCGATGGGCGAATACCGCGAGGCGTACGCGCCGGAGGTCTCCGACCTGCTGTTCGTCAAGGTGTCCACCCGCATCGGCGCGGGGGTGGTCGCCGGCGGCGAGATCCTGCGCGGCGCGCTCGGCGCGGCGGGGGAGATCGGCCACATCCCCGTCCGCGACGGCGGGGGAGTGCTGTGCCGGTGCGGCAACGTCGACTGCGTCGACTCGGTGGCCAGCGGCACGGCCATTCTGCGCGACCTGCGGGCGAGCGGGCGCGACGTCGACTCGCTGTCGGACGTGGTCGCGCTGGTGCGCGCGGGGGACGCCGAGACGATGACCGTGGTGCGCAGGGCGGGACGGCTGCTCGGCGAGGTGATCGCGAGCGCGGTCAACCTGCTCAACCCGGCCGTGGTGGTGCTCGGCGGCGACGTCGCCGAGCGCTTCCAGCCGCTGGTGTCGGGGGTGCGCGAGGTCGTCTACCGGCGCTCGACGGCGCTGTCCACCCGCAGCCTGCGCATCGAGCGCAGCCGCCTCGGCCAGAGCGCGGGCATCACCGGCTGCGCCCTCATGGTCATCGACCACATACTGGCGCCCGAGGCGGTGGACGCCGCCATCGAGGGGGTCAGCGCGGGCACAGCAGCAGGCTCAGTGCCCGCTCCAGCTCATGCGCCCCTTCGACCGGCGCCGGCCAGGGGATCCGGATGAGCGTCGTGTCCTCGGAGTCCGAACGCACCGTCGCGCCGTAGCGGTCGAGCTCCCACAGCCACGGCTCGCGCACCGGCTCGCCCGTCAGCGTCCGGACGGCCCGCGCGAGCTGCTCGCGGTGCGCCTCGTTCACGTGGCGGAGCATGCGCTCGGCCGCGTCGTGCACCGGGCCGGGGCCGGCGGCCAGGTACTCCTCGGCGTCCAGCATTCCCGACTCCCGGCCGGTCAGGTAGATCACGTAGCCGACGTCGACGCGGAACAGGCGCGGGCCGGCCGGATCGCCTTCCACGGCGGCGAACAGCGCCTCGTCCGGGCATCGGGCGGACACCGCCACGGCGGCCTCCCGCAGGCCCTCGGGCGGCACCGCCTGCGCCCATCCCTGCACCTTCAGCAGGCCGCGCGGGTACTCGACCCCGGCCAGGGTCCGGGTCGCCGACAGGTCCACGGTCACCACGGCGTCGTCCCCCGCGCGCAGGCCGTGCAGGGCTTCGCCGGGCTTGACCAGCAGCAGCGGCCGACCCGTGCCGTCGACGCAGCCCCGGGCGGGCCCGGCCGAGCCGTCCAGCGACACATGGGTGGGCGCGGCGGCGTCGGCGAGACCGCGGACGCGCTCGGGAATCGGGGGCACCTTCACATGCATGGGCGTCGGCTCCTCGGTTCGCAGGGGCGGCGCAGGACGCTTGGCGGTGCGTCACGCGCCGGGGCGGGAGGCGGCGGTGGCGCCGCCTCTTCGACTATGGTTAGGCTTGCCTAACTAAGGCTTACCTAACCACAGTGAGGTCGACATGCGCTACACCGGACCCAAGGTCCGCCTGTCCCGCCGTGCGGGCGTCCCCCTGACCCGCAAGGCGGTGCGCTATTTCGAGCAGCGGCCCTACCCGCCCGGCGAGCACGGCCGCAAGACCAGCCGCCGCACCGCCGGCGACTACGGGGTGCGCCAGATGGAGAAGCAGAAGCTCCGCTGGTACTACGACGTGTCCGAGCGGCAGATGCGCAGGTACTGGGCCCTCGCGCTGCGCCGGCCCGGGCGTTCGGGCGCCGAGCTGGTGACGCTGCTGGAGTCCCGCCTGGCCTCCCTGGTGTTGCGGGCCGGCCTCGCCCCGTCCATCTACGCGGCCCGCCAGTACGTCACCCACGGCCACATCGCCGTCGACGGCCGCAAGGTCGACATTCCCAGCTATCTGGTGCGGCCAGGCCAGACCGTCGCCGTGCGCGAGAGGTCGCGCGGCATGCAGCCGTTCGTGGCCGCCGCCGAGGGCGTGTACGCCGACGAGATCACCGCGCCGTACCTGGAGACCGACCTGGGTCAACTGCGCTTCACGCTGCTCGCCACGCCCGAACGCGCGCAGGTGCGCGTCCCGGTCGACGAGCAGCTCGTCGTCGAGCACTACTCCCGCTGAGCCGCCCGGCCGGGTATGGCCGGACACACCACTCGGCGTGGATCCGGCGCGCTCACGTGGCGCTCACCGCAGGTCCGGCCGGTGTGGCCCTCGGCGTCAGGAGTGCGCTGTCAGCGCAGGGTGGGGGCGTCCTCGCGAGAGGGGAGGGCCGCGCGCAGCGCCGCGATCTCGGCGCGCAGCGCGGCCAGCTCGGCGGCCACCCCCGCGACGGCGTCATCCCCCGTGCCCTGGGATCGCGCCACGGGGCCGGCGATGCCCTGGACCGCCTCGTCCGGGGCCTGGACGGGGCTCTCGTCGCGCTCGCGCTGGTGCTCCTCCTCCATCGCGCTCACCACCACGGCGATGAACAGGTTCAGCACGACGAAGGTGCAGATCAGCACGAACACCACGAAGAACGCCCATGCCGACGGGTGCTGCTCCATGACGCGCCGGTTGATGTCCGACCAGCCGTCCCCGGTCATCACCTGGAACAGCGTGAACAGCGACGTCGGCAGGTCGCCGAAATACTCGGGCGCCGTCGCGCCGTACAGCTTGGTGCCCATCACCGAGGCCACGTAGAGCACCAGCCCGAGCAGCATGGCGATCGAGGTCATCCCCGGGATCGCCGTGAGCAGGGCCGCCACCACGCGGCGCAGGCTCGGCACCACCGAGATCAGCCGCAGCGCGCGCAGGATGCGCAGCGCTCGCAGCACCGACAGCCCGCCCGCCGTCGGCAGGAACGACACGGCCACGATCACCGTGTCGAACAGGTTCCACGGATCCAGCACGAACCGCGCCCGGTAGACGTACATCTTCGCCAGCAGCTCGGCGACGAACACGTACAGCGCGGCATGGTCCACCACGTGCAGCACCGAGCCGTACGCCGCCGTCGCCTCCGGCGAGGTCTCCACCCCCAGGGTCGCCGCGTTGACCACGATCACGACGATGATCGCGCGCTGGAACCACGCCGATTCGATGACATGGCGGACACGTTCACGCATAGGGGCGAGCACTCCAGAGGTTCATGGACCGGAATGCGCAAGATCCTAGAGCGTGCGCGGCCACGACCGTGTCCCGCCCGGCGCCGGCACCGTCATCGGGCGGCGCGTGACGACCGCCCTGTTTCCGGTGGGGACGGCGCCCCGCAGCCGGGGCCGGAGGGGTTCGCACGAGACCGATGGCGCCCCCCGCGCCGGGCGGAAGGCCCAGGAAGCCGCCGTGGATCAGTGGGGCGGGCCGTACGGCTCGATCGGGGGGTCGGCGAAGGGGCCCTCGCCGGGCGGGGTGACGCGATGACCCGCCTGCTCGGTGACGCGCACGGCGTACAACCCCTGGCCCGGGTCGAGCGGCACCAGCCCGTAGGCGGTGTCCACCTCCTCCTCGCTCAGGCCGAGCCTGCGCATGGCTCCCTCGAGGGTCGCCTCCGCCGGCGGCAGTTCCACGGTGACCAGGACCATGCGGCCCACGCTACGCGTCCCCGCCCCGCCCGTACACGCCGCCCCCGCCTGGTCACAGCCGGTGACGCTCCGCTCGGCGGCGCAGCGCCGCGACCAGCGCCGCGGTGTCGGCGACGCCGTACCCGTAGTCGTAGTCGAAGCCCACGGTGCTGCGGTCCTCGGCGGTGCGGTGCAGCAGGGTGCGCAACTGGCTCGGGGAGATGCGCGAGGCCGGCCAGCGCGTGCGGATCGCGGCCACCAGGCCCGCGGCGACCGGGCAGGCCGCCGAGGTGCCCGAGTCGGGGACGTCGTCGCCGAACGCCTTGGACCCGGCGAAGTGCGTGTACGCGCAGACGTCGGGCTTGCGGTCGCTGAGCCGCCCCGGGCCCTGGGAGGAATACCCCACCCGTTCGCCGTTGGTGTCGACCCCGCCGACCGACAGCACCTGCGGATGGGAGTTGGCGCCCACGATGGGGCGGCCCGGATAGGCGCACCGCCGGTCCTTGCATTCGGCGCCGCAGTTGCCCGCCGCGAACAGGATGTCCGCTCCGGCCTGCTCCAGGCTGCCGACGATGATGTTGAACGGGTGGGCCGCGTTGTCGGAGTAGTTGCCCGGCTGCCCCGGCGGCAGGTCCCACAGCGGGGAGAACGAGCCCCAGCTGTTGCTGACGACCAGCGCGCGGGAGTCGGCGGGCTGGGCGTCCAGGACTGCGCGCAGGTGGGCGAAGGCCGCCACCGCGTCCGACAGCAGGCCGTCCATGACCGTGCCGCCCTGCCGCCGCGACAGCAGGATCGGCACGTCGACCAGCGTGGCGCGCGGCGCGGCGATCAGCGTGTCGAAGGCGCACATCGTGCCGTGGTCCACCGCGAACCCGCCCGGCTCGCCGGTGACGCCGGAGGGGTTCCAGCTGCGCCCGCGGTCTACCGTGACGTCCTTGCCGAGGTGGTCGCGCACGTGGGCGGCGTTGACGCCGGTGTCGCAGACGGCGAGCGCCACGCCGGCGCCGTCGTAGCCCTCGGCGTGCAGCTCGGGCACCCGCAGCAGGCGGGCCACGTCCTGCCAGGTGCCGACGGGCGGGCTGCCGCCGCAGGTGAGGCTGGTCTCGATGAGCGGGTCGGCGTAGACGCCCACGACGTCGCGGCCGCGGCCGGGCAGCAGCGCCATGCGCGCCGAGCTCTCGTCGTCGGCGATCTCGCCCCGGACCAGGACCGACGCCTCTTCCGGAGCCAGGGAGAACACCAGCGGCTGGTGCAGCGACAGCGGGTCGCCCCCGGCGGAGGCGGGATGGGCGCGGGGGAGGGCGACGGGGGTGAAGGAATGGTCCAGCGCGACCCCGGGGAGGCCGTCGGTGACGTCCGCGGTGGTGGCGGTGAGGTCGGGCGCCGCGACGGCGGCGACCACGTCGGGCGAGGGACGGAGCTGGATCAGGACCCGCATGAGGACACCACCCTGAGATCGCCAAGTCGTGACACCACCACATTCCTGCATCCACGACACCCCCGTCCACCAGCAGAAATACCGTGTCTCCCCGCATTCCCCGCGATTCGCCGAACCAATTTCCGCCACCCGGCCCTCGCCACCGCCCACCGCCCGGCGGCACCTCTCGGCACGCCCACCGCGGCGTCCCCTGCCCGCCGTCCGGTGGCACCTCTCGGTGCCGGGGGCTTCGCCGCGCGGCGGCGCGCGGATGCGGGTGGACGGGAAACGTTCAGCGGGTGTGCGGGCCGAGGGCCGTGCCGGAGCCGGCGAGCTGCGGCGCCGTCGCGCGCGTGCACGGGCCGGCGGCCGGTGGCGGTCCGGTGGCGCGTAAGGCTTTCGCGGAGGGCGGGGGTTGACTACCTTGAGACCCGTGATCGCCGAGGTAGACACCCCATCCCGTCCCGGTTCCGGAGCGACGGGAGAGCACTGGATCCCCGTCCGTGCCCGACTGATCGTGGCCAGCGCCTTCATGCTGTTCCTCGAACTGGCGCTGATCCGCTGGACGGGATCCAACATCGTCCACCTCAGCTACTTCACCAACTTCGTGCTGCTCGGCTCGTTCCTCGGCATCGGGCTGGGCTTCCTGCGCGTCGGCCGCTCCACGAGGCAGCCGTACTACTCGCCGGTCGTCCTGGCCGCGCTGGTGCTGATCGTCTTCTACTTCCCGGTCACCGTGGACCGCCAGACCGAAGGCGTGCTCTACTTCACCAGCCTGTCCACCAGCGGCCCTCCCGCCTGGGCCATCCTGCCGGTGGTGTTCGCCGCCGCGGCGCTGGTGCTCATGGGGCCGGCCGAGCTGGTCGGCCGGTGCTTCCCCGAGCTTCCCCGGCTGGAGGCCTACCGCTACGACCTGATCGGCAGCCTCACCGGCATCGCCATGTTCTCGCTGTTGTCGCTGGCGAGCGCGCCGCCGGTCGCCTGGGGCCTCATCGCCGCCTGCGCCTACGGCGTCCTGCTGCGGCCGCGCTCCATCGGCCGCTACCTGGGGTTGGTCACCTTCCCCTCCCTGGTGGTCATCGCGGCCCTGGCGGTGGAGACCTTCACCGCGGGCGCGCTGTGGTCGCCGTACTACAAGGTCACCTACCAGCAGCACTTCCTCGGCGATGTGCCGATCATGGACATCGCGGTCAACGGCATCCCGCACCAGCAGGCCATCCCCGCCGCCGCCCGGCTGCAGTGGGAGCGCCAGTACGCCCTGCCCTACGAGCGCGCGGCGTCGGCGGCGAACCTGGACGACGTGCTCATCGTCGGCGCGGGCAGCGGGACCGACGTGGCCATCGCGCTGTCCAAGGGCGCCAAGCACGTCGACGCGGTCGAGATCGACCCCAAGCTGAGAGAGCTGGGCGGCGTCTACCACCCCGACCGGCCCTACCAGGACCCGCGCGTCACCACCCACATCACCGACGGCCGCGCCTACCTCGAACGCACCGACAAGAAGTACGACCTCATCCTGTTCGCCCTGCCCGACTCGCTCACCCTGGTGTCCGGCGCGAGCTCGCTGCGTCTGGAGAGCTACCTGTTCACCCAGCAGGCCATGCGCGCGGCGCACGACCACCTCAAGCCGGGCGGCGCGTTCTCCATGTACAACTACTACCGCGAACAGTGGCTGGTCGACCGGCTCGCCTCCACCGCCCAGGCCGCCTTCGGCCACAAGCCGTGCGTCGACGAGGTCGGCTCGGGGCAGCAGGCGGTCATCACCGCGGGCGTCACGGCGGACGCCCAGCGCTGCGCCTCCGAATGGGCCGGCGCCAAGGCCGACACCCCGCCCCCGGCCGTGGACGACCGTCCCTTCCTCTACCTGCACGGGCGCGACATCCCGTCCATCTACCTGATCGCGCTCGGCCTGATCCTGCTGGTCAGCATCGTCGCGGTGCGCGCGGTCGCCGGGCCGTTCCGCAGGATGCGCCCCTACGCCGACCTGTTCCTGCTCGGGGTGTCGTTCCTGCTGCTGGAGACCAAGAACGTCACCGGGTTCGCGCTGCTGTTCGGCACGACCTGGGTGGTCAACGCCATCGTCTTCGCCGGGGTGCTCGTGGCGGTGCTGGCCGCGGTGGAGGTGACGCGGCGCTTCCGCACGCCGCCCCTGCCGGTGATGTACGCCATCCTGCTCGGCGGCCTGGTGCTGGCCGCGCTGGTGCCGAACTCCTGGCTGCTCGGGCTGCCGGTGCCGCTGCGGGCGATCTGCGCGGTGGTGGTCGCCTTCCTGCCCATCTTCGCGGCCAACGTCGTGTTCGCCAAGCGGTTCGCCGACACCTCCGACGCCACGGTCGCCTTCGGCGCCAACCTGCTGGGCGCCATCCTCGGCGGGTGCCTGGAGTACCTCTCGCTCGTCATCGGCTACGAGGGGCTCCTGGTGGTCGCCGGCCTGCTCTATCTGGGCGCCTTCGCCCTGCTGCCCCGCACCGCCCGGGCCCTGTAGGCGCCAGGGCCCCCTGCTCCGCCATGACGGCCGTCCGCTCGGAAGGCGGACGGCCGTCGTCGCATCGGCGGGCGCCCGCGCCGGCCGGGCGTGGCCGACGGCGGGCGTCGGAAGTGGCGGGTGTCAGAAACCGCAGGCTTCCTTGAGGCTTTTGGCGGCCGCCTTGCTCTGCCGGTTGGGCGTCGGCGTCCTCACCGGAGTGGGGGCCGTCGCCGAGCGCGAGGTGGACGGCGTCGCCGAGGAACCGCCGCCGGAGGGCGTCGCGCTCGCGCCGGTGGTCCCCGACGCGGCCGCGGCGGCGGTCGCGCCCGCTGCCACGGCGCCGGACCCGGTGCCGGACCCGGTGCGCTCGGACTCCTTGACCGCCTGCGCGGTGAGCCGCCGGATCTTCACCCAGTCGGCGGCGCCCGGCCAGATGGTGGGCGGCACGAACTGCAGGCTGGTGGTCTTGGCGTCCTTGACCTTCACCGCCAGCGGCACGAGGTGCTCCAGCAGGTCGCGCGGGATGTCGGTGCGGAACAGGTGCCGCGTCGCGGTGGCGATCTTGCCGAAGTTGGCGAGCACCACGCTGGGCGTCGCCTGGTCGAGCAGGGCGCCCATCACGCACCGCTGCCGCGACATGCGCGAGAAGTCGTCGCTGTCGACCCGGGAGCGGCCGTACCAGAGCACGTGCTCGCCGTCGAGCCGCTGGTACCCGGCCTTGATCGTGCCCGCGGTGCCGAAGTGGCCGCCCCACCTGATGTCCTGCTCGACGCGGATCTTCAACCCGCCGATCGCGTCGATGAGCGCGGCGAATCCGTACATGTCGACGATGGCGTAGTAGTCGACCTTGATCCCGAGGGTGTAGCCGATGGCGCTCTTGAGCTCGCGTGGGCCCCTGCCCTTGCCGAGATGGTCCTCGGC
Source organism: Sphaerisporangium sp. NPDC004334 (assembly GCF_053602655.1). Classification (NCBI taxonomy): domain Bacteria; kingdom Bacillati; phylum Actinomycetota; class Actinomycetes; order Streptosporangiales; family Streptosporangiaceae; genus Sphaerisporangium; species Sphaerisporangium sp. NPDC004334. The sequence goes on from NZ_JBSGDZ010000023.1 coordinate 136,830, forward strand.
GTACTGCCAGACCTCGTTGAGCAGGCCCTGGCCCGAGTCGCCGGTGAACCCGTTCGGGAACCGCGCGGCGAGCGGGTCGCCCTTGGGGAAGTGCACGAACTGCAGGTTGCGCGGCAGGCTGAACATGACCGAGTTGCCGGTGCGGACGTCGACGCTGGCCACCGTCATGCTGTCGGTGCGCACCCCCGTGCGGTCGCCCGCGGCGTCACCGCCGATGAGCAGGAAGTTGACCCTGCGGCGGCCGTTCCACGGGTCCTCCTGCTTGACGGGGGCCACGCTCGTGCCCGGTTCGGGCTGGAAGATGTCGTTGGTGGTCTGCCGCACGGTCAGCATGCCTCCGGCCGTGAGGGCGAAGGGCCCCATCACGCCCACGCACAGGACGCCGACCACGATGCCCGAGATCACCTGCCCCGACTGCGGGAGCCGGTCGGGGCCGAGGGCGATGTAGGAGGTGATGACCAGGGCGAACCAGGCGAGCGCGCCGATCGTGGCGGCGACCACGATGGTCACCCAGACGCCGTCCTTGACGGCCAGGCCCAGGTTGGCGTCGATGACCACCGCGAAGATCACGGCGGCTGCCAGGAGGGCGCCGAAGACGCCGAGCAGGATGAACCCGGTGCGCCGCTGACCGGCCCGCAGGTGCGCCGCGCCCGGGACGACGGTGGACAGCAGTGTCCAGCCGATGACCGAGCCGGTCGTCGGGGGCTTGGCGAAGCGGGGGAGGGCCGCCTTGCGCTCCTCGGAGTCCCGCGCGGAGCCGCCTGTGCTTCCCGCGGAGCCGTCCACCGCGGACGGCCGGGCCGGGGCGCCCGTGGCGGACGGCCGGGTCGGCGCACCCGTGGCGGACGGCCGGGTCGGCGCACCCGTGGCGGACGGCCGGCCTGCGGCGTTCGTGGCGGGCTGCCGGGTCGGGGCGCCCGTGGCGGAGGCCCGATCTCCGGACTCCCCGGCGGGCGGATCCTGCGGGTCGCCCTCACGGCCGGGCCTCGTCCGGGCGCGGCCCTCGGGGGAAGCGGATCGCCTGTGCTCTTCGGAGGAAGCCGGTGGCGCGTGGCCCTCTCGGGAGGCGGGTGGCGCGGAGCCGTTCGCCGGCGCGGGTTGGCCGGAGCCGTCCCCGTCCGCCTCTCCCGCGGTACGGCCAAGAGGCGTGGTCACACGTGCTCCCTCATGACGGTTGGAATCCTCCCGTCAACCAGGAGAAACCCATCATTGGCCCCCCGCCGGTTCACGGATTTCCAGGATTCTAACCCCCATACCTGGACATCACTGACGCAAAGCCAATATTGGGGAATCGGACGGTAACAAGCAGCTGAAGCCACAGCCGTTCGGCGGCCATCCGCGGGCCCTCGGCACGGTCGCCCGTGACGGCGGGCCCATGGCCTCCCGGCGCGGTCGGTCCGCTTCCGCGCAGGGAGGGCCGCCTTTGACGCTCCGACCACCGTGACGTCGGGCTAGGAGGTCGAGGAGGAGGAGGCCAGCCAGGTGTTGCACTGGTAGGCCTTGGTCCGCTCGTACCCCTGCCGGAACCACCGGCCGCTGTTGGGCGGGCTGCCGTGGTCGCGCGGATACCCCGGCCAGTCGCCGACGTTGGAGAAGAAGTAGAACAGGTTGTTGCGGCGGACCGGCGGGATCGGGTAGCTGGTGGCCACCGACCGCATCCACATGCCGCTGAAGCAGTTGGCCTGCAGCTCGTACCGGCGGCTCAGGGCCAGCCTGCCGCTCAGCGTGCGCGAGGACAGCGTCTTGCTCCACCAGGAGTTCGCCAGCCCCGACAACTGCTGCACGTGGTGGCCGTACTCGTGGGCCATCATGCCGATGATCGCCCCGTGCCAGCTCGACAGCGAGCCGTATCCGCGCTGGTTGCCCCGTCCACGCGACATCGCCGACGTCGAGGCGTAGATGGTCGTGTTGCGCGGGCAGTAGTAGGGGACGATGCTGCCCCGCTGCGGGAAGTCGCCGCACGCGCCCCGTCCGCCGCGCGCCGTGATCGCGTAGTGCGGCGGCGCGAAGTCGATGCCGACCCGCCCGAGCGCGGCCGACCACGTGCGGCTCATGCACTGCCCCGTCTTCAGGATCAGCGACTTCAGCTGAGCGTCGTTGAAGACGTTGGTCGGCGTGGCGCGGCAGGCGGTCCGCGGCAGGCTGCCGGCCCGGTAGAGGGTGTTGCCGGTCAGGGTCGTGTTCAGCCGCGGCCGGGAGGTGGTGCCGGTGTCGGAGGACGTCGAGGAGTCGCTGGACGACCTGGTCGGCCGGGGGTTCGAGGTCGGGGCGGAGGTCGAGGTCGGGAACGGTTTGGGGGTGTAAGGGGTGAACGTGGGAACCGCGAACGTCGGGATCGCCACCGGCGAGGGCGGCTCGGCGTGCCGGGCGCTCTTCAACGCCGCCGAGCCGATCACCAGCAGCACGAACACCGCGGCGATCACGCCGAGAAGGCCGCCGGCGACGGCCGCGCCGCTGGACTTGCGCTTGGGCGGGCGCCAGTTCGGCCCGTAGGGCCCGTGCGGTCCCCGGGGCGGCCCGGGCGGCGCCCACCCGGGCGAGGGCGACGGCAGCGGTCCCTGCCCTCCCGGGTGGGGTCCCTGCCCTCCCGGGTACGGCGCCTGGCCGCCCGGGTACGGAGGCGTCCCCTGGAACGGCGGCCGGCCGGTCGGCTGCGGCTGCCCGCCCGGCGCGTACGGCGCCTGGCCGCCACCTGGCGGGTACTGCCCTCCTCCGGGATGCGGGCCCCCTGCGGGGTACTGACCTCCTCCCGGGTACGGCCCTCCTCCGGGATAGGGGCCCCCTCCCGGATACGGTCCTCCGCCGGGATGCGGGCCGCCCCCCGGGGGCGGCGCGGCGGGATGCGGCGGGCCCTGCGGAGGCGGCGCCCCCGGTCCCGGCGGCGGGTACGGCTGACGGTACGGCTGTTGCGGCCCCGGCGGCTGTCCCTGGCCCGGCGCGGGAGGGCCGCCGGGCGCCGGATGCGAGCCCGGCGGCGCCTGCGGCGGGTACCCCTGGGGCGGGTAGCCGGGAGGCGGCTGCCGGGAGTCACGCGGCTGCCACCCGCCGTCCGGGGCGTCCGGGTGAGGGGGCGGCGGCGCGGCGGGGGAGCCGCCGGGCGGTCCGTTCCATGCCGGTTCTTGCGGAGGCGGATACGGATGGCGTCCGCCGGGTGACGATTGATTCGGATACTGACCGTTACTCGCCATTTCCGGCTGCCCCCTTCTCGGCCCCACCAGACCGAGCGTTCTCCCCCGTCACAAGATCCACATTCTGCATCATTTTGGGCAGAACTGTACTCAATTCCCAGTAGTCACGGATGTCGCGGTATCTGGTTACATTCTGAAATCATCCAAGGTGATCTCTGCGATAGTCCGGAATCGCCGGACCGGTCTGCCCTAGCTTCGATGCATGAATCTGCAGCAGCTGCGTTATGTGGTCGCCACTGCGGAGCACCGCACCATGACCGACGCGGCACGATCGCTTTACATCGCGCAGCCCGCGCTTTCCCGCGCGATTCGCGACCTCGAACGGGAACTCGGCATGACGCTTTTCGCGCGTTCCGGCCGGGGAGTGGTCGTGACGGCGCAGGGACGCCGCGTCGTCAAACTCGCCAAGGAAGCGCTGGACGCCGTGCACGAGATCGAGGCGCTGGCCACGCACACCCATCCGGGCGCCGGCGAGCTGCGCGTCGCCTCACCGCCGAGCCTGGAGCCGGCGCTGGCCGGCCGGCTCCTGCCCGCCTACGTCTCCGAGCACCCGGGGGTGCGGGTGCAGATCGTGCGATGCGACGGGCGCGACGGCGTGGTGAACGCGGTCAGGGAGCAGCGTGCCGACCTGGGCCTGACCGATCTGCCCGTGCCGGCCGACCTGGTGAGCCACCCCCTGGAACGCCAGGAGATCGTGCTCATCTCCCCGCCCGGCCTCGACCTCCCCGGGTCGGTCGCGATGAGCCGCCTGAACGGCATGCGCATCGTCCTGCCCCAGCCCGGCAGCGCCCGGCGCCGGGAGTTCGAGCAGCTGTTCGCCACCCACGGAGTGCGGCCGGTCGTGGTCGCCGAGACCGACGAGCGCGGCGGCTGGCCCGTCACGGTCCGCACCGCCTCGGCGTCCCTGCTCGGATACCGCACGATGGCCGACCAGGCACTCAGGGCCGGGCTGGTCGTCCGCTCCCTGGACCCGCCGTTGCGCCGCATCATCGCCCTGGTGCACACGCGCAGGCGCATCCCCGCGATGGCGCTGGACTTCCTCACCGTCGCCGAGAGCGGATCAGCCGTCTGAGCCGTTTTGGAGCGTTCCCGAACGGCCTGCGCCGGCTCCCGCCGGTGCGGACGCGGCCGGTGGGGAGCTGGCGTACGCTTGCGGCGATGCATACTCTGCGCCTGCGCGACCGCGAGTTCCGGCCGGGCGAACACGCCGTCATGGCCGTCGTGAACCGCACCCCCGACTCCTTCTACGACCGGGGCAAGACGTTCGGCTTCGACGCCGCCCTGGCCGCCGTCGGCGAGGCGGTCGCCGCCGGTGCCGACATCGTGGACATCGGCGGGGTGAAGGCCGGCCCGGGCGACACCGTGGACGCCACCGAGGAGATCCGCAGGGTCGCCGGCCTGGTGGCGGCCGTGCGCGAGGCGCACCCCGACCTGGTGATCAGCGTGGACACCTGGCGGGCCGAGGTCGGCGAGGTGGTGGCCGGCGCCGGCGCCGACCTGCTCAACGACACCTGGGGCGGACCGGACCCCGGCCTGGCCGAGGTCGCGGCCAAGCACGGCATCGGGCTGGTGTGCGCCCACGCCGGCGGTGTGATCCCGAGGACCCGCCCGCACCGCATCGGCTACGGCGACGTGGTCGCCGACGTCGTCTCCCACACCGTCGCCCTGGCCGAGCGGGCCGTGCGCGCCGGGGTGCGCGAGGACGCCATCCTGATCGACCCCGCGCACGACTTCGGCAAGAACACCTGGCACTCCCTGGAGGTCGGCCGCCGGCTCGGAGAGCTGGTGGACACCGGCTGGCCGGTGCTGGTCGCGGTCTCCAACAAGGACTTCGTGGGCGAGACGCTCGGCGGTCTCCCCGTGGACGAGCGCCACGCCGGGACGATCGCCACGCTCGCCGTCTCCGCCTGGCAGGGGGCGCGGGTCTTCCGCGTCCACGACGCCGCCTCGGCCCGCGCCGCGCTCGCCACCGTCGGCGCGCTGCGCCCCCGGCCGGGCGGTCAGCTGTAGATCACCGACAGGAACCGGGTCAAGATGGCCTCGCGGGCCGGGGCCGGCAGCGCGTCCAGCACCGCGTTGACCACGGCCATCTCCGGCTGGCCCTCCCCGCCGAGGTCGATGCCGACCGAGGCGGCCAGCTCGGTGAAGGTGGCGTCGTCGATCGCGTCCAGGTCGAGAGTGGCCAGGATCTCGGCCAGGCCCTCCGGCACCCGCGGCGGGCCCGCCGCCCGCGCCGCCTCCGCAGACGCGGCGATCACCTCCAGCATCGCCTCCACGCCCGCCAGGGTCACCCCGGTGACCGTCACGTGCAGGTTGGCCGGGATGCCGGCGTAGGAAAGCTGCGGCTGCAGGAACCAGCCGAGCTTGCGCGCCTCGTCCGACAGCACGAACACGTCCACGTCGTCCCCGGCGAAGGCCACCAGCGAGGCCTCCGGCTCACCGAGCACCCGCAGGCCCGGGATGGCGCCGATGCCCTCGGCCAGCCGCCGGGTCGCGGTCAGGGTGTCGCGGGCCAGGGCCAGGTAGCCCTCGCGGCCCAGGGCGTTCAGCGTCGCCCACGCGCCGCCGAGCGGCCCGGCCGACTTCGAGCTCTGCACGGTCGCGTTGATCACCGTGTAGCCGGGCCAGGCGGCCGAGGCGAAGTAGGCGGCGCGGCGCAGGGCGGGGTCGGAGAACAGCACGACCGAGGCGCCCTTCGGGGCGTAGCCGAACTTGTGCAGGTCGCACGATATGGACGTCACCCCCGGCACCGACAGGTCGAACGGCGGGACGCTCGCCCCCGCCTCCGCCAGCCAGGGCAGCAACCAGCCGCCCACGCAGGCGTCCACGTGGCACAGCACCCCGCGTCCGGCCGCGATCGCCGCGATGTCGGCGACCGGGTCGACGACCCCCTGCGGATAGGACGGGGCCGAGGCCACCACCAGCACCGTGTCCGGGGTGATCGCCTCGGCCACGGCCTCGGGGACCGCGCGGAAGGTGGCGGGGTCCACGGGCACCGGCGCCACTCCCAGGCCGAGGTAGTGCGCCGCCTTGTGGAAGGCGGGGTGCGCCGTGACCGGCACGACCACGCGGGGACGTCCGGCGACGGGACGGGCGTCCCGGGCGGCCTTCATCGCGAGCATGATCGACTCGGTGCCTCCGCTGGTGAAGATGCCCGGCGTGCCGGGCCCCCCGCCGAGCAGGCCGGCCACCGCGCCCACGACCTGCCGCTCCATCGCGACGGCGCTCGGGAAGGCGGTGGGGTCGAGGGTGTTGACCTCGAGCATCTCGAAGTAGGCGCGGGCCGCGGCGTCGTGCACCTCCGGGCGCCCGGTGTCGTAGACGTAGGCGGTGACCTTGCCGCCGCGCACCTGCAGGTCGTGCCGTCTCAGCAGGGAGATCTCCGCCAGCAGGTCTTCGGAGGTCCGGCCGTTCTCGGGAAGCACGCGGTTCTCCCTCGCCAGATGGTGCGGCGTCGCCGCACGTGATCGGCGTGGGACGTTATCACGAGGTTCCGGGCAGGCGGAACAGGCGGTCGATCAACAGGTGCAGATGCCGCTTGAACCGCTCCAGCAGCCAGGCGTCGGGCGGCCCGGGGATGTGCCCCATCACCGTTGCCTGGGTCGTGATGCCCTGCACCATCCAGATCACCGTCCACAGCCCGAGCTCAAGGTCGACCTCCGGGTCCATGTACCCCTTCTCCAGCGCCGGCTGGACCCCCTCGAGCACCATCTGCAAAATCGGCTGGATGAACTGTTCCTCAAGCTCGGCCAGGTCGGCGGCGTCCAGCAGGGAGCGGTGCACCCACAACTGCGTCCGCTCCGGGTTGCTGAGCGTGTACTCCGTATAGTCGTCCAGCAGTCGGTGCAGCGACTCCACCGTCTTCTCGGGCGTCTCGGTCGAGAACTGCGTCATGACCGCCTCGCGCGCGGCCCGCTCCTGCTCGAACAGCCGCCGCACGACCGCCAGGTAGAGATCGCGCTTGTGACCCACGATCTCTTCCACGGTGGCGAGGTCGAACCCGGCGGTGTCGGCGATCTGCTGCAAGGACGTCCCGTCGTAGCCGAAGGCCGCGAACAGCTTGATGGCGGCGCGCATCAGCAGCTCGCGGTCGCTGTCCCGCTCGGAGGTCATAGAACCGACGCTATGCTCACCATCCGTGCCGGGGCGATCGCTTGATGGAACCATGTCATGGTTTTGCGCGCCCTGGAACGGGCCGGCTCAGCGGCAGCCGGACGACCGCACGCACCCCCGGCCCGGCGTCCTCCAGGCGCACCGCCCCGCCGTGCGCGCGCACGGTCTCGCGCACGATCGCCAGGCCCAGGCCGGCCCCGCCGTCGTCGCTGCTGCGGGCGCTGTCGAGCCGGGTGAACCGGTTGAACACCCGCTCGCGGTCGGCCTCGGGGATGCCCGGGCCGTCGTCGGTCACCGTGACCTCGGCCTCGCCGCCGCGGGCGCGCAGCTCGACGGCGACATGGGCACAGGCGTGGCGCACGGCGTTGTCCAGCAGGTTGACCAGCACCCGTCCGAGGTCCAGGGCGTCGCCCTCGACGACCGCGGGCTCGACCCTCGTGATCTTCACCATGGCCGGGTCGTAGCGCCCGGCCGTCGCGCCGACCAGCTCGGCAAGGTCCACCGGCTGCCTGCGGGCCGGGCGGCGGTGCTCGTCCAGCCGCGCCAGCGTGAGCAGCCCTTCGGCCAGGCGGCTCAGGCGCAAGGTGTCCTCCAGCACCCCCTCGGCCGTCTCGCGCCACTCCTGCTCGTCGGGAGGGTGGCCGAGAGCGACCTCCAGTTGCAGGCGGATGCTGGCCAGGGGACTGCGCAGCTCGTGGGCCGCGTCGGAGATGAGGGCCCGCTGCGAGGCCTCCGCGCCCTCCAGCCGGGCCAGCATGCCGTTCAGCGTGATCGCCAGCTCCTGCACCTCGTCGCGCGCCACGGGCACCGGCAGGCGGTGCGCGCGGGCGGTGCCGCTGATCTCGGCGGCGCCCCGGCGCAGCGCGGTGATCGGGCGCAGCGTGCGGCCGATGATCAGCCAGCCGGCCGCGCCGAGCAGCACCAGGAGCATCGGAGTGCCGATGACCAGCATGTGCACGGTCGTGGTGAGGCTGTCGGCGACGTCCTTGAACGAGCGGGCGGCGATCACCGTGCGGCCCTCGTCGGCGTGCACCACCACCACGCGCAGCGGCCCGGGGATGCCGTACAGGTCGCCGTCCACGAACCGGCCCCGCCCCTCACCGGGCGAGGTGGCGCGGTCGCGGGCGCTCACCAGCGGCACCAGCCGGTCGGCGCCGGCGGTCACGTGGGTGATGCGCCCATGCGCGTCGAGCACCTGGATGATCGTGCCGTCCGCGACGGCGACCGGGTCGGACAGCCGGCCGTCGTCGGCGAGGGCGGCCACCTCGCGGGCCCGCTGGTAGGCGATGCCGTCGGTGGAGCCGATCAGCGCCCGGCCGAGCACGCCCACCAGCAGCGACGCCGCCGCCGCCAGGGCCACCGCGAGCACCGCCGAGGCCGCCGCGGTCAGCCGGAACCGCAGGCTCCTGCGCCGCCACCACGCCAGGGGGTCAGCCGCCATCGCCGACCAGACGGTAGCCCGCGCCGCGCACCGTCTGCAGGGCGTTGCGCCCGAACGGGACGTCGATCTTCCTGCGCAGGTAGCCGACGTAGACCTCGACCACGTTCGGATCGGTGTCGTAGGTGTCCCAGACGTGCTCGAGGATCTCGGCCTTGGACACCACCTCGCCGGGGCGGCGCAGCAGGTACTCCAGCAGGCCGAACTCGCGGGGCGTCAGTTCGATGGGCGTGCCGTCGCGCGACACCGACCGCCGGGCCGGGTCGAGGGTGAGGTCGCCCGAGCGCAGCACCGGCGGCCGGCGGCGGGCGCCGCGCCGCAGCAGGGCGCGCAGCCGCGCCACCAGCACCACGTACGAGAACGGCTTGGTCAGGTAGTCGTCGGCTCCGAGATCGAGGCCGTCGGCCATGTCGTACTCGCCGTCCTTGGCCGACAGCATCAGGATCGGCACCCAGTTCTCCTCCGCGCGCAGCCGCTTGCACACGTTGTAGCCCGACAGCCGGGGCAGCATGATGTCGAGCACGACCACGTCGTAGTCGCCCTCACGGGCCAGGTGCAGGCCCTCCTCGCCGTCGTAGGCCAGATCGACCGCGAAGCCCTCGGCGCGCAGCCCGCGCCGCAGCGCGGCGGCCATCCGCCTCTCGTCCTCCACGACGAGCACGCGCATTGCTCACCCTCCCAGCCGATGTGTCCCCCTATCTTGGCCCGTCCCGGCTGAGATCCCGCTGAGAGGCCGGAACGGGCGGTCGCTGCCCGCGAGCTGCGGCGCGGGCCGCCCCGGGCGGCTCCTGAGAAGCCTCTCAGGCCGTCTCAGCCTCGGCACAGGACCCGCGCGGCAGTCTTCCGGTATCGGATCGCGAGCGGCGGGCCCCCCGCCGCCGACTACCGTTGAGGAGTGACATGCCGTCCCAGTCGAGAAGATCACGCGCCGTGAGGTGGGGCGTCCCCATCGCCGCCGTCGTGGTGGTGGGCGCAGCCGTGGGCACCGGGCCGGTGATCGCCGCCGTCCAGGGCGACCCGGCGCTGCCCGAGCGCACCGCCCAGCAGTTGCTCGCCGAGGTCGCCAAGAACGCGAGCCGCGCCGAGCCCCCCGCCATGTCGGGCACCGTCGTGGAGACCGCCTCCCTCGGCCTTCCGGCCCTGCCGGCGACCACAGGCGTGAGCAGCTCCCCGTTCGCCCTGCTGTCCGGCTCCCACACCCTGAAGGTCTGGTACGGCGGCGACGACCGCGTGCGGCTCGCCCTGCCCGGCCAGATGAGCGAGACCGACCTGATCTCCACCGGCCACGGCGAGGCGTGGCTGTGGCAGAGCGGCACCAACACCGCCACCCGCTACAAGCTCGACGGCCCGGCCGGGGCGCACGCCATCCCCACCCCGTCGGTGCTGCCCACCGCGCACACTCCGGAGGATCTGGCCGGCGAGCTGCTCAAGGCGGCCGGCCAGGACACGGCGGTCGGCGTCGAGAACGGCCAGCACGTCGCCGGACGCGCCGCCTACCAGCTCGTGCTCACGCCCAAGGTCGCCACGTCCCTGGTCGGCAAGGTCACCGTCGCGCTCGACGGCGAGACCTACATCCCGCTGCGCGTCCAGGTCTACGCCAAGGGCACCGCCGAGCCGGCGTTCGAAGTGGGCTTCACCCAGGTCGCCTTCACCACTCCCGCGCCGGAGAACTTCGCCTTCACGCCGCCCGCCGGGGCCAAGGTCGAGGACAAGACGCTCGGCGCCGGGGACGGGGGTCCCGGTGACGAGGTCGTGGCCGGCGCCAAGGCCGGCCAGCAGGCGAAGGCGGGGGCGCGCACCCACGGCACCGGCTGGGGCACCATCGCCGAACTGCCGTTCTCCCCTGAGAACCTGGCCCCGTCCACCCCGTCCAAGCGGCTCGGCGCCGGCAAGTTCGGCGACACCGATCCGAGCAAGCTCGCCGACTCGCTGCTGAAGTCCGCCAAGCGGGTCTCCGGGCCGTGGGGGAGCGGCAGGGTGATCGAGAGCAAGCTGGTCTCGGCGCTGCTGACCGACGACGGCCGGCTGCTGATCGGCGCGGTCACGCCCGAGGCGCTGACCGAGGCGGCCGGACGCAGGTGACCATGGTGACGACGGGGGAGGGGGCGCACGAGGCGGCGCCCCCTCGGGCGGCCCGCCAGACGGCCTCCGCGGGCGACTGCGCGATCGTCGCCCGCGGGCTGACCAAGCGCTTCCGCGGCGGCCAGGTCGCCGTCGACGACCTCCACCTCGCCGTGCCCCGCGGCTCGGTGTTCGGCTTCCTCGGCCCGAACGGGTCGGGCAAGACCACCACGATCCGCATGCTGCTCGGCCTGGTCCAGCCCACGAGCGGCGGCTGCGACGTGCTCGGCCGGCCGATGCCGGCCGGTCTCGCCGCCACGCTCCCCAAGATCGGCGCCCTGGTGGAGGGGCCCGCCTTCTACCCCTACCTGTCCGGCGAGGCGAACCTCCGCCGGTACGACGCCGCCGACCCGGCCGCCGACCCGCGCACGGTGTCCGCCCGCGTCGGCGCCGCGCTCGAACGGGTCGGGCTCGGGGCGGCGGCCCGCAAGAGGTACCGCGCCTACTCCCTGGGCATGCGCCAGCGCCTGGCCATCGCCGGCGCCCTCCTCGGGCCGCGCGAGCTGCTCGTCCTGGACGAGCCGACCAACGGCCTGGATCCTCAGGGCACCCGCGAGGTCCGTTCGCTGATCAAGGACGTCGCCGCCGACGGCACCACCGTCTTCGTCTCCTCCCACCTGCTGACCGAGGTCGAGCACATGTGCACCCACGTCGGAGTCATGCGCTCCGGCCGGCTGGTCACCCAGGGACCCATCGCCGGGCTACGGGCCGGCCACGCGCCGCGCGTGCGCGTGGACACCCCGCACGTCGCCCAGGCCGCCGCCGTCCTGCGCCGTCTCGGCCTCGCCGAGGTGCGCTCCACGGCCGAGCCCGGGGAGGCCGAGCGGGTCACGGCGCTGCTCGGCGAGCACGCCCCTGAACGGGTCTGCGCCTTGCTCGTCACCGACGGCGTCGCCGTGCGCGGCTTCACCGTAGAACGGCCGAGCCTCGAAGAAATCTTCGTCAGCCTCACAGGAGAAGGTTTCGATGTCGACGCCTGACGCCACCCCCCGCACCCCCGCCACCCTGTCTTCGCCACACGCCGACACCCCCCACGGGACCAACGCCACGACCCTGCCCCGCCAGGCCGCACCCGCCGCCGGCGCCTCCGCCCCGCCCGGCGCCCCCGGGGGCGGGGCCACCTCACCTCTTCCCCGCCAGCCCCCACCCGCCGCCGACCTGCCCGCCGCGCACGGCGGCTCCTCCCATGCGGCGGGCACGTCGTCCGCCGCCCATGAGGTCGCGGTCGGCGGGGAGATGCCCGCCGTGCCGGCTGATTTCTCCGATGCGGCGGACGGGTCGTCCGTTGCCGATGGGGTCGCGGTCGGCGGGGAGGTGTCCGCCGTGGGTGGTGGTCTCTCCGACGGGGTGGGCGGGTCGTCCGCCGTCCATGAGGTTCCGGCTGCCGCGGGTGTGGTCGGCGTGACCGCGGGCTCCGCCGGTCGTCCGCCGCAGGGGCGTGGGCGGCCGTCTCCAGGGCGGGCGATGCTGCGGTTGCTCGGCTCAGAGCTCGGGCTGACCTTCCGCAAGCCCCGCAACATCGCGATGCTCATCGTGCTGGCCTGCGTCCCCGCGCTCATCGGTGTCGTGCTGCGGGCCTTCGGCGGGGACGTCGACGAGGAGATCCCCTCGCTCATCACGCAGGTCGCCGGGAACGGGCTCATGCTGACCTTCGTGGCCTTGTCGCTGCTGCTGGTGATGCTGCTCCCGCTGTCGGTCTCGGTGGTCGCCGGTGACGCGATCGCGGGGGAGGCCGGAGGAGGCACCCTTCGCTACCTGCTCACCGCTCCCGCCGGGCGCACCCGCCTGCTGGCCGTCAAGTTCGCCAACGTGACCGTCTACGCGCTGGTGGCCACCTCGGTCGTCGCCGCGGGCGCGCTGGTCACCGGGCTGGTGCTCTTCCCGGTCGGCCCGATCACGTTGCTGTCCGGGTCGACGATCTCCGTCGGCGAGGGGCTGGTGCGCGTCCTCATCGTCACCGGGTACACCGCCGCCGGCATGGCGGCGCTCGGAGCGGTCGGCCTGGCCGTCTCGACGCTGACCGAGGTGCCGATCGGCGCGGTGGCGGCGACCATCGTGGGCGTGGTGTTCTCGCACGTGCTCAGCGCCATCCCGCAACTCGAGCCGGCGCGGCCGTACCTTCTGACCTACTGGTGGAGCTCCTTCGACGGCGCTCTGCGCGACCCGATAGCGACCGAGGGAATGACCCAGGGCCTGCTGGTGTACGGCGCCTACACCCTGATCGCCCTCTCGATCGCCTGGGCCCACTTCACCGGCCGCGACATCACCAGCTGACCAGGCGCGCCAGAGGCTCATCCCCCTGGCGCGCCCATCCAGGCTTCCGCTTCTCGACTGCGGTGCCCCTCCCCTGCCCACGGCTCCCGCCCGTGGTTCCATGGCCGACTTGGCCGCGGTCACGGTCACGGTCACGGTCGTGAGCGTCCGGAGGCGTCGTCAGTGTTCGGAGGGGCGGCGGCCGCGGCGCAGGCCGATGACGCCGGTGGCCACGCCGGCCAGGCCGACGGCGATGCCGATGCCGCCGAGCAGTCGCGCGGTCCCGTCAGAATCGGCTTCATCGTGTGCGCCGGGACCGGACGCCTTCACCGCCACGGCCGGGGCGGTGGAGGCCGCGGGGCTCGAGGAGGCCGCCCCGTGGTGGTCATCCTCCTGGGTGCCCGCGGCGACCAGCTTGAGCGTCGGGACGGGGTGCTCGGCCTCCGAGCCGTCCGCCTTCGGCTCGTCGGCCCACTTCACGACCTCACCATTGGAGTAGGTCTGGGTCGCCGGGAACAGCAACTGGTCGGTGTCCTCGGGAAGGAAGCCCATGGACACCTCGAACTCCTGGAACTGCTTCGGGCCGATCTTCCCGCCGCTCCAGGTGATCCTGGTGACGGCCTCGGTGATGTCGCCGTACTTGGACGGCACGGCCTTGGGGAGCTTGGTCTCGGTGACCTCGGCCTTCCAGCCGGGCACCGGGCGGACCGACACGAACGGCAGCGGGTGGTCGACCGGGAGGTCGATCACGAGCTTGGTGGTGGAGGCGTTGTCCCGCTCGTTGGGAACGCGGAAGGCGACCTTGGTGAATCCGCCCTTCTCGGCCGTGCCGGGGTTGATGGTGACATGGGCGAGGGCGGGCAGGGCGAGACCCGTGACGAGGGCGAGTGCGCCGGCGGCGACGACGACGCCGCGACGCGCGACTGCGGTGAACGACATGTGAGGATTCCACTTCATCGAGAAAGGACAAGGGATGCAGGCCGCCGGCGGCACCGGACGGCGCGCGCGGCCACGGTGGCCGAGGAAGACGCCGGACCCTCGACAGCGCCCGGTGGACAGGCGCGCCGTACGGACCACTCCCGGGGCGGCACGATCGAAGTGCCGGACAGGGCGCTCCAAGAAGAGCCGCTCACCCTTGAGGGCCACGCGACGGAGGACCGTCCATGTGTGAGGTCACGGGACGGACGATCCATCTACCGCCCGCGAGGCCACGTGACGGAGGGCCAGTCAGCCGCGTGGCCACGGGATGGCGCCCGGGGGCGACCTATGGCGATCGCGCCGGGTGACCGTTGGGCGAGCCATCGGTGGGCCGGCCGGATCGGGGGCCGATGCCGGTGGCCGGTTGGCTCATCCGTGGTCTGACGAGGTCATGTGGCCGTCAAGGGGGCGGACGGGGCGCCGGTGAGGGTCTTCCGGGCGGTGCCCGGGCCGCGAAGGGTCAGCGGGTGGCGGGGAGTGGTGGACCGCGCCTGCTGACCGTGTGGCGGAGAGCCTCGCCGGCCGGGGGCGGCGCGAGGCGGCGGGGACCGCGTCCGGCCGGCCGGGGGAGGCGGGCGGAGGGGTCCCCGCCCAGCAGTGTCAGCAGCCGGGACAGCCCGAGCAGGGCGCGGGTGCCCATCCGGCGCAGCACCGACCACAGGGCCGACTCGCCCTGGGCCAGCCACCAGCCGGTCATCAGCGTGGCCGTGAGATGGGCGATGACCATGCCGAGACCCGCGCCGAGCCCTTGGCCGTGGGAGACATGGAGGCTGAGAGGGGAACCCGCGCCACCCGAGGCGCCGAACAGTTCGTGCAGGACGACCTGGGCGGCGATCAAGAAGCCGATGATCGTCCGTGGCGAGCGCTCCCGCCCGGCGATCAGCGTCGCGGCGAGCGTCACGCCGGCCGATCCGCCCGCTACCGCCCACGTGGCGGGCCCCGTCCCGCCGGCGGCCCGGTGGCCGAGCACGGCGAGGCCCACGCAGATGACCGTGAAGACGGCCGACCGCGCCAGGCGCAGGGGAAGGCGGGCACGCATGACGCCCCACATCGTGCCATGCCGTGAGTCCGGTTGTCCCCACCCCACCCCAGGACTGGGGTGCCCCCGCCGCCGCGCTCTGCTGGTTTCGTTGGTCCGGCTGACGCGGTCGGACCCGTCTTTCGCCTCGGTGGGGCGGTGTAGGGCTGAGGTTCCTGTGCATACGCCGGTCGCTTCCGGAGTGACGCTCGTCTGTCCGGATGGGTGAGCCCCTGGTGGGCGGGTGAGGGTGCGGCGCTGGTGGGTGGTCTTTCGGTGTGCGTCTGATGTCTGCCGTTTGGCGGTATTTGTCGCTACTGTTGCCCGCGTTCATTGGTTCTGTGAAGGGCGTGGTGGTGGCCGTGCGGCACTTCCTGGGACTTCTGCTCGGCGTCGTCGTGACCGCGGTCCTGCTGGCAGGCACCGGCTGGGCGTCCCAGGACGCGGCCAGGAGCATGGCGGCGGGCGCGGTCGACCCGGTGCGCGACACCCCGGCGCTGGTCGGCCTCGGCGCGATGCTGGTGGCCGGCCTCGTGCTGGGTCTGGTCGTGGCGAGCCGGGTCTCGCCGCTGGCGACGTTCGTCCCGTCCATGGTGCTGCTGGCCTGGACGGTGATCTACACCCTCGACGTGCACCGCGCGCTCGGGCTCGCCCCCACCGCTCCGTCGATGCACCCGATGGTCGTCCAGGCGGGCAAGGGCATGCAGGACCTGCTGGGCAAGGGAGTGTTCGCGATGCTGGGCATCGCGTTGTTCATCCCGGTGCTGATGCCTTCCCGCTGGGCGGGGCGCCGGCGCGACCTGGACGACGGCTACGAGGAGGAGACCCCGCAGGCCGCCGGCGGTTACTACTGACCGGCGGTCGTGGCGCGCTTCCGGGGACAGGCAACTCGGCCATGACCCTCCCCTGACCTGCCGGGCTACGGGCGCGCTGGCGGGCTCGCAGGACGCGGGGCGAACGCGGCCGCAGGTGGCGGGCGGGGTCACAGGGGGAGGCGGCGGGTGTAGAGGCGGGTGACGACGTCCTCGATGGAGGTCTCGTCCGGGGCGGTGGCCATGAGATCGTCCACGGTGCCGTCGAAGGCGAGCCTCCCGTGGTCGATGAGCATGACCCGGCGGCAGAGCCGCTCGATGTCCCCGAGGTCGTGGGTGGTCAGCAGCACGGTCGTCCCGCGCTCGGCGTTGAGGTCGCACAGGAAGCCGCGGACCGCCGCCTTGCTCACCACGTCGAGCCCGATGGTCGGCTCGTCCAGCACCAGGACGGCCGGATCGTGCAGCAGCGCCGCCGCGATGTCGCCCCGCATGCGCTGGCCGAGGCTGAGCTGGCGGACCGGCTTGTCGAGGAACGAGCCCAGTTCGAGCACCTCCGACAGTTCGGCCAGTCGCCTGCGGTGCTCCTCGCGATCTACTTTGTAAAGGTGCCGGATCAGGGTGAAGCTGTCCCGCAACGGCAGATCCCACCACAACGTCGTCCGCTGCCCGAAGACCACGCCGATGCGACGGGCGAGCGCCGTGCGGCGGCGGGACGGATCGAGGCCGGCGACCTCGATCTTTCCGCTGGTCGGGGCGAGGATGCCGGTCAGCATCTTGATCGTGGTGGACTTTCCGGCGCCGTTCGGGCCGAGGTAGCCGACGAACTCCCCGGCGGCCACCTCGAACGACAGGTCGCGGACGGCGTGCACCACGCGCGTCCCGCCGCGCAGCAGTCCCCGTCCGCTCCGGACGGTGAAGGAACGGCCGACGCCGTCGACTGTGATCACTGTGGTCAACTCCCGGTGGAACGGTAGCGGCGCAGCCCGGCGCGCCAGGCGAGCCCGGCCAGGCAGGCCAGCGTGAGAGCGGCGGCCGGGCCCATGAAGCGCAGCCAGTACGGCAGGCCGAGCGGGTCGGCGCGGTCCAGGACGTAGAGGCCGGGCTGCCAGTTGACGAAGGCCAGCGGCACGATGAAGGTCACCGCGCGCACCAGGTCGGTGCCGAAGACGGTGAGCGGGAACTGCGTGAGCTGGCCGCCGCCGTAGGTGAAGGCGTTGGCGATCTCGGGCGCGTCGGTGAGCAGGAACTGGAGCGCGCCGCCGAGGGTCCAGATGGCGGCGAACAGCACGATGCCGCACAGCACCATGAGCGGGATCATCCACGCCCGCTGCCAGGGCACGTGCAACTGGGGGAGCGCGATGGCGAGCACGGTGACCGCCTGGGCGGTGCGTCCGAAGCGCTGGAAGCTGAACCGGTCCACGGCCATCTGCACGAACGGGCTGGCCGGCCGGATCAGCATCGCGTCGAACGTGCCGGCCTTGACGTGCTGGCTCAGCTTGTCCACGTTGCCGAACAGCAGGTCGGCGAGTGCGAAGGACGCGCCCGAGGTGCCGTACAGGAACATCACCTCGGGCAGGGTGAAGCCGCCGAGCGAGGCGGTGTGGGTGAAGATCAGCGCGATCGCCGCGAGCTCCAGGCCGGTGACGAGGAACGAGCCGATGACGAGCATCGCCATCGACAACGGATACTGGGCCGCGGCGCGGATCCAGGTGACCGCGAGCAGCACGTACGTCCTGACCGGTTCTAGCACGCCGCCTCACCCGCCCTGGATGACGACT
This sequence comes from Sphaerisporangium sp. NPDC004334, assembly GCF_053602655.1. Classification (NCBI taxonomy): domain Bacteria; kingdom Bacillati; phylum Actinomycetota; class Actinomycetes; order Streptosporangiales; family Streptosporangiaceae; genus Sphaerisporangium; species Sphaerisporangium sp. NPDC004334. The sequence continues at coordinate 154,529 of NZ_JBSGDZ010000023.1, forward strand.
TTGCGGCGGGCGGTGCGGGTGACCGCGGCACCCGCCGCGAGGAGCGCCGCCACCCAGGCGGCCTGGAAGGCGAGCGCGCCGAGGACGTCGCGCTTGCCGAGGAAGACGTCGGCCGGCACCTGCACCATCGCCGCCCACGGCAGCGCGTCGGCCAGCGTGCCGAGCCAGCCGGGGAACAGCACCAGTGGCAGGGTCATGCCGCTGAAGAACATCGTCATGACCAGCGACAGCGACTGGACGCCACGGTCGTCCACGATCCAGAACGTCGACATCGCGACCAGGTAGCGCAGGCCGAAGCTGACGACGACGCCCAGCGTCATCGAGGCCAGGAACGCCGCCCAGGTCGCCGCGTCGCCGGGGAGGTGGATGCCGAAGACCGCCGCGCCGACCAGAGTGGGCGGGACGCTGCGGGCGACGAACAGGAACACCGCCCGGCCGAGGTCGTCGGAGAGGGCCCACATCTGGAGCGACGCGGGGCGCGACAGGTCGAGGGCGACGTCGCCGGTGCGCACCCGCTGGGCGAGATCGAGACCGCCGCCGAACAGTTCCATGGGGCCGATGAACCCCTGGGTGAGGAAGCAGAAGGTGACCGCGTCGGTGACGTCGTACCCGGCCAGGCCGGGCCGGGCGTGCCACAGCGCGATGAGCACGTACGCGCGCAGGAAGCCGAACACCGTGTTGGTGAAGGCGCCGGCCAGCGCCGCGCCCCAATAGGTGGCGTGACGGCGGAAACCGTATCGGAAGATGGTGAGATAGAGCGCGAAGGCGGCACCTCCGGTGACGGCTGGACTCGCATTGTAACCAGCCGCGCCGCACAGATCATCGGCTTTTCCGCGCCGTCCGCGCCGTCCGCGCCGTCCGCGCCGTCCGCGCCGTCCGCGCCGTCCGCGCCGTCCGCGCCGTCCGCGTCGTCCGCGCCGGACCGCGTGACCGCGTCTACGAAGGTCGCCCGGCCACGAGGGCCGGGGC
>NZ_JBSGDZ010000024.1:0-30527 GCF_053602655.1 Sphaerisporangium sp. NPDC004334
CGGGACTTGAAGTCGCGGACCATGTTGTAGACGCCCTGGGTCTTGGCCCAGGACCAGTTGTCGATGTTGTAGTCGTTGTAGCAGAGCTTGGCGGCGGGGTCGGCGGCGCGCGCGGTGCGGAAGGCGACCTCGATCCAGTCGTTGCCGGTGCGCTGGAGGTTGGAGTCGCGGCGGCCGCCGTTGCCGTCGTCGAACGCCTCGTTGACCACGTCCCAGTAGGCGATCTTGCCCTTGTAGTGGCCCATCACGCCGTTGATGTGGTTGATCATCGCGTTGCGCAGGTTGCTGCCCGACATGGACTGCATCCACCCGGGCTGCTGGTTGTGCCAGGCCAGGGTGTGGCCGCGCACCCGCTTGCCGTTCTGGACGGCCCAGTTGTAGACCCGGTCACCGGCGCTGAAGTTGAACTGGTTCTGGTTGGGCTCGGTGGCGTCGATCTTCATCTCGTTCTCGGCCGTCACCATGTTGAACTCACGGCTGGCGATGGTGGTGTACTGCGAGTCGCCCAGCTTGCCCGAGGCGATCGCGGTGCCGAAGTACCGCCCGCTCTGCGCCGCCGCCGCACCCAGCGTGCTCTCGGCCGCGCCGGCGGTACCCGGCGCGATCAGCACGGTGGTCAGACCGAGGGCGCCCAGAGCACCGGCGATCAGCGCCTGGCGGAGGCCGCCGAAGCGGCGGCGGGGCCCGGGTGGGACCAAGTCGTTCATGCCCATGCGTGGACTCCAGAGAATGCATAAGGGAACGGAGAGAATGCGGAATCATCCGCCGACTCGACGTCGCGTCTTCAACGGAGACGCACACCACGGGACGTCGCGGCCAGGGCCCATGCGACACGCACCACCGACTGACAAGGGCGGCCTGGGTGCTCAGTCTGGAAATACTTCTGAAACGTGTCAAGTCCTTGCTGAAACTTTCGGTCGGAGTGAGGGGAAAAGGCGTAGTCCGCTCGTGTGGCGCGTGCTCACCGGGTTGAAAGTTTCGGCACGAAGTTCTCCTGCGCTCGGGTGCTGGAGGTTTCATCGCGACGTATCCGCTGGTCGCGCGGCGACGGCGTCCGGAATCGCCCGGCGGATGCGTGTCCGGTACCCGGCCTCCGTCGAGCCAAGTGACAGATCCTTGACCGAGCGGACGTGATTGTGTTTACTCCCACCAACGCCACCGAACGTCCTCAGATGTGGAAGGGAGTCCGTCGCGACAAGTCGTCAACGCTCGTACATTCGTCCTTGCGTAGACGTCCCTCGACGAGAGCGCCGTGAGACCTTTGGGCCGACACCACGTTCGCTGGTCTCACTCGCACAGGTTTCGCCAGGTTGTGCACGCGACGGAGCGATCTGGGGAGGACCCTGACAACGGGACACGTGCCTGGTGAGCCGGGCGCGACCCTTCAATCGAGGGGTTGACCCTCTCGGCCGAATCGTCGCACGGCCGCGTGCCGGACGGATTCACTCGGGCCCGTGGGAACAAGCCGCTATGAATGGTGGGCGGCCAGGCCGATGACCAGCCACATGAACAGGGTGCCGGCGATCGTGGCCAGAAGGGTGGCCTGGGTGGGGTGGTCGGTGGTGTGGGCCTCGGGGAGGATGTCGGAGGTCGCCAGGTAGAGCAGGAAGCCGGCGAAGAAACCCAGGTAGCCGGCGAGCACGGCTTCGGGGATCGCGACCAGGAAGGTCAGCGCGGCGCCGAGCACGGGGGCGATGGCGTCCAGAAGTACCAGGATCAGGGCGCGGCGGCGGGCGTTGCCGTACAGGGTCGTCAGGGTGAAGGTGTTGAAGCCGTCGGTGAAGTCGTGCGCGATGACGGCGACCGCCACCACCAGGCCCAATTCCCCGTTCGACTGGAAGGCGGCGCCGATCGCCGTGCCGTCGATGAAGCTGTGCACGACCAGCGCCGACCCGGCGCCGAGGCCGACGGCGGAGTGCCGGTGGCTGTGGCTGGCGTAGTGACCGTCCTGGACGTCGTGGACGGCGAGCGACCGTTCGACGACGTGGATGGTGAGGAAGCCCGCCGCGAGCGCGAGCACCGGGACGGGGACGCCGAGGAGCCGGTGGGGTGACAGTTCCAGGCTCTCCGGGACGAGGTCGAAGGCCACCACGCCGAGCATCACGCCGGCGGCCGCGCCGAGCACGATGTGCCGCCGGTCGCGGACGCGCTGCGCGACGAGCCCGCCCAGCAGGGTGGTGACGAAGGCGGCGAAGGCCAGCGCGATGGGCATGGGGTAACCGTAGACAACCTGGAGCGGTGCTCCGTCCGGGGGACCGGCTTCGGAAGGCCTGTCGCCCTCACCGCTGGATTCCCTGCTCACCAGGGTGGCCTTCTGCCGATGCGATGTCGCCTCGGCGTGCTCACCGGGGTGCCTGCGGAACAGGTGCGGCACTGCTTACCACGGCTCGTGCCCGTCTCTGTGCGTCTGCGGCCGTCGAGCGGAAGCGGTGGTGTCGCGGGTGGCCCCGTTATAACGAGTACCGGCCGCGGCGGGGAGGTCGGCGAAGAATTGGGACGAAGAGGTCATCTGGCGGGTAACGGGAGGACTATGCTGGTGCGCCATGTTCGTCGGCACGTCAGCTCCCGAGATCCCCCTGTACGGCGGTGATGTGACGGAGGGGGTCGTGCGCGTGGGCGACACCGTGCGGCGGCCGATGCGTGCCTCGAGTCCGGCCGTGCACGCTCTGCTGCGTCATCTGGAGGCCGCCGGCTTCGACCGGGTGCCGCGGGTGTACGGGGTCGACGAGCGGGGGCGGGAGATCCTTTCCTACGTTCCCGGGGAGGCGGCGACGCGCCCGCTGCGGGCGCACGTGGTGAGCGACGATGCACTGGTGCAGCTCGCGGTGCTAGTGCGCCGGTTCCATGACGCGGTGGAGGGGTTCGTCCCTCCGCGAGGAGCGGTCTGGGTCGACGGGGCACTGGACGACGCGCCGTCCGAGCTGGTCGGGCACTGCGACATAACCCCCGAGAACGTGATATTTCGCGACCAAAGGCCGTGGGCGCTGATCGACTTCGACATGGCACGCCCGACGACCCGGCTGTTCGACGTGGCGACCGCGCTGCGCCACTGGGCGCCCATCGCCGACCCCGTCGACCGCGACCCGCTGCAGCGGCGCCTGAACGCGGGGCCGCGCCTGCGGCTGTTCTGCGACGCGTACGGCTTCTCGGCCCGCGACCGGCGCCGGTTGCTCGAGGTCAGCAGGCTCCGGTTCGGCCGTTCGTACGTCGCGATGCGGGCGCGCGCCGAGCGGGACGGTGGCGGCTGGGCCCGCATGTGGCGCGAGGGCGCGGGGGAGCGCATCCGCAGGGCGGGGGCCTGGCTGGACGCCAACTGGGATGAGCTCCATGCTCACCTGGTGTGAGCCGGCCGTGGACGAGCTCCATGCTCACCTGGCCGTGGATGAGGTCCATGCTCACCTGGTGTGAGCCGACCGTCAAAATGAGCGTCTGTCGAATGGTCTTCCGTCGAATGAGTGTTCTGTGTCTTTCGTGATGTCGGTCGCCCGCCGAGGTGCAACGGGGGACGCGCGCCCTGCGCCGTCCAGGACGTCGCCGTGGCGGGGCAGGGCCGTGGGGATCGCGCTGGGGGTCGCGCTGGACGCCGTGTTCGCCGATCCGCGAAGTGGCCTGCACCCCGTGGCGGTGTTCGGACGGGGCGCGGCGGCCGTGGAACGCCGGCTGTACGGGGATGACCGCGCGCGGGGCGTGGGACACGTGGCCGTGTGCGTCGGCGCGATGACGGCCCTGGGTGCGGCCGTCGAGTGGTCGATACAAGGAAGGCCGGGGAAGCCGGGGGCGCGAAGCATCCCTGGATTGCCGGGAATGCACGGCACACGAGGCATGCGTGGCCCGCGCGGAGTGCTCGGCACCAAGAGCATGCCGGGCATACATGGGGTGCTCAGCCCGCAGGGCGTGCCTGTGTCGCGAGGAATGCTCGGCCTGCACGGTAGGCCTGGTCCGACAGCAGTGGTCGGTGCGCGGGGGATGTCGGCGGCGGGCGTGGGGCTCACCGCGCTCACCGCGCTGGCCACGTGGGCGGTGCTCGGCGGGACCACCTTGGGTAGGGAGGGGGCGTACATGGCGCGCGCCCTGGAGGCGGACGACCTCGCCGCCGCGCGGGACCGGCTGCCGCACCTGTGCGGACGCGATCCGTCCGGCTTGTCCGCCGACGAGCTGGCGCGGGCGACCGTCGAGTCGATCGCCGAGAACACCTCGGACGCCGTCGTGGCGCCACTGGTGTGGGGCGCCGTGGCGGGGGTGCCGGGGCTGCTGGCGTACCGGGCGATCAACACGCTCGACGCGATGGTGGGCCACCGTTCCGAGCGCTACGAACGGTTCGGCTGGGCGGCCGCTCGCCTGGACGACGTGGCCAACTACGTCCCGGCACGGATCACCGGAGCGCTGGCCTGCGTCCTGGCGCCGCTGGTCGGCGGGTCGCCGCGACGGGCCGCGGCGGTGCTGCGCAGGGACGGCGGGCGGCACCCGAGCCCGAACTCCGGGCGCTGCGAGGCCGCCTTCGCCGGGGCGCTCGGCGTGCGCCTCGGCGGCCGGAACGTGTACGCCGGCAGGGTGGAGCACCGGCCCGTCATGGGGGACGGCCGCGATCCGCGGGTCGGCGACATCGCCAGGTCGGTACGGCTGGCACGCGCGGTCAACCTGGCGGCGGCCGGGCTCGCCGTCGCGACCGCCTGGGCCCTGGACCGGGGGCGCCGCCGAGGCGCATGAACCCGGGCTTGGCCGTCGCCCGAGGTGATCGGCCGTGGCGCGGCCCACGTCGCGGAGTAGGAGTCAGGGGACGGGAAGGTCTTGGTGTGCCTGGTCGTGGTATCAGGGCCAGGTGGTGCGGGTGCGCAGCCAGTCCAAGGCGGCTTGGCCCTGGGCATGTTGGAAGGCGCGAAGGGTCGGCAGGCCGGGTGGGGCGGGCAGGCGCGACTGGCAGGCGAAGTAGCCGGCGAACGCGGCGAGGAAGGCGGTCAGCGCGGCGGGGTCGGCCTCGCGGGCCACGCGATGCCCGGCGATCACCTCCTCAGGCGGCGGCCCGCCCTGCATCCGCACGCTTGGCAGCATCGCGACCACGTCGAACCATCGCGGACCGAGGAACGCGTGCGGCCAGTCGACGACGAAGACCTCGTCATCGGTCAGCAGCAGGTTGTCGGCCCGGATGTCACCGTGGACGAGGCTGTCGCCCTCGGTCGCCGCAGGCCATCGGCTCTCCAGCTCCGCGAGGTCGTCCAGGTGCGCCACCACCCAGGGGCCCAGGTCGGCGAGATCGTCCTCGCCCGCGTCGCGGGCGGCGGCCACGGTGCGCCAGTTCTCGAACATGCCGGTGAGCCGCTCATAGGCGGACGGGACGGCGATCGGGGACGGCGTCAGCCGCGCGGCCATTTCGTCCAGCGTGTCCAGGACCCGCGTCAGTTCGTCCGCCCGCCACGGCTGGGCGGGCTGGCGGCCGTCGATGTCCTGGAAGAGCAGCGCCACCCACCCGTCGAGGTCGAAGGAGGCGAGCAGCCGCGGCGCCGGAACCTGCGGGGGAAGCAGCGCGGCGACGCGGGCTTCCGACCGGTGGATGTCCGGACTGTGCGGGTTGGGCGTCGGACTTACGGCCTTGACGAAGGCGCGGCTGCCGTCCTGAAAGAGCAGTCTCGCGGCCACGCCGGGGGAGAACCCGCCGCTCTGCGTCACGGCCCGCGTCACCTTCGCCCCCATGTGGGACTCGATGGCGTCGCGCAGCTCGTCCGGCACGTCCTGCCAGGGACGTCGCACACCCGCCGCCGGGACGATCGTCATTCCGCCTCGCCTCCTTGGAGCGTTTCCATCGCATGGCCATCGCACGCATAGGACCGGTCTCGATGGACGGTGATGGAGCCGTCGGAGCCGCCGGTGATGAACACCATCAAAGTGCAGAGGCCCAGGTGAGGGCCACTCGATTAATCGCGCGGCACCGCGGGTCTCGGTGTCGTGATCGGCCCTGGCATCCTTGGTCCGTGCCAAAAGGGACGTTGCTGGTCGCGGGGACGACGTCGGACGCGGGCAAGAGCGTCGTCACGGCGGGCATCTGCCGGTGGCTGGCCCGCCGGGGCGTGCGCGTGGCGCCGTTCAAGGCGCAGAACATGTCGCTCAACTCGTTCGTGACCGCGGACGGCGCCGAGATCGGGCGCGCGCAGGTCGCCCAGGCGCAGGCGGCCGGGGTGGAGCCGACGGCCGACATGAACCCGATCCTGCTCAAGCCGGGCAGCGACCGGCGCAGCCAGGTGGTGGTCCTCGGCAGGCCGCTCGCCGACGTCGACGCGATGGAGTACGGCGCCTACAAGGACCGTCTCAGGCAGGTCGCGCTGGAGTCCTATCAGCGGCTGCGCGCCGCGTATGACGTCGTGGTCTGCGAAGGCGCGGGGAGTCCCGCCGAGATCAACCTGCGCCGGGGGGACATCGCCAACATGGGCCTGGCCCGGGCGGCGGACATTCCGGTGGTCATCGTTGGGGACATCGACCGTGGCGGGGTGTTCGCCGCCCTGTACGGCACGCTGGCTCTGCTGGACGCCGGCGATCAGGCGCTCATCAGCGGTTTTCTGATCAACAAGTTCCGGGGGGCCAGGGAACTGCTCGAACCCGGGCTGGACATGCTGCGAGCGATGACCGGACGGCCGGTGTACGGGGTGCTGCCCTGGCTCGACGGGCTGTGGATGGACCTGGAGGATTCCCTCGCCCTGGACGGCCGGTCCCGGCCGGCGGTGGCGGGTCCGGCGGACGGGGACGTCCTGCGGGTGGCCGTGGTCCGGTATCCCCGGATCTCCAACTTCACCGATGTGGACGCACTCGCCGCCGAACCCGGCGTCGTGGTGCGGTTCGTCACCTCCGGCGCCGAGGTGGGGGAGCTCCGGGAGGCCGATCTCGTCGTCCTGCCGGGCTCGCGGGCCACGGTCGCCGACCTGGACTGGCTGCGCCGCACCGGTCTCGCCGCCGCGCTCATGGCCAGGCGCGGGCCGATCCTCGGCATCTGCGGCGGGTACCAGATGCTCGCCCGCTCGATCCGGGACGAGGTGGAGTCGGGGGCCGGGCTCGTCGAAGGACTGGGGCTGCTGCCCGCCTCCGTCGAGTTCGCCGCCGAGAAGACCCTGGCACGGCCGGTCGGGGAGGCGTACGGCTGCCGGGTCGCCGCCTACGAGATCCACCACGGGACCGTGACCGTCGCCTGGCGCGACACTGGAGCAGATACGGCAGGGCCGTCCGCCGATGGCCGCGTCACGCCGTTCGACCAGGTGGAGCCGTTTCTGGACGGGTGCCGGGCCGGGGCGGTGTGGGGGACGACCTGGCACGGGGCGCTGGAGAACGACGGGTTCCGCCGCGCGTTCCTCGCGGAGGTGGCCGCGGCGGCGGGCCGGCGCTTCGTGCCCGCGTCCGGCGTCTCGTTCGCGGCCCTGAGGGAACGCCAGCTCGACGCGCTCGGCGACCTGATCGAGCGGTACGTGGACACCGACGCTCTGCTCCGCCTCCTGGAGGAGGGCGCACCCACAGGTCTTCCCGTACTGCCGCCGGGAGCACCGTAGTCCGGCTGCCAACACCTTCGTGTCGCCGTAGGGGCCGTGGCGCCGCAGGGGGCACGATGACGTGTTGAGAGCGCGTGCGAGAATCGACGGATGCTGGTGTACGACGGCGACTGCGGCTTCTGCCGGCGGTGCGTGGACTTCGGCCGCGAACACCTTTCCTTCATGCCCGAGACGCGTCCCTGGCAGGAGCTCGACCTGGCCGAGCACGGGCTGACCCTCGACGAGGTGACCCGGTCGGTGCAGCTCCTCGGCCCGCACGGGCTGCGCGCCGAGGGGGCACGGGCCGTCGCGGTGCTGCTCGCGCTCCAGCCGCGGGCCGTCCTGCGAGCGGCCGGCGTGGTGATGCTGGCGCCCCCGGTGAGCTGGGCCGCCGAGGGGGTCTACCGCCTCATCGCCCGCTACCGCCACCGCCTCCCCGGCGGCACCACCGCCTGCGCCACCGGGGAGACCCGCTGACCAGCTAGCCCGCCGCACGGCGGCGCCGCCTTCGCCGTACACCGTCCCGCCGACCCGGCGCCGTGCAGAAGGAGCCATGCGGGGTGGGGGTGAGCTTGCGCCGTTCAGAAGCAGCCAGACGGGGCGGGGGGTTGAGCTTGCGCCGTTCGGGAGCGGCCGGTCTGGGCGGGGCGCCGTTCGGGAAAAGCCGTACCGGGTGGGCAGCCGAGCGCCCGCCGTTCAGAAAGAGTGGCATTGGTAGGGAGAAGTCTCCTGCGCCATCCGTGTGCACCTGACCAGCTGACCCGCCGTACGGCGGCGCCGCCTTCGCCGTACACCGCCCCGCCGACCCGGCGCCATTCAGATGCGGCCTGGTCGGGTGGGAGGGGCGGGAGCGGCCAGGTCGGGTGGGAGGGGCGGGGGGGCGGGCAGTCCGAGTGGGAGGGGCGGAGACGGCCACACCGGGCGGGGGGCGTGGTTGCCGGGGTGTGGAAAGGAAGGGGGGTGTAAGTGTCCGGGGGTGGGGCTGTTGTGGGTGTCCGGGCAGGGATCAAGATTCGGGCATGACAGCAGTGGTGGAGGCCGAAGGGCTGACGAAGTTCTACGGGAGGCGCCGGGGGCTTGAGGATCTCAGTCTGGAGATCCGTCCCGGCGAGGTGTTCGGGTATCTCGGGCCGAACGGCGCGGGGAAGACGACGACGATCAGGCTGCTCCTGGACGTGATCCGGCCGACGCGCGGCGTCGTGCGGGTGCTCGGCGCCGACCCGCGCGACGCGGCGGTCCGCGGGCGCATCGGCTACCTGCCCGGCGAGCTGGCCCTGGAGGGCCGGGAGAAGGCCCGCGAGTACCTGGAGTTCCTCGCGAGCGTGCGGGGCGGCGTCGCCAAGGGGAAGATCGAGACGCTGGCCGAGCGGCTGGAGGCCGACCTGTCGGTCAGGATGGGGCAGTTGTCCAAGGGCAACAAGCAGAAAGTCGGCCTGATCCAGGCGTTCATGCACGAACCGGAGTTCCTGATTCTGGACGAGCCGACGAGCGGGCTCGATCCGCTGGTGCAGCAGGAGTTCCTGGCGATGGTGCGGGAGGTCCGCACGGCGGGGCGCACGGTGCTGATGTCGTCGCACGTCCTTGCCGAGGTGGAGCACGTGTCGGACCGGGTGGGCATCGTCCGGCGCGGGCGGCTGGTCGCGGTGGAGGACATCGCGGCGCTGCGGGAGAAGGCGGTGCGCAAGGTGGAGTTGCACTTCGACGCGCCGGTCCCCGAGGAGGCGTTCCGCGACCTGCCGGGCGTGCGCGACCTGAAGATCCAGGGCGCGAGCCTGCAGTGCACGATCGACGGCCGTCCCGACGCGCTGATCAAGGCGGCGGCGCGCTTCACCGTCGTCCATCTGGTCTCGGCCGAGCCGGATCTGGAGGAGATCTTCCTCACCTACTACAGCGAGGACGTGCACCATGCCCACGTTGGTGCGTAAGGCCCTGCGGGAGTACCGCCGCGCGCTCATCGGGTGGACGATCGGCATCTGCGCGTTCATCGGCATGTACACCTCGTTCTACCCGCAGATGCGGGCGAACCCCGACCTCTACAGCCAGATCGCCATGGCCAAGTACCCCGAGAGCGTCCGCAAGCTCATGGGCGGCCTGGAGAACTTCACCTCCGGCGCCGGGTTCCTGCAGGCGGTCATCTACCAGCTCTTCATCCCGCTGCTCTTCATCATGTGCGCCGTGGTCCTGGGCAACAAGGCGATCGCGGCGCCCGAGGAGTCCGGGACGCTCGAGCTGACGCTCACGCTGCCGGTGGACCGAAGGCGGCTGGTGCTGGAGCGGCTGGCGGCCCTGGCGGCCGGGCTGCTCGCCGTCGCCGCGGTGTCGCTGGCCGTGCTGGTCGTGCTCGGGGGCGTGGTGGACCTCGGCGTCCCCTTCGGCAGGCTTCTGGCCGCGCACCTCGGCCTGTACCTGCTGGTGCTGTTCTACGGGACGCTGGCGCTGGCCGTGGGGGCGGCCACCGGCCGCAAGGGGACGGCCCTGGCGGTGGCGGGCGTGTACGCGGTCGCCGGCTACGTGGTCACTGTGCTGGCCCATGACATCGAGGTGATGAGATGGCTGAGCTGGGTGTCCCCGTTCCACTACTACAGTGAGGGAAACCCGCTGGCCAACGGCCTGCCGGTGGGGGACTACCTGGTGTTGCTCGCCGGGACGGCCGTGCTCGCCCTGACCGCTGTGCTGTCGTTCGACCGGCGCGACGTAGGAGTGTGATGGACGTTCTCGCTCATGTGAGCGAGGCCACCGGGGTGCCCTCCGACCTGCTCGAAGGGTGCCTTCCGGTGCTCGTCGCGGCCGGCGCCACCGGCCGCCTGCCCGGCCGGGACGCCGTCGAGGCGCTGCGCGCGCTGGGGACGGCCGCCGCCGAGCGCGGCGTGCCGATGCGCTCCCTGGCCGACGCCTGCCTGCTCACCTCCGAGCTGACCGCCCGACCGGCCGAGGCGCCGGTGCTCGGCGCGGTGCGGCGCGCGCTCGGCGCCTATTTCGAGGGGTATGAGGAAGCGCAGTCTCGTGCCCTGCGGCAGGAGGAGCAGGCGCGGCGGGAGTTCATCGACGACCTGCTCCAGGGACGGGCGGACCGGCTGGCCGAGCGCGCCGAGCACTTCGGGCTGCGGTTCGCAGAGGCGTACGTCGTCGCGGTGGCCAAGGACGCCGAGCCGATCGGCGAAAGCGATCCGATCGTCCGCCGCATCGAGCAGGCGCTCATCGCGCGGTTCGGTTCGCACAACATCCTGGTCGCGGCCCGGGACGGGCTGCTGGTCTGCGTGGCGCCCGGGACGTTGACGGCGGCCACCGGGGAGTTCACCCACCACGTGCGCGGCTCGCTCGCGGGCGAGTGGCGGGTGGGCATCGGGCGCCCGCACCGCGGCCCGGGCGGGGTGGTGACCTCCTTTCGCGAGGCCGGCGACGCCATCGGGCTGGGGGAGCGGCTGGGACTGCGCCCGCAGGTGCTCAAGGCGTCCGACCTGCTGGTCTTCCCGGTGCTGTTACGCGACAGGGACGCGATCGAGGACCTGGTGTCCACCGTCCTGGACCCGCTGGTGAACGCGCGCGGCGGCGCGGGGCCTCTGCTGGAGACGCTGGAGGCGGTGTTCGCGGCGCAGGGCAACCAGACGGCCGCGGCGCGCAGGCTCGGCATCAGCACCCGGGCGGTGACCTACCGGCTGGAGCGCGTCCGCCGGCTCACGGGCTTCTCGCCGGACGATCCGACGCAGCGCTTCACCCTGGAGACCGCGGTGCTCGGCGCCCGCCTGCTCGGCTGGCCACCCGGCCCCACCTCCTGAACCGGGCCCGGGCCTGCGCTCGCCCACCGTCTTAACCGGGCAGGTCCTCCGCTCAGCCCACCGTCTTAACCAGGCCGGTCCTCCGCTCAGTCCACGTCTGAACCGGGGCGGTTCTGCGTCCCACCCGGCTCACCTCTTCAACCGGGCTGGTCCAGCGGCTTTGTGGTCTAGAACGGAAAGAACGGGGTTCTGTCCTGGTACGGGGACTCTGCCCTACCATACGGAGCGTGATCACCCCCCTTCAGCTCGTCCGCCGGTCGATCGGCATCCTGGTGGGGCTGGGCGGCCTCGCGTGCGGCATGACCGTCCTGTTCCTGGGGTCCCGCGCGGTCATGAGCATCGGCGGGAGCTGCGGGTCGGGCGGGCCGTACGTCGTGGGCACGCCCTGCCCGGACGGCGTCGCCTGGCTCGTCCCGGCCTCCATCTTCGCCGGCATCGCGGGCATGTTCGTCTACGCCTTCAGCGGGCTGCCGGTGGGGCCCAAGCTGACGATGCTGGCATGGCCCGCCCTGTTCCTCAGCCTCGGCTACGCCTTCCTGGAAAGCGCCTTTTCCGGCTCCTCCGTCGATGGGGGGTTCGTCGTCTGTGGCGTGGTGTTCGTGCTGATGGGCGGCGTGCCGCTGCTGGCACTGTTCAACCGGAGCGCCCTGCGGTCGGTGTTCTGGGGGACGGCGCCCGCGCCGTCCGCGCCGCCGGACAGGACGCTGCCGGGCACCGTGCGGTGGACGCGGTCGGTGGTGCTGCCGGGGGAGGACGACCGGAGCCGCGGCCGGGGACGCGCCGCCGGGCCGCAGGCCGACTACCCGCCCGGCGACGTGCCGCAGGACGCGCCGCCGGACCGCCGTCCGGCGCGCTCGGCGCCGCGCTCCACCGACGCGCCGCCGGCGGACGCCGCACAGCCCTCCGACGCGCCCCCCGAGGACGCCGCGCGGCTCGCGGGCGCGGCCAGGGCGGACGGTTCGAGGTTCGCCGAGCTGACGCCGGAGAACGCCCCGGCCGACGCCGCCCCGGGCGACCTGGTCGGGTGGCTCGAACGGCTGTCCGCGCTGCACGCCGACGGCCGGCTCGACGACGCTGAGTACGCCGCCGCCAAGGCGCGGCTGCTCAACGGCCACCACTGAAGCGACCGGCACCGAGGCGACCGGCACTGAGACGAGAGGACGCGATGAGGAACGAGACGGCGCTGCGCGCCTGGGCCATCGCATTGCACATGATCGCGATCACGGGCGGCGTCTACCTGGGGATCTGGATCTTCGGCCTCGCCACCGGCTCCGGCTGACCATGCTGGCGTTTCCCGGGAGCGGACCGCTTTGATCTGTGGGGACCGCTCTACGCTGGCCACGAACGTTCACCGGCTCGGGCGCCGTAGCCGGCGCCGGCATCGCCGCACAACGCCCCGCCGACCCGGCGCCGATCATCTCCAGCACATGGCCGGAGTGGAAAGCCGCGCCCGGTGAGAACGTATGTGGTCATCACGCATGGCCATCGGCCCCGTTAGGGAGCCGATGGCCAGGGACGAGCGGCGGGTCAGGGGATCAGTAGGAGTTTGCCGGTGGTGCGGCGGGCCTGGAGGTCGTCGTGGGCGCGCTTGGCGTCCGCCAGCGGATACCGGCCGCCGATGTGCACCTTGAGCTCGCCGGAGGCCACCCAGCCCAGCACGTCGCCGGTGCGGGCGAGCAGCTCCTCGCGGGTGGCCGCGTAGTGGGCCAGCGTGGGCCGGGTCAGGTACAGCGAGCCGCCCGAGTTCAGCCGCTGCGGGTCGAACGGCGGCACCGGGCCGCTGGCCGCGCCGTACAGGGCCAGCACGCCGCGCGGGCGCAGCGAGGCGAGGCTGTCGTCGAAGGTGGCCGCCCCGACGCCGTCGTACACGACGTGGACGCCCTGCCCGCCGGTCAGGGCGCGCACCGCCTCGGCGAAGCCCTCGTAGCGGATCACCTCGTCGGCGCCGGCGTCCCGCGCGAGCTTCTCCTTCTCGGCGGTGGACACCGTGGCGATCACCCGGCCGCCGCGCAGCTTGACGATCTGGGTGAGCAGCAGCCCCACACCGCCCGCCGCCGCGTGGACGAGCACGTCGTCGCCGGGCTGCACGGCGTAGGTCGAGGTGGCCAGGTAGTGGGCGGTGAGGCCCTGCAGGAGCACGGCCGCCGCCTGCTCGGGGTCGATGCCCTCGGGCAGCGGGATGGCCCTGTCGGCGGGGATCACGGCCTTCTGGGCGTACCCGCCGAGCACACCCTGCCAGCCGACCCGGTCGCCCACGGCGACGCCGGCCACGCCGGGGCCGAGGGCCGCGACGGTGCCCGCGCCCTCCGAGCCGGGGACGAAGGGCGTGGGGAGCGGGTAGCGCCCCTCGCGGTGGTAGACGTCGATGAAGTTCACGCCGCTCGCGGCGACGTCCACGAGCACCTCGCCGGGGCCGGGCTCGGGGTCGGGCACCTCGGTGGGGACGAGCGCGGAAGAATCTCCTGGATCGGCGACGACGATGGCATGCATGGCGCTGAACTCCTTCGCGATCGTGCTGCTGCGAGCGGCGGGGCGTGAGGCCGTGCCTCGCGATGGCCAACCACCCGTGGCCGCCCGGTTGTTCCCCCTCCAGTCTCTTCCCTCCGGCTCACATCGGCGTCGATGGCGAGGTGCGCGGGAAGGGCTGGACGGCCAGAATGGCTGTGTCGCGTTCCACCTGGTTCGGGTGGCGCGTCGAGGGCCCAGAAGGCACGGCAGGACGGGAGCTTCCAGAGGATGTCCGTGACAAGCACCGCCACCCGCGGGCAGACGCTCGCTTTCCCCGACGGGTTCGTCTGGGGGGCCGCGACGGCGGCCTACCAGGTGGAGGGCGCGGCGCGGGAGGACGGCCGGGGGCCGTCGATCTGGGACACCTTCTGCCGCAGGCCGGGCGCGATCGCCGGCGGCCACACCGGTGACACCGCCTGCGACCACTACCACCGCCACGCCGACGACATCCGCCTGATGGACCGGCTCGGCCTGGACGTCTACCGGTTCTCGGTGTCCTGGTCGCGCGTGCAGCCCGACGGGCGCGGCGCGGTCAACGCCGCCGGACTGGACTTCTACGAGCGGCTGGTGGACGACCTGCTGGAGGCCGGCGTCACGCCGTACGTGGCGCTCTACCACTGGGACCTGCCGCAGGCGCTGGAGGACCGCGGCGGCTGGACCGACCGTGACACGGCGTACCGGTTCGCCGACTACGCCAAGATCGTCCAGGACCGGCTCGGCGACCGGGTGCGCACCTGGATGACCGTCAACGAGCCGTGGGTGGCGGCCGTGCTCGGGTACGGCATCGGCGTCCACGCGCCCGGCCGCACATCCTGGGCCGACGCCTTCCGCGCCTCCCACCACATGCTGCTCGCGCACGGGCTCGGCGTGCAGGTGCTGCGCGGCGGCGGCGCGAAGGAGATCACGCTGCCCGTCAACCTGGCGCCCGTGCTGACCCCCGGCCAGGTGAACGATCCTTCGATGGAGCTGTCGCCCGAGGACGCCGAGGCGGTCGACCGGGTGGACGCGCTGATCAACCGGCAGTTCCTCGACCCGGTGCTGCGCGGGCGCTACCCCGAGCGGGTGCTGCCGATCATCGAGCGCGTCGCCGGGCTCGGCCACATCCACGACGGCGACCTGGCGGCCATCGGCCGGCCGGTCGACCTCCTGGGCGTCAACTACTACACCCCGTGCGTCGTGCGGTCCGGGCCGGGTGAGCCGGCCAACCCCGCCTACCCCGGCACCGAGGACATCGAGTTCACCGGCGCCTACGCCCCGACGACGGCCACCGGCTGGCCGATCGTGCCGACGGGCCTGTCCCAGCTGCTGCTGCGGCTCACGCGTGACTACCCCGGCGTCGGGCTGCTGGTGACCGAGAACGGCGCCGCCTTCGACGACGCGGTGAGCGGCGAGCGGGTGCACGACGCCGACCGCACCGCGTTCCTGGAAAGCCACCTGCGCGCGGCGCACGCCGCCATCGAGGCGGGGGCCGACCTGCGGGGCTACCTGGTCTGGTCGCTGCTGGACAACTTCGAGTGGGCCGAGGGGTACAACAAGCGGTTCGGCATCGTGCACGTCGACTTCGACAGCCAGCGCAGGCTGCTCAAGGACAGCGGCCTGTGGTACCGCGAGGTGATCCGGCGCAACGGGCTGTGGAGGGAGCGCGCCAGGCGTCCCACGCTGGAGGAGGTCGCCGCGCGGGCGGGCGTGTCGCGCTCCACGGTCTCGCGGGTGATCAACGGGCAGGCCACGGTCAGCCCGGAGTTCCGCCAGACCGTCATGAACGCCGTGGACGAGCTCGGGTACGTGCCGAACTCCGCGGCGCGCAGCCTGGTGACCCAGCGCACCGACACCATCGGCCTGGTGGTGCCGGGCTCGCCCGACGGGGCCGACGACCCGCTGTTCGCGGCCGTCGTCCGGGCGGCGGCCCACTCCCTGGAGACGTCGGGCAAGCAGGTCACGCTGATGCTGGGCGGTTCGGTGGGCAGCCGGCAGCGCGTCGAGCAGCACGTCGGGGCCGGCCACCTGGACGGGGTGGTCTTCGTCTCGACGGCGGGCGCCGACCCGCTGCTGAGCACGCTCGTGCGCACGGGCGTCCCCATCGTCTCGCTGGGCCGGCCCTCGGCCCCGATCACCGTGCCCTACGTCGCGGCCGACGACGCCGGCGGCGCCAGGGCGGCGGTGACCCACCTGCTCGCCCAGGGGCGCAGCCGGATCGCGATGATCTGCGGCCCGCTGGAGGGCACCGCCGCGCAGGACCGCCTGGCCGCCTACCGCGACGGCCTGCGCGACGCCGGGCGCCGGTCGATGGTCGCCATGGGCGACTACAGCCGCTCGTCGGGGGCCAGGGCCATGAGCGAGCTGCTCCAGGACGATCCCGGCCTGGACGCGGTCTTCGCGGCCGGCGACCTGATGGCGGTCGGCGCGCTGAGCGTCCTGCGCGAGGCGGGCCGCCGCGTGCCCGAGGACGTCGCGGTCGTCGGCTTCGACGACGCCGAGGCCGCCGCCTACACCGTCCCGCCGCTCACCACCGTCCGCACCTCCCCGGCCGACCAGGCCCGCGCCGCCGTCCGCCTCCTCCTCCGCCACCTCGACGGCGGCCCGGTCTCCTCGGTCATCCTCCCGGCGGAGCTGGTGGTGAGAAGCTCGGCGTGAGGCCCGCCTGGCATGCTGGACGGTGTGGGGGAGTTGGCGGTCCGGCTCGACGACGGGCTCCGCGTGTTCCTCGCCGGACGGCGCCGGCGGGCGGGGGCCGTGGCCGCCGATGACGTCGTCGTCGCCTATGACGGGACGTCATCGGTGGGGCATGTGGTGGAGTCGGTCGGGGTGCCGCTGACCGAGGTCGGCGGGCTGGAGGTGGACGGCCGGCGGGTGGCGCCGTCGTTCCGGCCGGTGGCGGGGGCCGTGGTGTCCGTGCTCGGGGTTCGGCGGCCGCAGGCGGTGCCGGAGCATCGGTTCCTGCTGGACGTGCATCTGGGGACGCCGGCGCGGTGGCTGCGGGTGGTCGGGGTGGACGCCGCGTACGACAACGACCGGGACGACGACGCGCTTATCGCCTGGGCGAACGCCGAGCGGCGGGTGCTGCTCACCCAGGACCGCGGGCTGCTGTGCCGCCGGAGCCTGTGGCTCGGGGCCTATGTGCGTGGCGCCCGGCCGCGCGAGCAGTTCCACGACGTCCTCGAACGGTTCGCCCCGCCGCTGGCGCCCTGGACGAGATGCACGGCCTGCAACGGACGGCTGGAGGTGGTACCGAAGGAGCGGGTGGCGCCGGCGCTGCGCCCGGGCACGCGGCGCAGCTACGACGCCTTCGCGCGCTGCGCGGTGTGCGCCCGGGTGTACTGGCGGGGCGCGCACGGCGCCCGGCTGGCGGCGCTGGTGACGGAAGCGGAACGTATTGTGTCAACAGCATCGATTACCCCTCATAAGCCCTTGAACGGGATTCAGGGGGAGATATCGCCCAAGAGGCAATAGGGGTGGCTAGGGGTGACCCCACGGTATTCCAGGGATCCACGGCAGAATGTCCCACAGACCTCTCCTCGTTCTGTAATCATGACTTTTTGTAGCCTTGCCATGTCGAAGAGGGAGAAATGCGACATGGCGTCGTGGGGGGCTATGCCGACCCGACGGGCGTGACGCGGGCTCCCACGCTGGACCACGCCACCTGCGACCCTTGACACGAGGACGGACGCCGGTGAGCGAGAAGCGTGGAGAGATCGAGGCCGGAGAACATCGGGAACCGGTCACCGGGGAGGCGGGTGTCGACGCGGACGCCGACGCGGGCGACCGGCCGGCGACGTTCCGGGACGTGTTCGGGGTGGCGGAGTACCGCGCGCTGTTCGGCGCCGCCGTCCTGTCCTGGGTGGGGGACTATTTCGCCAAGGTGGCCGTGACCTTCCTGGTCTTCGCCGACACCGGCTCGGTGCTGCTGTCGGCCATCGGCTTCGCCATCAGCTACCTCCCCTGGGTGGCCGGCGGGCCGGTGCTCGCGGCGCTGGCCGAGCGCTACCCGTACCGCCGGGTCATGATCATCTGTGACGTCGCCCGGATGGCGCTGGTCGGGATGATGGCCCTGCCGGGGATGCCGATGCCCGGGCTGCTCCTGCTGCTGCTCGGCGCCTCGCTGCTCACCCCGCCGTTCCAGGCGGCCCGGTCGGCCATGGTGGCGCAACTGCTCACCGGCGACCGGTACGTCGTCGGGCTGTCCTTCCAGAACATGGCCGGCCAGGCCGCGCAGGTCGCCGGGTACGCGGTCGGCGGCGCGGTCACGGCCATCGACCCGCACGCCGCGCTGCTGATCAACGCCGCGACGTTCGCCCTGTCGACGCTGCTGCTCTGGCGGGGCGTGCGTCCCCGGCCGCTCCCCGTGACGCACCTCGCGCGGCGCTCGCTGCTGCGGGAGACCGGCGACGGCCTGAGCCTGGTGTTCGGGCACCGGGTCATGCGGCCCACCGCCGTGGTGGTGTTCAGCGTGGTGGGCATCACCATCGTCCCCGAAGGGCTCGCCGCGGCGTGGGCGCCCACTTATGGGGGCGGCTCGCAGATCACCGGCCTGCTGATGGCCGCGCTGCCGGTCGGCGCCGTCATCGGGGCGCTGGTGACCCGCATGACCGGTCCCGAGCGGCGGCTGCGGCTGCTCAAGCCGCTCCTGCTCGCCGGGCCGCTGCTGCTGGTGGGCGTCCTGGCCGCGCCGCCGTTCCCGGTGGTGCTCACGCTGGTGCTCCTGGCGGCCGCCGCCGTCAACACGGTACTGGTCCCGCTGAACGGGCTGTTCGTCCAGATGCTGCCCGACGCCTACCGCGCCCGCGCCTTCGGGATTATGCTGGGCGGCATCCAGCTCACCCACGCGGTGGCCGTGCTCGCCGCCGGCGCGTTCGCCGAACGGTTCCCCGTGCCCGTCGTGGTCGGCGCCTGGGCGCTGTGCGGCCTGGTCCTGATGGCGGTCGCGGTGACCACCTGGCCCACGCGGGAGGTCATCGCCGAAGAGATCGCCCGCGCCGCCGCACTCAACCGCGCCCCCGCGCCCGCCCCCGTCCCGGTCGGCTCACACCCGGCGACCACCTGACCCTCCCGTCCCGGCGAACGTTCGTGACAGCGGGCCAGGGTCTCGCGCCGTCCGGACTTCGCGTGGTGCGGTCAGCCGTGGCCGGAGGCGCTGGGGGAGGGGCCCTGGACGACGAAGTCGTCGAAGGAGGTCTTCAGCGTCGCGCCGGCCTTGTCCGGCACGCGGGCCAGGAAGCCGACGTCGCCGTTCGGCAGGCTCGCGGGCGCGCCGGAGTCGTCGACGTAGGACTGCACCGCCTCGCCGTTCACCCACATCCGCAGCCGCACCCCCTCGCCGGTGGCGGCGCATTCGGCCTGCAGGGTGGCGCCCTTGGACAGATCTCCCACCTTGACCGGCGTGGTGAGGTTGCCGCCGGTGCCCTTGGTGACCCGGCGGATGCGGGCCTCGCCCTGCGCGGTGAGCAGGAACTCGTACCTGCTGCGCCGCGACTCCTGGTCGGCCCGGCAGAACAGCCCGTACTCGCCGGGCCCCTTGGACTCGCGGACGCCCGTCGTCACGGTGATCAGCAACTGCTCGGGCGTCGTCGGGGTCGGGGTCGCGGACGGATCGGGCGTGGCGGGCTGCTTGGGGACGAACGGCAGTGGGGCCGTCTCGATGCGCTCGGCGCGCTCGTCGGTCACGTCGATGGCGTAGTACCCACCGGAGGCGTAGCCGTAGGTGTTGTACTCCTGGCCGGTGTACGCGCTGCCGCCCCAGCCGGTGCCGCTGTCGTTGAAGTCGTCACGGTAGAGGTAGCTCAGCTCGGTGGGCGGCCCGGACGGCGTGAGCCAGGCGCGCAGGCCGAGCCCGCCCGCGGCGAGCACGACGACGCCGGCGACGGCGAGCCCGATCAGCCGCGTACGCCGGTTCGCCCCGCCGCCCCCAGCCCCGCCGGCCCCAGCCCCGCCGGCCCCCGGCCGGCCGGTTCCCGGCCCGGCGGTCCCGCCCGCGACGGTGGGAGGGTGCCCGGCGACGGTCGGCGGTCGTCCTTCGATGGTGGAGGGTTGCCCTGAGATGGTGGAGGGCTGCCCCGCGACGGTGGGCGCCTGGCCGGGTGGCTGCCAGGCGGCCGTGGTCTGCCCGCCCGTGAGCGGGGCGGTGGGCGGCGGCCCCGCGAAGGTGGAGAACGGGGCCGGGTGGGCGGGCGTCTGACCGGGGGACGCCATGCTTTGACCGGGGTACACCGTGCTCTGACCGGGACGCGCCGCCTCCGGGTGCCCCGCCTCCGGCCGCTCCGCCTGCCAGGTCTGGACGACCGCGTGCTGGGCGCGTTCGGGGGTGGTGCGGCCGACCATGTGGTCGAGGATCTGCTGCGAGGTGGGCCGCCGCGCCGGGTCCTTGTCCAGCGTGGCCGCCACCAGCTCGCGCAGCGCCGCCTCCATGCCCTCCAGCGAGGGCTCGTTGTTGAGCACCTGGTACACGATCGAGGGAAGGGACTCCCCGCCGAACGGCGTGCGGCCGCTGGCGGCGAAGGCGACCAGGCAGCCCCACGAGAACACGTCGCAGGCCGGCGAGGCGGGAGCGCCGCGCAGCACCTCCGGGGCCATGTACCGGGGCGTGCCCATGAGCTGCCCGGTGCCGGTGATCCCGCTCAGCGTGTCCATGGCCCTGGCGATGCCGAAGTCGATGACGCGCGGGCCGACCGGCGAGAGCAGCACGTTGGACGGCTTGAGGTCGCGGTGGACGACGCCCGCGCTGTGGATGGCCGTCAGGGCGGTGGCGACGCCGACGGCCAGCGCGTCCAGGCTGGAGCCGCGCAGCGGCCCTGAAGACCGCACGGCATCGTACAGGTTCGGCCCCTCGACGTACTCGGTGACGACGTAGAGCTGGTCGCCGTCGAGGGCGGCGTCCAGGACGGCCGCCGTGCAGAAGCGGCGCATCCGGCCCGCCGCCTCGGCCTCGCGGCGGAAGCGCACGCGGAACTGGTCGTGCTGGCTGTACTCGTGGTTGATCACCTTGACGGCGACCCGCTGCCCGGTCTCGTCCTGGCCGAGGTACACGGTGCCCATGCCACCGCGGCCCAGCTGGCCGAGCAGCCGGTATCGGCCGATCTGGAGGGGGTCGCCCGGACCTAGGTTGTTCACCACGTCGCCTTACCGCTATGTACCTTTTCGGGACGGCAAGCCTACCGAGAGTGCGCCCCCCGGCGGCCTCCCTCGCATAACGGCCCGGCGGCGGTCGTCCTGCGAACCGCCACCGGGCCGTCAAGCGGCCTACTCGGCGGCGGCCACCGCGGTGGCCGGGGTGGCCGGGGTCGCCGCCGGGGTGCGGGCGGCCACCAGGACGGGGCGCTCGACGAGCCGGACGGCGGCCTGGACGCCGGGGGACAGCCGCGCGGCGTCGTGCGCGGGCAGGTCGGCCAGCAGCTCGGTGCCGTCGGCCAGGCGCAGCAGCAGCCGCACCGACGACCCGCGGAACGAGCTGGTCACCACCAGCGCCTCGCCGTCGTGCGCCGCGGTGACCAGCACGGTCTCGGGGCGGACGAGCACGTCCACCTCCGGGGTGCCGGGCGTCGCGCCGTGGACGGGCAGCCGCTGCCCGGCGACCTGCACCTCCTGGCCGTCCAGCAGGCCGGGAAGGTGGTTCATCGTCCCGACGAACTCGGCCACGAACGGCGTCGCGGGGCGGTTGTAGATCTCGGCGGGCGGCCCGGCCTGTTCCAGGCGCCCGCTCTTGAGCACCGCGACCTGGTCGGCGACCGACAGGGCCTCCTCCTGGTCGTGCGTCACGAAGATCGTCGTGATGCCCAGCGAGAGCTGCAGCCGCCGGATCTCCTCGCGCAGCGTGACCCGGACCTTGGCGTCGAGCGCCGACAGCGGCTCGTCCAGCAGCAGCACCCGCGGTTCCAGGGCGAGCGCGCGCGCCAGCGCCACCCTCTGCTGCTGGCCGCCGGAGAGCTGGTGCGGGTAGCGGTCGCCGTGCGAGGGCAGGCCGACCAGTTCCAGCAGCTCGGCCGCGCGGGCGCGCCGCTTGGCGGCGGGCACCTTGCGCACCCGCAGCCCGAACGCCACGTTGTCGAAGGCGTTCAGGTTGGGGAACAGGCTGTAGGACTGGAAGACCATCCCGGCGTCGCGACGGTTGGCCGGGACGTTCGTGATGTCCTCGCCGTCGACGAGCACGGCCCCGGCGTCGGGGCTCTCGAACCCGGCGACGCAGCGCAGCGCCGTCGTCTTGCCGCAGCCCGACGGGCCGAGCAGGGCGATCAGCTCGCCCGGTTCGACGGTCAGATCGAGGCCGTCGAGGGCGACGGTCGCGCCGAACGCGCGGCGAAGCCCCCGGAACTCCACCCGAGCCCCGTTCACGAACCACTCCTTTGCCTATTGCCGGCGGTGGAAAGGATGAGCAGCAACAGCCAGGCGAACAGCAGGCTGAAGATCGATACGGCGACCGACATGGCGGCGTTGGAGCCGGAGATCGTGACGATCCACACCGGGAACGGCTGGTAGCCGAGCAGCCGGGCCACGGTGTACTCCCCGAGCACCAGGGCCAGGGTGAGGAACGACGCGCTCGCCAGGCCGGTCCGCAGGTTGGGGATGATCACGCGGAGCATCACGTGCGGCCAGGAGGCCCCGCAGTTCCGCGCGGCCTCCACCAGCGTGCGGACGTCCATCGCGCCGAGCCCGGCGTCCAGCGCCCGGTAGACGAACGGCAGCGCCAGCACGACGTAGGCGATGACCAGCACCGCCGGGAAGGCGGGGTTCTGGACGGCGATGATCGTCTGGTAGAAGGGGGTGGTCGCCAGGTAGTCGGGCCCCCAGCGCAGCACCGTGCTGATGCCGGCCACGAAGGTGATCGGCGGCACCACCAGCGGCAGCGTGCACACCACTTCCATGACCGGCCGCAGCCGGGGCGCGCTGAGCCGCACGGCCAGCATCGCCGGCAGCGTGAGGGCCAGCACGACGACGATCGTGGCGACCGCCAGCCCGAGAGACAGCAGCAGGCTCTGGACGAAGCCCTCGGCCGAGAAGATCTCCAGGTAGGCGTCGAGGGTGAAGCCGCGCGCCGGGTCGTTCACGGTGAACACGAACGAGGTGAGCAGCGGCGTCAGGAAGTACAGCGCGGCCACCAGCAGCACCACGCCGCGCCACACGCGCACGCGGCGCGGGCGGCCGGGGCGCGCGGTCGGCGTGCCGGCGTCGGGCAGCACCGTGGGGGTCAGCGCGGCCATCGCGGGCTCCGGTGGTCGGGGGCCGCGTGCGGGCGGGGGGTCAGCGGAGCCATCGGGCGCTCCTGCGCTGGAGGGGGAGGTAGACGGCCATGACCAGGCCGGCCACCACGATCATGTCGAGGCTGAGGGCCAGCGCCACGTTCTCGTGGCCGATCAGCACGTTGCCGGTGAGCGCGTCGGCGATCTGCAAAGTCACCAGCGGGACCACGGTGCCGACCATGGCCGCCGCGGTCGCGTACGCCGCGAAGGCGCCGCCGAACAACAGGACCACGCCGCCGAGCAGGCTCGGGGTGAGCACCGGGATGCCGACGTAGCGCCAGAACTGCCACGCGCTCGCGCCGTTGTTCTGCGCCGCCTCCCGCCACTGCGGCCGCAGGCCGTCCAGGGCCGGCACGACGACCAGCACCATCAGCGGGACCGAGAAGTACAGGTAGACCAGGGCGAGGCCCCAGAAGCTGTAGAGGTTCCAGCCGTGGTCGCCCAGGTTCAGCTGCCGGGTGAGCACGCCGGAGTTGCCGAGCGTGGCCGTCCAGGCGAAGGCCAGCGGGACGCCGCCGAAGTTCGCCAGCACGCCGGAGGCGGTCAGCACGGCCTCGCGCAGGGCGCGGAACCGGGAGGTGACGACCGCCTGGGCGAGGAAGGTGCCGACGACGGCCCCGGCGACGGCGACGACCGCGGACAGCTTGACGCTGCCGAGCAGCGCCGTGAGGTAGGCGCCCTTGAGGGAGGCGGTGAGGTTGGCGGTGCTGGGCGCGCCGTCCGCCGTGAACGCCCCGCCGAGCAGCGCCACGGTCGGGATGCCGAAGGCCAGGCCGACGAACACCAGCAGCGGCAGGGCGCCGGTCCAGCCCTTGGAGCGGGGACGGCTCCCGCCTTCCCGCACCTTGGTGTTCAGGGGAAGGCCGGCGGGAGCCGCCGAGTGCGTTTCAGCCATGGGGGAGAGCCGATCGCATCGTCGATGTAGGGGTCATCCGGAGACCGCGTCGCCCCAGCCCGAGGCGAGGGTCTCCTTGGCCTTGGTGACCTGCGCGTCGGTGGGGAACTGCGGGGTGCCCTCGACCTTGGGCAGCTTGCCGACCAGCGTCGCGTCGGCGGTGCCGTCGGTCTGCATGGCGGGCAGCAGCACGGCGCGGGCGTACCCCTTCAGGTAGAGGTTCTGGCCCTCGGGGCTGTAGAGGTACTCCTGCCACAGCCGCGCGGCGGCCGGGTGCGGGGCGTCCTTGTTGATCGCCTGGGCGTAGTACTGGGCGTACTTGCCGTCCGAGGGGACCGTGACCTTCCAGTCGACGCCCTTGCTCACGAACTCGTCGGTGTACCCGGCGTTGAGGTAGTCCCAGTCGATGCTGATCGGGGTCTCGCCGCTCTGCACGGTCGCCGGGGTGGACTCGACGGGGTTGAAGTTGCCGGCGGCCTTCAGCTTCTTGAAGAACTCGAGGCCCGGCTGGATGTCGTCGAAGGTCCCGCCGTTGGCGAGGGCGGCGGCGTAGACGCCGGCGAAGGCGGACCCGGCCTTGGTCGGGTTGCCGTTCAGCGCGACCTGGCCCTTGTACTCGGGCTTGAGCAGGTCGGCGAAGGTGGCGGGGCAGGTCTTCACGCGCTTGGCGTCGCAGCCGATGGAGACGTAGCCGCCGTAGTCGTTGTACCAGGTGCCGTTCGCGTCTTTCTGGCCCTCGGGGATCTTGTCCCAGGTCTGCACCTTGTAGGGGGCGAACAGGCCCTCCTGGGCGCCGCTGAGGGCGAACGCCTGGCCGAGGTCGAGCACGTCGGGGGCGCGGTCCTGGCCCTTGCGGGTCTTGACGGCGTTGATCTCGTCGGCGCTGGAGCCGTCGGGGTTCTCGCTGTTGACCTTGATGCCGTACTTGTCGGAGAAGGCCTTGATGATCTCGCCGTAGTTGGCCCAGTTCGGCGGAAGGGCGATGACGTTGAGCTGGCCGTCCTTCTTCGCGGCCTCGACGAGCTTGTCCAGGCCGCCGAGGTCGGCGGCGGAGGTCGCCGTCGTGACGGCGCCACCGATGGAGGCGCCGCCGCCGGAGCCGGCCGTCGGGGCCGCACCGCAGGCGGCGGCGCCCAGGGATGCGGCGACGGTCAGTGCGGCTGCCAGCCCGACGAGCCGCTTTCGAGGTGTTTGCACGCTTGTATCCCACTTTCGAGGTTGTGGGGATGACCATAGGCGGGGCCGGACAACAAAACGTATCTACTCCGCTGCGTTCGGGTGTCGTTGTGTGAACACACGGTGACGTGATCGTTCACTGGCGCGACGGCCGGGGCGACACGCGAAGGGTGGGGTGATTTGCCCTCTGGGCTCTGAGAACATATGTTCGATGTAGCACGACCCGCCTTCCCCCGGGTGCTCACGAAGTTCCACCGCGGCCCAGGGAGAAGGAGCGCCTTGAGCAGAATCTACGGGGACCCCATCGAGGTGTGGACGCGAGACGGCGAGCCCGCCCGTTTCGTCTGGCGCGACCGTCTCTACGTGGTCCACCGGGTCCTCGACCACTGGGTGACCTCCCGCGAGTGGTGGAAGATCTCCGAGAACGACCCGGGCGAGCGCCGGTTCTGGCGGGTGGAGGCGAGCCCCGGCGCCGCGACCGGCACCTACGAGCTGCGGTTCGACACCGCCGGCGACGGCTGGCTGATGCTCAGGGCGTGGGACTGATGTTCCCCCACCTCCACGTCGCCTCCGCCTACTCCCTGCGATACGGCACGGCGTTCCCCGGCGAGCTGGTCGCGCGGGCGGCCGAGCACGAGATGGACATCCTCGCGCTGACCGACCGCGACGGCATGTACGGCGCGGTCAAGCACGTCCAGGCGTGCTTCGACGCCGGCCTCCACCCGGTCGTGGGCGTCGACCTGGCGCTGCGCGGCTCGGCGGAGGACGGCGGCGACGAGCGCGTCACCGTCCTCGCGCGCACGGGCGGGTGGGCGCACCTGTGCCGGCTCACCACCGACGCCCACCACGCCGGGCGGCGGGGCGAGCCACGGGTGACCCGCGAACTGGTCGCCCGGCACGCGGCCGGGCTGCTGGTCATGCTCGGCCCGAGGTCCGACGTCGGGCGGGCCGTCGCCGCGCGCCACGACCAGCGGGCGCGCGCCCTGCTCGCCGCCTGGCGGGCGGCCGTCCCCGACCTGGTCGTCGAGGTCGTCGACCAGTACGGTCAGCACGAGGCGGGCACCGCCCGGCGCATGCTCGCCCTCGCCCGCTCGCTGGGCGTGCCGGCCGTCCTGACCAACGCCGTGCGCCACCTCGACGCGGGGGACTACCGGGTCGGCGACGTGCTCGACGCCGCGCGCAAACTCGTGCCGCTGCACACGCGGCACCTGGAGCACTCCGCCTCGCACGCCTACCTCAAAAGCGGCAAAGAGATGGCGCAGGTCGCCGCGCGGGTCTGCGATGGCGACCACGACCACGCCCGCCGCCTGCTCGCCGCCACGCGGCAGGTCGCCGAACGGTGCGTCCTGGACCCGCTGGACATCCTCGCGCTGCGCAACGACCCCGAACGCGTGCACCTTCCGGAGGTCGAGGAGGACCCGGTCCCCCTGCTGCGCCGCCGGTGCGAGGACGGGCTGTACGCGCGCGGCATGGAACGATCCAGGCAGGCGCGCGAACGGCTGGCCGAGGAACTGCGGATCATCGAGCGCAAGCAGCTCTCGGGGTACTTCATCGTCGTCTCCGGCATCACCGACCTGATCCGCGCGATGGGGGTGCGCTGCGCCATCCGCGGGTCCGGCGCGGGCAGTTTGGTCAACTACCTCATCCGCATCGGCGAGGTTAACCCGCTCGACCACGGCCTGCTCATGGAGCGCTTCCTGTCCGAGGGGCGCAAAGGGCTGCCCGACATCGACATCGACGTGGAGTCGGCGCGGCGGCTCGACTGCTACCAGGCCATCCTCGACCGCTACGGCGAGAACAGGGTCGCCTGCGTCTCGATGATGGAGACCTACCGCGCGCGCAGCGCCATCCGCGACGTCGGCGCCGCCATGGGGCTGCCGCCGCACGAGACCGACCTCATCGCCAAGGCGTTCCCGCACGTCCGGGCCCGGCAGATCCGCGCCGCCCTGTCCGACCTGCCCGAGCTGCGCGGCAGCGGCCTGGACGACCGCGCCCTGTCGGCCATGTTCCAGCTCGCCGAGCGGCTCGACGGCCTGCCCCGCCACATCGCCCTGCACCCCTGCGGCGTGCTGGTCGGCAACTCCGGGCTGCGCGACCGCACCCCCGTCGAGCGCAGCCTGCTCGACTTCCCGATGAGCCAGTTCGACAAGGAGGACGTCGAGGAGGCCGGGCTGCTCAAACTCGACGTGCTCGGCGTGCGCATGCAGTCGGCGATGGCGTACGCGCTCGGCGAGATCAGGCGGGTGGAGGGCCAGGACATCGACCTCGACCGCGACGTCCCCCAGGACGACCGCGCCACCTACGACATGATCTGCACCGGCCGCACCATCGGCTGCTTCCAGATCGAGTCGCCCGGCCAGCGCGAGCTGGTGACCAAGCTCGAACCGCGCACCATGCACGACCTGATCGTCGACATCTCCCTGTTCCGGCCCGGCCCGGTCAACTCCGACATGGTCACCCCGTACCTGGAATCCCGGCACGGCTGGCGCGAGCCGTCCTACCCCCATCCCCTGCTCCGGCCGGCGCTGCAGGAGACCAACGGCGTCGTCGTCTTCCACGAGCAGGTCCTGAGGGTCGTCGACGTCATGACCGGCTGCGGCCTGTCGGAGGCCGAGAAGGTCCGCCGCGCCCTCGGCACCCCCGAGGGCCGCGAACGGGTGCGCGCGTGGTGGGAGGCCGAGGTGCTGCCCGAGTTCGACCGCGAGACCACCGACCGCGCCTGGCAGGTGCTCGACGCGTTCGGCTCGTTCGGGTTCTGCAAGGCGCACGCGGCGGCGTTCGCCCTGCCCACCTACCAGTCGGCCTGGCTGAAACGGCACCACGCGGCGGCGTTCCTCGCCGGGGTGCTGACGCACGACCCCGGCATGTACCCCGGGAGGGTGATCCTGGACGAGGCCCGCAAGTGCGGCGTGGCCGTCCTCCCCCTGGACGTCAACCACTCCGGCCGCCACTGGCTCGTCGAACGCCTCCAGAATCCCCCCGGCGCCACGGCCGCCCTCGACGCCACGGCCGTTCCCGGCGGCGCGACGGGTCCCGGTGACGCGGGGAACGATGGAGCTGCGAGGGACACCGGCGGCACGATCGTCAACGGCGATTCCGGGGCGTTCCCGGCGGGGTACGGCCTGCGGGTGCCGTTCTCGGCGGTCAAGGGGATCAGCGAGGCGGAGGTCGACCGCATGGTCACCGGGCGGCCCTACACCTCGCTGGCCGACTTCTGGGAGCGCGCCCGCCCGTCCCGGCCGGTCGCCGAGCGCATCGTGCAGGTCGGCGGCCTCGACGCGCTGCACGGGCTGCACCCCGGCGGCCCGCGCTGGCGTCCCGGGGAGCTGACCAGGCGCGACCTGATCGCCCAGATCGGCGTCCTGGACCGCGCGTCCGCGACCGGCGTGACCGCGCGGCGCAAGGCCCGCCCGGGCGGTCGCCCCCGTCCCGCCGCCCCCGCCTCCCCTCCTGGCCCTGGCTCAGATCCCGGATCGGTCGGCTCGGGGGCGGGCGGGCCGCCGTCCGCCGTGCAGATCCCCATGGCGTTCACCGAGCACATCGCGCCCGGCGAGCTGCCGGAGATGACCGAGGCCGAGGCCGTGGAGGCCGAGCTGGACATCCTCGGCCTGGACGTCAGCCGGCACGTGATCGGCTTCTACGACGAACTGCTCGACGCGATCGGCGTGGTCAGGTCCAGCGAGCTGCTCAGGCTGCGCAACGGCGCCGAGATCCTGGTCGCCGGGGTGAAGGTCGCCACGCAGACCCCGGCGATCCGTTCCGGGCAGCGCGTCATCTTCGCCACGCTGGACGACTCGACCGGCCCCGTCGACCTCACCTTCTTCGAGTCGGTCCAGGCGCGCTGCGCCGCCACGGTGTTCGGGTCCTGGATGCTGGTCGCCAGAGGGGTCGTGCGCCGGGTCGGCGCGCGGGCGGTGTCGCTGCGCGCCGTCGACTGCTGGGACCTGGCCGAGCTCGACCGGCTGTGGCGGGAGAAGGGGCTCGACGCGGTGCGGGCCGCCCTGGGCCTCACCCCGCAGGCGGCCGGGGCGGGGTCGCGCGCTTTGCGGGAGGAGCGGGAGGAGCGGGCGGGCGTCGGCGGGCGCCGCATCGAGTACGGCAACGGCTACCGGCTGTCCCCCTACGCCGACCTCGGCGCCGCGCCCGGGGTGACCGGGCCGCCCCGCAAGCTGTGGCACGCCAGCCCGGGAAGCTCCGGGCCGCTCGGGTTCAGTCCCCCGCCGGATAGGTGTGCCGGGGAAGCGACCGCAGCGCGGGCAGCAGCTTCAGAGAATGCGCGATCGACGAAGGACGGGCGCTGACCCTGGCCTGGGTGATCTCCCTGACGGTCGCCGCGCACAGCAGCGCGGCGACCACCGCCACCACCAGCTCGGCCGCGCCGAGGCCGGTCAGGTCCCTGCCCTGCGGCGAGTGGGTGAACGGCAGCCGCATCAGGATGAGGAACACCATGGCCAGCCAGCACCCCCACCACGCGGCGAGCAGCACCACCCATGACCGGCGGCGGCCCTCCCGCAGCCCGGCGTCCTCCCGCAGAGCGTGCACGAGCAGCGCGGGCGCGGCGAGGTTGAGCACCGGTACGAACCAGGCGATGGCGATCATGCGGGGGGTCGCCCCGGCGTGGCGGAGCCAGGCGAAGTAGGAGCAGCCGGCGGCGACCGTCGCGGCGGCCACCAGCAGGATGAGGATGGCGAACCAGGTGACGGCGCCGACGACGGCCTCCGCCCCGGGGGCGTGCGGGTCGCTGCCCAGCCGCGCGACCTGCCGCGCGAGCTGCTTGCCGCGTGCTTCCTCGAAGACGACCAGGCAGGTCAGGGTGGCGATCTGGGCGGCGAGCGCCAGGTAGACGCCGACCGCCGACCTGCTCACTGCGGATCGGGCATAGCGCATGAGTGTCTCCCCCCGGCATGCGCTGAAAGTCGTGGTTTCATCTGTGACGTAGCGCGACGCCTGACTCACTCCTATCCCGTGCGCCTCTCCGCTAATCGGCGAGGCGGAGGAGAAGATCCTGGATCTCCCCGAGATGATCTAGGGTTTGCCCGACACTGCCCAACCACCGGCGAAACCCGTCCGAACCGGAGGAGAGCGTGATGATCGCGAGAATCTGGCGTGCGACCGCCACCACCGAGGGCGCCGAGGCCTACCGGCGGCACTTCACCCAGGCCGTCCTCCCCGAGCTGCGCGGCATCGAGGGTCACCGGGGCGCCTACCTGCTCAACCGCGACAGAGACGGTCAGGTCGAGATCGAGGTGATCACCTTGTGGGCGTCCATGGACGCGGTGCGCGACTTCGCCGCGCCCGACGTGGACGCCGCCGTCGTCGAACCCGAGGCACAGAAGGTCCTCACCGCCTTCGACCCCACCGTCACCCACCACACCGTAATCACCGAAACCGCCACGACCACCCCCTGAACCGTCGCCCGCCACACCGTCGTCCCGAGACG